>DYTG01000118.1:0-3542 GCA_020726085.1 Sulfurovum sp.
TATCAATAGGTATCGCATGGTATCTCCTTGGTCTATTTGAGATATTGTAATAGAATTTTGCATAACAAAAGCTAAAAGAGACCGCAAAGAGTGAATAGTGATAGGATTTTGTAGTCCCTAAAATTTGTATTTTAGGGCTTTGCGGGGGTTTAGTTGCGACTTCCTGGTTTAATCGCCTCGCTTCCAGCTTGGCACAAGGGGCATTGGTTGGGCAAATACATTTCAAATTCAAAATCCTCTAATGCAAAAAAGGCAACTCCTGCTTTGAGTTTGCACTCCTTTTTGGTTAGTGTTTGGCTTCCTGTGCGAGAACAAAAACCACGATTTGCCAAAGAGGCAAAAGCAACCACCTCGCCTCCTAGCGATTCAATCACCTCAAGAGCCTCCATAGCCGAACATCCCGTGGTAATAATATCTTCGCAAATAATAAACTTCTCACCTGCTTTGACTTCAAAACCTCGGCGAAGTTGCATTGTGCCATCTTTTCGCTCCACAAAGATAGAGCGAATCTCCAACGCCCGTGCGAGCTCGTATCCCGCAAGTACACCACCCAAAGCAGGTGCACAAACGCTGTGAGCTTCAATTTGGGCGTTGCGAATCATGTGTGCCAAAGCGATTGCCAATTTCTCTGCTACGGCGGGATTTTCCAAAACTTTTGCACTTTGCAAATAGCGACTGGAGTGATTACCACTACTTAGGATGAAGTGTCCTTCGAGTAATGCCCCTGCATCTTTATATATTTGTTCTACATTCATCGTTAGACTTTTAAAATATCTTGCTCTTTTTTAGCGAAGGTAGCATCGCACTCAGCCACGTGTTCATCGGTAAATTTTTGGATTTGATCCATTGCTTTTTTGGACTCGTCGTCGTTAATGGCTTTGTCTTTGTTGAGTTTTTTGACTTTGTCATTGGCATCTTTTCGGATATTTCGGATAGCGACTTTGGCTTTGTCGGTCATGCCTTTGGCTTGTTTGACAATCTCTTTTCTCTGATCGGTAGTCATAGGAGGGAAGAAGAGCTTAATCACGCTTCCGTCGTTGTTGGGATTGACACCAATGTTTGCCTCTTGAATGGCTTTGCCCACGGGATTGAGCATGGTTTTTTCCCATGGAGTGATAGTAATGGTTGTAGCATCGGTTGCAATGACGTTGGCGACTTGATTGATAGCTGTGGGTGTGCCGTAGTAATCGACTTTGATATGGTCAATAATGTTGGTTGTCACGCTTCCCGAACGCAAAGTACTGTAGTCTCTTCTAAGGGCGACAATGCTCTTTTGCATATGTTCTTTGGTATCATTGAAAATTTCATCTAGCATGTAAAATCCTTTGTAAATAATTATAGCATTTTAGCGTGTTTTAGCTTATTTAACTGATGTTATGCACTTAAAAATTATCTTATGATGTTTGTCATTTTAAACTTGATTTGAAATCTCAGATTTTTTGTCGCAGCAAAGTGCGTAGTAAACAAAGAACCCTAAGGGCTTCTTTGTTTAGTTTGAAGCGTTGGACTCTTTGGTGGTATTGGACTCAACGATTGAGTTTGTGTCGGCTTGCGTTGTGTTGCTATCGCTCGAAACGTTTGCATCTTCTGAAGTTTGGGTCGCATTAACCTCCGTAGGTGCTTGAATAGGTGCAGATACGGGAGTCTCTTCTATTTTTGTGGGTAGGGCTGGAGCATCATTGCTAGATACTTTTTGATCACTTGTAGGTGCCATTGGAACATCGCTTGTTACGCTATCGACTACCGATTTGCTGTTTTGCGTGTTGTAAAAATATCCAAGTGCTAAAGTATTAACAATAAACAACAAAGCGATACTAAAAGTAAACTTTGCCAAAAAACCCGCAGGTCCTTTGGCTCCAAACATGCTCTCATTGCTACCACTGTAGGCTCCAAGCCCAATGGATGAACTCTTTTGAAGCAAAACGGCAATGGTGATGACAAGTGATAATAGTATTTGAAAAATCAAAAATGTTGATGTCATTCTATCCTCTTTTTAAAAACTTACCCTCTGGTGGGTATAATGGCGGTAATTATACCCAAATTTAATGAAAATGAGATAAATTAACACATGATAAACTAAGAGTTTTGCACTTCAACACTTTCGATGAATCTTTGAACACGTGCCTTCGTCTCGTCAATACTTATAATATCAATAATCTCATCCAATCCCGAACCGCTCATAGCCCCAAGGAGTGCGATACGTAGAGGTTGCCCCAGTTTACCAAATCCCAACCCTCTTGCACTCAAAAATTCATTCATCAGTGCGTGTATCGCCTGTGAAGAACTAGGGCGAATGGTTGTTAAATCCTCAATGAAGCTTGATAGCATCTCTTTGGTATCAGCTTTGAAGGCTTTTTGCACCGCTTTTGAATCGTACTCTTTGGGGGCGTTTAAAATAAGCTCAATTTGTTCTTTGAGTTCCACCATGGTTTTGGCTCGTTCAATAGTAGCTTTGAGAATTGCCTCTTTTTTGTCGTGCGTTGCAATATCGCAATCGTAGCTTTTGAGCAACTCTATCATTTGGTTTGTGGGCATATTTTTCATGTGCGTTGCATTAATCCACAAAAGTTTATCGAGATTGTAGCTTGAAGCACTTTTATTAATCTCTTTTGGGTCGAAGAGTTCTATCATCCGCTCAAGTGTAAATATCTCTTGATCGCCATGACTCCACCCCAATCGTACCAAAAAATTTAACAACGCCTCGGGTAAAAATCCTTGCGTTTTATACTCCATCACATCGGTGGCTCCGTCTCGTTTGGAGAGTTTTTTGCCTTGTTCGTTGTTAATCATGGCTACATGATAAAATTTGGGCAACGCCAAGTCTAAGGCACGATAGACTACAATTTGTTTGGGAGTATTGTAGAGGTGATCATCGCCTCGAATGACTTGCGTTACACCCATCTCGTAATCATCAATAGCCACTACAAAATTATAGATTGGTACGCCATCACTTCTTGCAATAATAAAATCATCCACCTCACTAGCATTAATAGAGATTAGCCCCTTGACTCCATCTTCGAACTCAATTTTACCGCTTTGGGGGGCTTTGATACGAATGACAGGCTCAATCCCCTGCGGTGGTGTACCCTCAAAATCACGGTATTTCCCATTGTAGTGGGGGCGTTCGCCTTTTGCTGTCTGCTCCTCTCGCAAAGTATCTAACTCCTCTTTGGACATATAGCACTTATAGGCTTTGCCTTCTTTTAGGAGTTTGTCAATGTAGGTTTTGTAAATATCAAAACGTTTGGATTGATAGAGTACTTCACCATCATAGCTCATGCCTACCCAATCAAAGGCTTTGATAATCGCTTCAAGTGCCTCGTCGGAGTTTCGTGCCAAATCGGTATCTTCAATCCTTAATAAAAACTTTCCACCGCTGTGTTTTGTCCAAAGCCAAGAAAAAAGTGCCGTACGCAAACCGCCAATATGCAAATAGCCTGTCGGAGAGGGTGCAAATCGTGTAACAACCATAAATAACCTTTGATAAATAGATAATTGAAAGTATTATAGTAAACTTTGGCTAAAAGCCAAAAGCTTTCTAT
>DYTG01000118.1:3642-5059 GCA_020726085.1 Sulfurovum sp.
AATTTATCGCAACTCGATAAAGTCAATCTGTTTTTGTTGCAAATCGACCACTATTTGATTGATGTACTCTCTTGCTTCATCGCTGGTTGCGTATTCGCCACTGTATCCGTTAGCCGCTACTGCTAAAGTCGCATAGAGTGTAGCCATGGTCATATCGTTGATAGTGACACTTTCAGAGATGAAACTAGGAATCAAAAAATCATCAATTTGATTTTGGGTTTCAAGATAGTCGCCAACACTTGAAAGGATTTTAATGCCCGTATCGACACTGCCATCGCTATCAAGTGTTTGCAAAAACTGCATCGTCTCATCGTTGGTCTCGACCAATACAATCCCATCGCTAAGGTCACGATAAGATACCTTACGCAGCTCTTTGCTACCTACATAAAAGGTACACCCCTCGCCCTCTTCAAAAACAAAAGCACCATCGCTCCCCGTAGTCCCTTTGGGTGCATCCCCGCAATCGTACTCAACACCTTCGATATTGTAATAACGTGCATTGAATGTTTGAATATCTTTCTCATCATCACCTGTCAAAGAACCACACCCTCCAAGTATCATAAGCGAGAGCAACGATAGTGTGTATAAAGTTTTCATTTGTATCCTTTTTAAAATTTAATAACGTGTAATCTCTAACGTTTCGTTATGCATAGCTCCCTTAATGGCGTTTAAGAGTCCCTCATCGGTGACATTTTGCAAATCAAAAACATAAATATTGTTTGTATCGATGGTGTCACTATCGACAACTCCTAGCTCATACGTTGTGTTGTTGTAATCAAAGGCAAAGACACAATTCGCCCCATCTTCGTATTCAAACATTCCGCTACTACCAGTAATACCCTCCAGTAATCCGCAATCGTATTTAATATTGCCCACACGGTATTGGAAATTATCAAGGTCTTTGATATGGAAATAGGAATAGTAGTAATATCCGTCATTATAATTGGGATCATTTTCGTAAGTATCATCGTTACTACTGCAAGAACTCAAAAAAAAGAATGCCGATACCATCAAAAAAAATCGTAACATAATATGCTCCTTGAATGTTGTTTAAATCCATATTTCAATCTCTTGGGAACTCAGATATAGATTCAGATTTATCCCCTATCAAAGCGATAGAGGATGGGCAATTGGCAGTTAGAATAACCAATAGAATCAATAGTAAAGGACTCAATACCTTTGATGTGGTAGGTCGTGCCCTTTTCAAGGTAACCGTTAGATGTTTTGATAGCATAGCTTCCACGAACGCTATCATAAAAATCCAATTTATATCCACCATTAACGGCACTATAAGTTCCTGTATGGTTGCCATTAGCATTTGAATAGTAATAGATAGAACCATCGCTACAAAAATCTATATAGCTACCACTTGAACTAGAAATACTTCGACCTGCCAAATTGTTTAGACTTATATAAT
>DYTG01000119.1 GCA_020726085.1 Sulfurovum sp.
GTAGGTGACTGTTAATCACTTGGTCGCTGGTTCGAATCCAGCATTCGGAGCCACAAACTTCTATCTTATCATCAAATTTTTAATACAATCTAATTTTATGCACCTAAATACTATTAAAAAAAATGAAAATTTATCCCCAGTAAACTCTATAGATTGCTACGCTTCAAATTTAAATTGCTTTTATTATCACAATCAATGGTTTAATATGTTTCATAAAGTAACAAATACACTCTTTAGCCCAAAACTTGAAATAATAATTGCAATTAGATATAATTACAATAATATATAATAAAGGATTCTTATGAAACAAAGTTTTGCTCTCTTGAATGTAAAGTGTAGCGGGTGCGCCAATAGTCTTAAGAGTGGACTTAAAGAGGAGTTTGGGGAAGTCGAGGTTGATTTAAATGTGGTACCTCGTTTAATTACTCTCGAGATTGAGGATGAAAATATCGATAATCTAAAAACAAAAGTCAAATCCATGGGCTATCCTTTTGCTTCTCAAGAGATGGGATTTATTGATAACGCTGCTACAAAAGCTAAAAGTTTTGTATCGTGTGCTATAGGAAAGTTTGATGTTTAGCTACTTCCAATGTACCTTAACTGCTTCATATTGTAACAACTAGGATTATACACATAATAATTACAACTTATTAAAATTTTCATAAATCAAACTTCGATATTCTTTTGTTAGTGAAATGCTAAATCGTAATCACTTTTTTAAAATCAGAAGAGTGCATAACAACTTCTTCATAACGAATTTAAATTTAGTAAAAAAGGGGAAAAGATGTCAAAAATGGTGGCTCCTGAAAATACTCCTGTGTGGGTAAATGAGAGTAGATGTAAAGCCTGTGATATGTGTGTTGAAGTATGTCCTGCGGGAGTTTTGTCAATGCGTTCAGAACCTAGTTCGACATTGGGTGCTATGATCTCTATTATATCACTTCATGCTTGCATAGGATGCAATGAGTGTGAACTTGTCTGTCCAGATTTTGCTATCCATGTAGCGGATAAATCGGAGTATAAATTTGCGAAACTTACAGATGAAGCCAAAGTAAGAGCGGAAGCTATTGCTAACAATAACTACAGATTACCTGAAAATTACGGTAAATAAGGGGAGAGTATGGAACTAAGAGAAATTATTTCTACAGGTAATGATTTAGCAGCCATTGCAGCTGTCGATGCGGGTTGTGAATTTTTTGGTGGGTATCCTATTACGCCATCAAGCGAAATCATGCACACCATTTCCGATTTGCTACCAGAGATGGGTGGTGCAGCGATTCAGATGGAAGATGAGATTGCAGGAATTGCAGCAGCAGTGGGTGCAGCCATGTCTGGCGTACGTTCATTGACAGCTACTTCGGGTCCTGGGGTATCACTCAAAGCCGAAAACTTAGGTCTTGCTCAAATGACAGAAGTGCCTTTGGTGCTTGTAAATGTTATGCGTGGAGGTCCTTCTACGGGTCTGCCTACTCGTGTATCGCAAGGTGACGTAAGACAAGCAAGAAACCCATCGCATGGGGATTACCGATCCATTACGCTATGCGCAGGGAATTTGGCAGAGTGCTATACGGAAGTAGTAAGAGCGTTTAATTTAGCCGATAGATTTATGCAACCCGTAATTGTACTCACTGATGAGACGATTGGTCATATGCACGGAAAAGCGATGATTCCAACCCTAGAAGAGGTAAAAAAAGGGATTGTTCCACGAAAGAGCTTTGATGGGGCTCCAGAAGATTATAGACCCTACGGTGTAGGTGCTGATGAAGCTGCGGTACTTAATCCTATGTTTAAAGGCTACCGATACCACTTCACGGGGCTTCACCACGATGCAAAAGGTTTCCCAACCGAAGAGATTGAGACGTGTAGAAAACTTATCCAAAGACTTGAAGATAAGGTCATGATGCACACCGATGAGATTGAGCTCAATGAAGAGTTTATGTTGGATGATTTTGATGGAAGCGAAGGTGAGGTTCTTATTGTAGCCTACGGTTCGGTATCATTGGCTGCTAAAGAGGCGATTCGACACTTAAGAGCTGAGGGTATCAAAGCGGGACTATTTAGACCTATTACGCTTTGGCCAAGTCCTGCTAAACGAATGGGAGAGCTTGTAAAGGCTACCAAAAATGTATTGTGTGTTGAACTCAATATTAGACAATATACCGAAGAGGTTGAAAGAGTTTCGGGAAGATTGGATTTAGAAGGACTCTACAAAGTAAACGGCAGAGCAATCTCTCCTTATGAAATTGTAAATAAAGTAAAAGAGGTATTCTAAGATGGCATTTAATTACGATAACTATTTAAGACTTGAAAAGATGCCAACACTATGGTGTTGGGGATGTGGGGATGGTGTTATCCTCAAGGCATTTATCCGAGCCGTTGATAAGCTAGGATGGAACAAAGATGATGTATGCGTGGTTTCTGGGATTGGTTGTTCGGGAAGATTTTCATCGTATGTTGATTTCAATACCATTCATACCACACACGGACGAACCGTCGCATTTGCAACGGGTGTAAAATTGGCAAATCCCGATAAGCATGTCGTTTGTGTAGCGGGAGACGGCGATGCTTTGGCGATTGGTGGTAACCACACAATTCACGGTTGTAGAAGAAATATTGATATCAATTTTATCGTTATCAATAACTTCATTTACGGTCTCACCAACTCACAAACTTCTCCAACGACCCCTCAGGGTATGTGGACAGTATCGCAAAAAGCGGGTAATATTGACCCAACCTTTGATGCGTGCAAATTGGCAATTGCTGCGGGTGCAACATTTGTCGCAAGGGAGAAAGTAACCGAACCACGAAAACTCGAAAAGGTATTTGTAGAGGGCTTTAAGCACAGAGGATTTAGTTTCTTTGATATTCTCTCAAACTGCCATATCAACCTTGGACGCAAAAACAAAATGCAATCGGCAATGGAGAACCTTAGTTGGATTGATTCCATTACCGTGTCAAAGAAAAAGTACGATGAGATGACTCCTGATGAGCAACTCAACCTCCTCGCTACGGGGATCTTGAAGCAAGATACGGAGGCTAGAGAGTATTGCGATATGTACGAAGATATCAAAGCGGTTCAACAAGGTAAAAGAGGTCTTCTAACACAAGACGACTTTAAGAAAAAGATTTAAGGAGAGAACCATGGCACGAACAATAATGAGATTTACAGGAGTTGGTGGACAAGGTGTTCTTCTTGCGGGTGAGATTTTTGCGGAAGCGAAAATTACTGCGGGTGGATATGGTCTAAAAACAGCCACCTATACATCGCAAGTACGGGGTGGTCCAACGGTTGTGGATATTACCCTTGATGATGAAGAGATTTTCTACCCTTATGCAAATGACGGTGAGATTGACTTTATGCTTTCGGTTGCGCAGGTGAGTTTTGATTTGTTTAAAAATGGGGTATCAGGGGGTGGTACGATTGTTATTGACCCCTCTTTGATTAAGCCTTCACAAGCAGATAGAGACAAATGGAATATTGTAGAGATTCCTATTATTACTATCGCAAAAGAGGAGGTAGGGTTGGTATTGACACAATCGGTTATTGCTTTGTCTATCGCCAACACTTTCGTGGACGCTATTGAACCCGAACACCTCAAATCGGTAATGCTCTCAAAAGTACCCAAAAAAGTACATGAAGCCAACCTAAAAGCCTTTGATTTAGGAACCAAATACGCCAAAGAGGCTATGGAAAAACTAGCTCAACACGCTTAAGTTGCCTATCTACTCCTTTTTGTTGGGAGTAGAAAAATCTTCAGTGATGATTATGGTTGTGATGATGATGTTCACCTTCTTTGTGTCCATTGCTGTTGTGTCTATTGCCTTGCTCTACGAAATCAGACATATTGAGTGTATCGACTTTGACTAACGCATTATTTTTTAATTTTTGTATCACATCATTGAGTAATATTCTCTCTTTTCCACTGTAAAAACACTCCATTTTAGCTTTTTTGCAAAAGCATAAATGGATTGCCACCCATTTGGTTAAAAATCACTTGCTTTACTCCTTTGGTTGCAAAATTTTACACAACTGATCGTCCGCTTTGAAGTTCATTTTTTTCTATAGTGACTCTATCGCCATCTATAAATGCGAACCATTTTGCTTTGCCAAAGAGCGTTATCACTGCTGGGTTTTTGAGTGTCTGTTTTGGCAGGTATTGCTATCATTATTGTATCTCCTGATTAAATTTTTGCTATCACTGTTTTGCAATTCATAATTTTTCATTTATGCTAAAATCATTTTAAATGCCAAGATGTATAAAACAAGAGCTATTAATCTTTTTATCGTTTGTGATGAAACTTTAAAATGGAGCAAATAATTCCCTATAGCCCCACCTATGATTGCACCTAGTGATACTGTTACAAGAAGTTTTACATCCATATCAATTACCGTCGCATAACTTCCAAAAGCAACGATAGATGAAAAAGGTATCACAAATGTTATCCCTATGGCTATTTTTTTAGGTTCGTATCCCAAAAAAATCAAAATAGGAGATATAATTGATCCACCACCAATTCCTAAAAATCCTGAAAAAAAGCCACCTATTGATCCGCTCAACAAAAGCAACCTTTTATCAAAATTTTCATTTGTCCCTTTTGCTTTTATTTTTGCAAAGAGTATCATCGATGCCAATACCAATAGCGTAAATCCAAATATCTTTTTGACAACTTCTGTATCCATGTTCAAAGAGAGCTTAGCACCTACAAAAGCAGTAATCATTGAGCTTATCACAAGGGGTAAGACAAACGCTTTGTCCAATAGATTTTTCTTAAAATTTAAAAAACTTGTCGTTACTGTAGTTAAAAAGTTTACAAAAAGACCCAAAGCCCTAGCAATGCCAAAAGGTAGCCCCAAGATATTTAGCAGAGGCACCAAAGCAATAGCAGAACCCAATCCTGCCACTGCAAAAAGAGTAGAAAGTACAAGTGTTAGTATAAAATATATCAAATATTCAATCATCGCTCACACTCCAACGGTCTCTTTTGTTTTTCTATTCCACCCCAAAAGTCAAGACAATCCAAAAAATAATCTAATTCCACCTCTAA
>DYTG01000120.1 GCA_020726085.1 Sulfurovum sp.
AAAAATATAGATAAAAACCACAACGCAAAGTGCAATAATGGTTTTGGCAAAGAGGCTATTGTTCATAACAACCCAAAACGGTTAATAAACGCCTCGTTAATATCAATAAGCCCTTTTGCTTGAAGTCTATCAAGCGTATTTTTGTCACATAGAGTATCTTTGGGCCACTCTCGATAGAATCCATCAACTTCACTTTTATTGGTTGCATCAATGGCAATAAAGGGGTGAAAGTAAATATCGCGTGAAGCATCAATATTGTTTGCAACACGCCATACTAACATATAGTCATTTTCAACCAAGTTGGTATGAGCATCAACGATAACAAGAATTTTGATAGAGGAGAGAAGCGGTTGGAGTTTGGCAATGAGTTCTTTTTGAGAGGATTTTTTCTCTACTGCTATGACGGTAATAGGGTTGAACGTGTCGGTCATGTATTGTTTGAGGGCTACAATAGAGCCATCTAGGACTCTCATTTTTGCCAAAAGCACCCTATCATCAAGCCCTACATAATGAGGGTCTTTTTCATTGAGCGGTTCATGGGTAGCATCAATGCCCAATTTGCCCCCCACAAGCGTTTCGTTGCTGGAGTGATCAAGTGCATCGATAATGCCTTGTGTAATCAAAATATTTTCCACTCTTAGACGATTGAGTATGTAGCGAGTAATGGCGTGGTGATCTTCAAGAGGGGGTGCATCTTCGCCGACAAAAATAGCGTGTTTGACAAAGCTCATCTGTCCTACTCCCCAAAAAGCGTGCATAAATTGTTTGGCGTGACCTTTGTAGCGTGTTTTCATTTTGGCGAGTATCAAATTGTGAAAGACACCGTTTTCAGGCATATAGTAATCAATAAGTTCGGGTGCGGTGGTTTTAAGCAACGGCAAGAAGATACGCTCCGTCGCCCAACCCATATATTTATCCTCCAAAGGGGGTTTGCCTACAACGGTGGCTTGAAAAATAGGGTTTTTACGCATCGTAATGGTCTCTACTTCCATGACAGGATAGGGTTCTTTGAGGGTGTAGTAGCCTGTATGATCTCCAAATGGACCTTCGATTTTCATTTTATTGGGATCTACAAACCCCTCAATGACAATATCAACATCATGAGGGATATAGATTGTATTGGTAATGGATTTGACCAATTGGGCGTTGCGGTTGCGAATCAATCCAAAGAGCAACAACTCAAAAATACCATAAGGCAAAGGAGCTTGACCGCACCAAATATAGAGCGGGTCACCTCCGATAGCGACACTTACAGGCATCATTTTACCCGCTTCACGGTATTGATCAAAAAAAGATGAAGCGTCTTTGTGGATTTGCCAATGCATTCCCAATGTCGTTTTGGAGTGTTGTTGCAATCGATACATACCAAGATTTTGCATTGTGCCATCAAGTGAAGAGGTATAAACTTGCCCCATCGTAATAAAAGCTCCGCCATCCTCGCTCCACGTTTTGAGAATGGGAAGCGTATCGAGATTAACCTTTGCTTTGGGGATAATCACCTCTTGAGCCTCACCACGATGTTTAAGCTTTTTGGGAAAGATATTTTTGAGATTAAAGAGTTTGGAGGCTAGAGTCACTTTGCCCATAAAATTTGCAGGTGGTTTCATTTTGAGTAGCTCTTCAATTTGTGCGGCAATTGTATCGGGGGCTTTGTTGAATATCTTTTGCGTTACACTTTTGTTGGCAAAGATGTTCATTAATACGGGCATAGTGTATTCTATCTTTTTGGCTCTATTGATAGGTTTGGTAAAAAGCAGAGGTCTGGAGTTGGGCTTTTTGACCTCAATGTAGGCAATATGAGGAATCTCAAGCTCTACATCTAAAGGCTCATTAATGATTTTTAAATGTGCATGAATCGTTAGCCACTCTATAATATCTTTCATCTTTATCCTTTGTAGAGAAGTTGTTTGATTTTAGCCATTTATATCTTTAAAAGAGTTCAATTGAAAATAAAAAAACTTTTTTTGCAGAAACTCTTTACATTGCTAAAAAAATTAGTTATAATTACACTCCACTTTTAAGCAATATTGACGCGGGCGTAGCTCAGGGGTAGAGCATAACCTTGCCAAGGTTAGGGTCGTGAGTTCGAATCTCATCGCCCGCTCCATTTTGTATATTAAAATTGAAACTAAACAATTGCCCGAGTGGTGAAATGGTAGACACAGGGGACTTAAAATCCCCCGGCTATTGCAGCCGTGCCGGTTCGAGTCCGGCCTCGGGCACCACTCGAGTATAAAATACTCATACTATTTTTTTGTTGGTGCCATCGCCAAGCGGTAAGGCCGTGGCCTGCAAAGCCACTATCCCCAGTTCAAATCTGGGTGGCACCTCCAAAAATTTACTTTTTAACTGTCGGGAGATGGTAGAGCGGTTGAATACACCGGTCTTGAAAACCGGCGAGGGTAACACCTCCGGGGGTTCGAATCCCCCTCTCCCGGCCACTTCAATCAAACTTATTTTTTATCACACAATTAATTTAAAATCTGACCTTATGCACTTTAAAAATTACTCCATTAGAATGCCTCATTGGCAACATTGTGAAGCAATCTCAAACGTTATAGATTGTTTCAAAGATGGGATAGATTTAGAGAACTCCCAAAATCATACCAAAAATGCAAAATTAAGATTCTATCAATTTAACACATCGTGCTTGAATTTGGATATAATACGAAAAAACTCCAAAGCAATGACTAAGGATAGGGCGGATTGAGAAAGATAGACTATTTTGAATTGGGAGCTACGCTTTATGTTCCTATTATGCACAAAAATTTGGAGTTCATTGTCCAAAGAAAAAAATATACCCACCTCAAATCCATAGTGATTTGCCTAGAAGACTCTACGGCACTATCAGATATGGATGAGGGCATGAGGCGACTAAGTAAGATTTTGGAAGAGTTTTGTATCTGCGATTTAAAGGTTTTCATTCGCCCACGCAACATCGAAAATCTCAAAGATATTTTGAAATTTAAAAATATTGATAGGGTTGATGGATTTGCTTTGCCCAAATTTGACACAACCAACATAGAACACTATCTCTCTATTTTTATAGAAGAGAATCGTTTTTGTATGATGCCTATTTTGGAGACAAAAGATGTTTTTAGCAGTGCAAAACTGTACGATATTTTAAAAGAGTTGCAACCCTTTAAAGAAAAAATTTTGGTCATTCGTGTAGGAGGCGAGGATATTTTGAGCCTATTGCATACGTTACGAGATTGCCACAAAACCCTTTACGAGATAATGCCTCTCTATTTGATACTCTCATCCATCATCAACATCTTTAGACCCAATGGCTTTTATATCTCTTCTACGGTCTATGCCTGTTATGGTGAGGGCAATAGACTTGAACAAGAGCTACTAGGCGACAAAGAGCATCAGCTTTTCAACAAAACCTGCATTCACCCTAGACAAGTGCCCATCATTGAGCGTAGCTACCAAGTCACCCACGATGAGTTGGTCATCGCCCAAAGACTTTTGGAAGAGGAGGGGGCTATTTTTAGTTACAATAGCCGAATGTACGAAAAAGCAACGCACTCCAATTGGGCTAAAAGCATTATGAAAAGATACAAGATTTACGGTGAAACAGATAAAGGGAGTACACTATGAGTCGTATATGGTTTGGTCGAGGGGTAAGCAATCATGCACAATTGCTTCCATGGATTCGCTCACATGAAGCCAGTAGAAACTGGAGGCTTTTGGTGAGCCATTTTGACCGCTACGCCCCTTGTCTTGATGAGGGCGATGAGTGTTGGCTTGAAGAAAAAGAGCTTTACGGTGATGATTATGTCGATTATGTACTTCATAGTTGCAAAGAACAAGGGGTTTTGGTCTTTATTCCAGGGCGAGAGTTTATCGCCCTCTCCCAAAGAGTCCAAGAGTTTGAGGCTATGGGTGTCAAGATACTCCTTCCTGCTTCCACGCAAACACTCATAACTATTCAACACAAAAATGAATTTTATCGCCAAATAGAAGATTTACCCTTGAGAGGTCCCACTTTTGAAGAGTTTGGGAGTGTGGAGGAGTTAGATAGTGCTTTTGGAGCGATGAAGAGCCGTTTTGCCAAACTGTGTGTCAAACCCGCCGTGGGTATCTATGCGGCTGGATTTAGAGTCATCAAAGAGAGCATTAACCCTTTTGAAAATTTTTTCGAGCCTCATCCCTTTTGGATCGAAATGAATGATTTGCGATCGATTTTGGCTCATCAAGAGAGCTTTGCGACCATGCTTTTGATGGAGTTTTTGGAGGGGGATGAGTACAGCGTGGATTGTTTTGGTACGCAAACGGGAGAGCTTTTTATGACTCCTCGTTGCAAACGACACGGCGGTCAATCTTTGAACGCTCCCCAAGAGGTACTTGATGGAGTCAGAGCATTAGCACATCACTTTGGCATGAAAGGGCTATTTAACGTACAGCTCAAACACCAAGAGGGTATCACCCGAACCATCGAAATCAATCCTAGAATGTCGGGCGGTATCGCTATGACACGATTTGCAGGTTTCAACTTCCCCGTAGCCGCCATCTCAGAGGCTTTGGGAGAGTCCATAGCACTTCCCCAACCAACCCTCGGAGCCCAAATTATCCGAAGAGAAAACTACACACTTCGCCAAAAGGATGTTTTATAAGCGTTTTATTGGTGATTTGTCGTTACAGCCCAAAAGGACTATTGTGGGCTAAAGTCTTGATTACTTTTGTATATGAATTGGGATATAATAATAAAAACAGATAGGAGTCGGTTGTGAAAACACAAACAACTATTAGGGTTGATGAAGTTAATTATAATCTAGCCAAAGATATTCTCCATCAACTGGGATTAAGCTACTCTCAGACTATCGGTATTTTCAATAACATGATAGTGATGAATCAAGGGCTACCTTTTGAGGTGAAAATTCCCAATCACGAGACCCCCCAAAAAAAGGCACTTGATGAACTAGAGGCTAAAGAGGGCAAAAGTTTTCAAAAAAGTGGGTCAATTTTCAATCAAAAAAATCACTAAATTA
>DYTG01000121.1 GCA_020726085.1 Sulfurovum sp.
GCTATCGTGTCGGTCATTTAGGATTCAATGTCGTCGCTTTTGGCTTCCATTAAGGCTTCCAAAATCTCATGAATCTCCTCTTGTGTAAGCTCATTACTATCAAGTTCTCTGAGTATCTCTTTAAACTCATCTTTCATTTGATGGAGTTCATCAAGGTCACCTCGTTGCTCTTTGGTAACATCTTTTGCCTTTTCTATCTCGCTAAAAAGCTCATCTATGGCACTCTCCAAATCGGGAACGATCTCGTTTTCTAAAAGGAGTTTTAATTTTTCACTGTTTTTCATTATGCTTTACCTTTGGCTTGTTGGATGGAGTGGATATATTGGTAACTAATCGCAATGGGTTTTTCTTTGGGGAGATGCTGGGCAAGTCGTTCGACCATCATTTCAAAATCATCAAAGAGATAATTTGCCATAGAGCCTGGAATGGGGTTGATTTCATTGAGATAGACGTTGTCATCGACCACAAAAAAATCGCATCGGATGATAGAACCCAAAAAGAGCGGGTCATAGATACGTTTGAAGCTCTCGTGCAATTTGGCTTTAAGCGACTCATTGATAGAGGCTTGAAGCACTTGTGTATCACGAGCAAAATCCATGTATTTTTTGTCAAAATCCAAAAAAGCCTCTTTTTGTGGCTCTTCGATAAGGGAGAGTTCCCATCTATCGGTTTTGGTTCCTGCTAGATTGTACTCTTTGATGCCCTCAACAAAAGGCTCCATAATGACATCGCTATCAAGCTCAAAAGCCACATCAAGAGCATAATCCAACGCCTCTTGTGTTTTGACAATCGATACCCCGATACTGCTTCCAAGGCGTGAGGGTTTGACAATCACGGGAAGTTCAAGCTTCAGTTCTCGTTTGTCGTTTTTGTGGAGGTGTTGATACTCTAGCGTCATAACCCCTACTTCACGAGCAAAGTGTTTGGTGTAGAGTTTGTTGTAGCTCAAAACGGAGGCTTCGATACGAGGAGAGATATAAGGAAGCCCGTAAAACTCCATCAGTGAAGCGATTTTGGCATCTTCGCCATCTCTTCCGTGTATTAGGTTGAGAAACACATCGCAATCAAAAGTTTTACTACCCAAAAAAGTAGAGAAGCTAAAGCCTTTTGAATCCAACGAAAGCTTTTTGGCTTTTGTGTACTCGCCACTAGCGAAGTATTTGGATTTCATGTTGTGGGTGTCGATAGCGTAAAAGGCTCTGTTGCTATCGACAAATATAAATTTAAGTTGGTTGTGTTTGAATACTTTTTTCATCGTAATGGCGCTGACGATACTAATCTCGTGTTCGTAGCTTGAACCACCAAATAAAACGGCAATGGTCATCGATACCCCAATTATTTTTTTTGTAATTGTAGCCAACTAAACTAAAAAGCCTCTATGGATTGAGCCACTAATCGCCTTTATACTCATCGTTATGACTCTTGTCTCTTTTGATATTGTGCATCTTTTCCCAATCGGCTCTTATCATTCTAATATCGCTTGAGTAGCGAATCGAACTGCCCCGATACTCATCATCGACGGTATTTTTGTGCGATTTGTTGTATTTTTTGTTGTCTCTCTTGTGGTCTCTTTTGGTGTGTTGTTTTTTGGTTTGCTCTGCCTTCTCCTCTTTTTCCCAATGCTCTACTGTCATTTGGTTATAAGACTCTTTGGAGTAGGTAATGGTATTACCTCTGTACTCATCGTCGACCACTCGGGCTTCCAAAAATCCTACAACCATCACTATTGATATGAATAAACGCATCGTAAACTCCTTATAAAAAATATGTGTTAATTATAGCATTAAGTAGCTAAGGGAATCTCTTTGTTAAAAGTCGTTTTATATCACAACGAAGCGATTGTAAATTTCTCTAAGCGGTTGAGACGATAGATGACGCTTTTGGGGGTTATTTCGATAATAGCAAAAAAGTTACTCGTCTCTACTAGATAAATACCCTCGTTTTGATTTTCAAAGTAGCTTGTCTCTATCTTTTTGCCCAGTTCTATATCCTTTTCATCTTTGATACAACGATTAGAGGGAATGGCTAGATATTCAAAGGGATTGAGTGCTTTTTCCTCTTCAAACCTAAACGCCCCCTCATGGAGACGGTGGAGACTTGAAAGCGTACCCTCAACTCCTAACTTTTGAGCGATGAGTTGTCCTAATGAGCGAATGTACGTCCCCTCGCTTACGGTAGCTTCAAAATGAAGAAAAGGGTGGGTGTAGTTGAGGAGTTTGATGCTATAGAGGGTCGACTGGATGCTTTTGAGCGTCACCTCTTTGCCTTGTCTTGCCAAATTGTAAGCCCTCTCTCCTGCGATCTTTTTGGCACTGTATTTGGGCGGGAGATACTCGATATTTCCTACAAAGCTTTGCAAAACCTCATCCAAATAGGCGTGAGGGAATGGGGGAACTTCGCTAATATGGGCGATATGTTCGATATCGAGTGTATCGGAACTTGCCCCTAGCCAAAGGGTGGCTCGATAGCTTTTGGGTGTTTTGTTGAGGTATTGGAAGAGTTTGGTGTATTGTCCTGTGGCTACTATCAAACATCCCGTAGCAAAAGGATCAAGCGTACCCGAAAAGCCTACCTTTTTGGTAGCGTATTTGCGTTTGACATAACCCATGTAGCCGTTTGAGGAGCGAAAGATGGGTTTATTGACGACAAAGAGGCGATTCATGTTTCAAATAGGTTGCACAAAAGAGCTTAAAATCTCTCGTTTGTTGCCGCCGAAGTTGATTTTGAGCTTGTATTCATTGCCCACTTTTGCCACAGCCTCTATGCGTCCCATGCCAAAGATTTTGTGTTGGACAAGATCGCCTTTTTTGTATTGAGCCGATTTGGTTACTTTAAGCGACGTGTTTTTGATAATGCCACATTCCCCCAAAAAGCGGCTCTTATTGATCATCGCTCTTTGTCCTTTGTAGAAGCGGCTATCGACGTAGCATAGTGTGAGGTGGGTTTTGGCTCGTGTGATTGCCACATAGCCCAAACGACGCTCCTCTTCGATATTGGTACTCTCCCCTAACAGCGGAAAAAACTCCTCTTCAAGTCCTATGATATAAACGTGTTCAAACTCTAATCCTTTGGCTGCGTGGATACTCATAATGTTGATTTGTTCATGAGCCAATTGGTCTTGGTCACTTTGGAGTGAGATGTCGTTGAGAAACTCCTCCAAACTCATCTGCGGAAATTTCTCAAAAGCATCACGGAAGTAACCGTAAAACTCCTCAATATTTTTGACTTTCTCCTCTCCATCAACCGTTTTGGCATAAAACGCTTTGAGTCCAATGGTATGCTCAAACTCATCCATCATTGCCAAAGGGGAGATTTGGGAGCTTGATGAGAGATTTTCGATACTTGTGATAAAGGTTTTGAGGGTTGCGGAGAGTTTTTTGCTGCTCGCAAACAAAGGCGTGGAGGCGAGATACTCATAGAGTGAAAGGTTGTTTTGATGCGCCTCATGGGTGAGTTTGTCAAGCGACACCTTTCCTGCACCTCGCTTGGGTTTGTTGATGATACGCAAGAGCGAAAAATCATCGTTGGGATTGAGAATGATACGCAAATAGGATATTATATCTTTGATTTCGGCTCGTTCATAAAAACGCATACCTCCTACAAGCTTAAAAGGCAACTTCTCTTTATTGAAACCATCTTCTAGTGAGCGTGAGAGGGCGTTGATACGGTAGAGTACGGCTATCTCATCGGGATGCGTGCCTTTTTGGATAAGCTCTTTGATTTCACGCGCGATAGAACGAGCCTCGTGGGTCTCATCGAGGCAGTGTAGCAACTTCACGCTATTCCCCTCACCTCGATAGGATACCAGCTCTTTTTTGAGGCGATTGCGGTTGTGTTCGATAAGATGATTGGCGGCTTCCAAGATGGGTGTTGTGGAGCGGTAGTTGGTTTGAAGCTTGACGACTTTGGTGTTTTGAAACTGTTGATCAAACTCTAAAATATTGCGGATATTAGCCCCACGCCATCCGTAAATGCTCTGGTCGTCGTCTCCTACTACGCAAAGATTGCCGTGTTCACTTGCCAAAAGCTCCAATATGCGAAGCTGTAGCTCATTGGTATCTTGATACTCATCGACCATAATGTATTGATACTTTTGACTAGTAGCAACCCTAATATCTTCATGAACACTAAGTATCTTGTGAGTAAGCATCAACAAATCATCAAAATCGACCAAATTGTTATCAAAAATCTCCTCTTGATACTTCTCATAAACAAGAGCCGCCTTTTTGTAATCCTCAAGCTGCGCACTCTCTTTTGCCATTTGAGGCTCAACGCACGAGTTTTTGCATTTGCTAATCTCGCTAAGAATAAAAGGCGTGTTGATATCTATTTTGAGATCTTTGGCGATTTGTTTGACAAGACGTTTTCTATCGTCGCTATCGATAATGACAAAGTTGTTTTTGCGTCCGAGTTTATCAATGTGAAACTTCAAAAAGAGCAATCCAAACTTATGAAAAGTAAGGAGTTGAGGAGGATAGGTGTAGTTTCCCTCAAGCATCGAGAGCGCACGATTACGCATCTCCAAAGCGGCTTTGTTGGTAAAAGTAAGCGTCAAAGTTGAGCGAGGGTCTATCCCCACTTCGCCAATGAGATAAGCTAGGCGTGAGGTAATCGTCTTGGTTTTACCACTCCCCGCTCCTGCCAAAATGAGCAGTGTACCATCAATATGCTGAGCCGCTTCTCGTTGTGAGGGATTTAAATCATCTAAAATCGCTTCCATATCCGCCTTAAAATTTCAATATTGTATAGATTATAGCGACAAAATGGTTAATAGTCTCTAAAGTATAGCTCTTCTACGTCCTTAAATCCGTGGCAATTGAGACAACTCTCGTTTTGTCTCTTTTGGGTCCAGCAAAAACAATAACGCACTCTTTTGGAATTTTTAATATTTCAATTCAAGCATGGGTTTAACACCTTAGACAAAATTTATCCAGTAGAGTC
>DYTG01000122.1 GCA_020726085.1 Sulfurovum sp.
AAAAAGTAGCCGTAACAAATGGCAAGTATGAATTTATCAATGTCTTGCCCGAGCGATACTATATCAAGTTTGATGTACCCGATACCTACTTTGTCTCTCCACAAGATAGCAATATCAGCGACGATGCAAACGATAGCGATGTCAATGTGACAGGCTCTACTTCACCCTTTGGAGTCTATTCGGGTATAGATGTTCTAAGCTTAGATATGGGTATCTTCCAAAAAGCTACCATTGGTGATAGAATTTGGTACGATACCAATATGGACGGTATCCAAAACAACGGTGAGCTAAATGTAACCGTGCCTATTAATGTAAAACTCCGCTATGAGAGTAATAGCACTGTTGCAATGGAACAAACAGTAAGCAACGGAAGCTATAAGTTTATCAATGTTATACCCAATAATTATGTCGTAGAGTTTAGCTTACCCAACAACTATGCCCTCTCTCTACGAAGTGCAGGTGGCGATGATGCTAAAGATAGCGATGTTAATGTAACAACGATGCGAAGCGATGTGATTACTATTCTCAATTCCGGTGATTTGGATCTAAATGTCGATATGGGTATCTATGAATTAGCCTCTGTAGGCGATAGAATTTGGATTGATACCAATGCTAATGGAATCCAAGATGCAGCAGAGCCAAACTACAGCGGAAGCGTAACGGTAACACTCTACAATGCCTTGAACGCTATTGTCGATACACAAATTACTACCAATGGAACATACAGCTTTACACGTCTTACTCCTGCAACCTACTCGATAGGATTTACCTTGCCTAATGGCTATGTGGTGACTACCAAGGGAGTAGGCGGGGCAAATGATAGTGACGCAGATACTCTTACGCTCAAAACCGCTCCTACGCTCCTAGAACCAGGCGAAAATGACCTCACATGGGATATGGGACTCTACCAAAACGGCTCATTGGGCGATAGGATTTGGCATGACCTTGATGCTAACGGTATCCAAGATAATGGTGAGCCAAACATCAACGAAAGCATTACCGTAACTCTCTATGATGATAGCGGTAATAAACTCAAAGAGATGATTACTGCTAACGGGAGCTACGCATTTGATGGATTGCGACCCAGTAGCTACCAAGTAGGATTTAGTGTGCCAAAAGATTATTTTGTATCGCCTCAATACGAAAACAACGATACGCTCAAAGATAGCAACGTCAATAGTTCAACGCTCAAAAGCGAAATCACCATCATTGATTCGGGTGAGTATGATGCGAGTTTGGATATAGGACTCTATAAAAAAGCCTCTTTGGGTAATCGCATTTGGATCGATACCAATGGAGACGGAATCCAAGATGCCAATGAGAGCAATGCCAATAGCCCTATTACCGTCACACTTTATGACCAAGAGGGAGCTATAGTCGCTTCACAAGAGACGCTTGATGGGAATTATATCTTTGAAGATCTTATACCCAATAGTTACAAGGTTGGTTTCGTATTGCCCCAAGGCTTTAGTATTGGTGTAGTCAATAGAGGCGACGATACGACGCTCGATAGCGATGTCAATCCGACAACACGCCAAAGCAACCTCCTTACCCTTATCTCTGATGAGCATAATATGACGCTTGATATGGGAATCTATCAAGGAGCATCGCTGGGTGATAGAATTTGGCTCGATAGCAACGCCAACGGTATCCAAGAGGACAATGAGACGACTATCAACGAGGAGATAAATGTCACACTCTATGATAGCAACGGAACAAAGCTAAAAACCTTCACAACAACAGACGGCAGTTATCTCTTTGATGGATTAGTACCCAGTGAGTATTTTGTAGAGTTTACCTTACCCAAAGGCTACCTTGTCACACCTACAAACAGCGGCAACGATGAGCAAGATAGCGATGTCAATGTTACAACCATGCGAAGCGATAAGATAATGCTTAGCTCTAATGAGACCAATCTCTCCATCGATTTGGGACTCTACAAAAAAGCCTCTATTGGCAATCGCATTTGGTTTGACACTAATGCCAACGGTATCCAAGAGGACAATGAGACGACTATCAACGAGGAGATAAATGTCACACTCTATGATAGCAACGGAACAAAGCTAAAAACCTTCACAACAACAGACGGCAGTTATCTCTTTGATGGATTAGTACCCAGTGAGTATTTTGTAGAGTTTACCTTACCCAAAGGCTACCTTGTCACACCTACAAACAGCGGCAACGATGAGCAAGATAGCGATGTCAATGTTACAACCATGCGAAGCGATAAGATAATGCTTAGCTCTAATGAGACCAATCTCTCCATCGATTTGGGACTCTACAAAAAAGCCTCTATTGGCAATCGCATTTGGTTTGATAGCAACGCCAACGGTATTCAAGAAGATGGTGAAGCCAATGTAATGGAGTCTATTGCGGTAGAGCTTTACGATATGCAAGGCAACCTTCTTGAAACGCAAACAACCACCGACGGGAACTATATCTTTGAGGATTTGGTACCTCAGGGCTACTTTATCAAATTTACCATGCCCCAAGGCTACTACCTCTCACCAAGATACCAAGGGGGCAATGAGGAGCTTGATAGCGATGTCGATGAAACAAGCCTCACAACACACATTCATACCCTTAACTCCAATGAACAAAATCTCTCACTTGATATGGGGATTTATCAAAAAGCTTCTATTGGTGATAGAGTGTGGTTCGATAGCAACTCCAACGGTATCCAAGAGGATGGTGAAGCAGGGGCTGGGGGTATCGCCGTGACGCTATTTGATGTGCTGGGTAATGAATTGGCAACCACTACAACCGATGCACAAGGATACTACTTGTTTGATAATTTACTCTCTTCAAGCTACAAAGTGGTATTTAGTGGAGTATCGGCGGATTATCTCTTCACTGCACAAAACCAAGGAGGAGATAGTACGCTTGATTCCAGTGTCGATAGCAAAGGGGCAAGTGAGCTTATCGTTATCACTTCCAATCAAAGCAATCTCTCTATCGATGCAGGTTTACGCCCAGTGGTAAGTGCCAATGATGAGTTGGTCAATGAGGATTTTGCTAGTCATGATTTCAAAACAGCACAACGTCAAGAGCCTGCGATCGTCAATATTCATGAAAATGACAATTCAAAACTCGTACCATCTACAACCGAGCTTACACTAGAGGGGTTGCCCAAAGGTAGCAGCGTAAGCGAAGATAAGCGACGTGTGGCAGTACCCAATGAGGGTGTTTGGACGCTTGATGATTTAGGCAATATTACTTTCACTCCCAATAAGGATTTCTTCAAAGACCCTACGCCTATCGAGTATCAATCCAAAGATGGTAGTGGCAATCTTGCTACTGCTAGAGTCACTATCGACTATCCTCCTGTGGCTATGCCCGATATTATAAAGCGAGAGTGCAATGAAACAACCTATATGGCAGATGTACTAAGCAATGATGTTAGCGATGAGGTATTTGATATATCCACACTCAGAATTGTTGATCCTAGCGGAAATCTCGTAGAGGTCTATGACAACCCCGAACAAGGAGTATGGTTTGTACAAAATGGGCAGATTTTCTTTGATGTATTGGAAGGATACAGTGGCAAAATTACCCCCATTACCTACACGATCAAAGAAGAAGATGGCGATAGCATAGAGGGTGAAGCGACCATCTCTATCTCTTTCCCAGAAGTTCGAGACGATATAGTCGTAGCCTCCGATAGTGCCATAGCAGGAACTGATAGGATTGTGGTTGATATTTTTGCCAATGACCCAATCCTCACTCCAGACCTTGATACGCTTCAAATTACAGGTACGCAAAACCCAGGAGATGCACTTGTAGTAGAGGGCGAGGGCGTATGGAGTATCGAGGGTGACAAGATTGTCTTTACACCACAAAGCGACTTCTTGGGTGACCCCACACCTATCGAGTACAGCGTAAGTGCCAATCAATACGACTCAAAAGTGGCAAGTTTTGCCAAAGTAAGTGTATTTTATCCCTTGCTTACACGAGACGATAACGCAACCACCCAGTCAGGCAAACCCGTATCAATAGATATACACCGTAATGACAACGGCAATATTGATGTAAGTAAAACACGCCTTAGCATTCCTGACAACTTCCCAATTCCCAATACAACCATCTCTACCGATGGCAGAAAAATCACGGTACCAGGTGAGGGAATATGGGAGATTGATGAAAACGGTATCGTCACCTTTACCCCCGATGATGAGTGCAAAGATACGCCTACGCCTATTACCTATGTCGCCATCACCCCAGATGGTAGCAAAACTTCGACCTCGACGATTAGCATAGATATGGGCGATGATTGTCTGTGTGTCGTACAGCACGATAGTGCCAGTTCGTTCAACGCCCTAACCATCGCACTTATGATGCTCTCTACCACAGCATTGCTCTATTGGAGACGCAAAGAGGAAGCATGAATTTAAGGTAGAGATTTCTCTATCTTAAGTAAATATTTATGGACTCTTAGTTATAATTTTTCTCTTACTTATAGAGAGGTGTCCGAGCGGTTGAAGGAGCACGCCTGGAACGCGTGTGTGGGGCAACCCACCGAGGGTTCGAATCCCTTCCTCTCTGCCAGTTATTCACCCAAATCCCATTCAAAACCCCATACAGTCGATATTTGAGAGCCTCTTTAAGGTTTGAATATTTTTTTATTGGTAACCACTTTTTGATTTTGCTTGTTTATGGATTAGCAATTTTTTTAGAATCTATAAAACATATAGCCATAAATCACGAAACTCATCATGCATAATTTGTATTTATTCCAATCTCTTTTTATGCTTTGGTTTTAACGCATATCTCTCTTTGGGACTTCGTTATCAAGTTCATCGCATCTCAAAAATTTAGCGTGGTGCAACTTGACACTATCAAAAAGTTTTGGAATTGGAGCGTGCTTAGTTTGGTAGCGTTTTAGGAAAATTTACGGTTTGGGTTTATCGTAACA
>DYTG01000014.1 GCA_020726085.1 Sulfurovum sp.
AAAACCTATATCCATTCCACCACAACCCGAAAAGAGCGAAACTAAATTTTTCTTAGCCTGTTTCAATTGTATCTTATTAAGTTCTAGTTTCATCCTTTGTCCTTACTTTTGATGGGGCGATTATGGCACAAGATAGGTGGTTTGGCTTTAGACAATGCCCAATATCGCTCGCAAATCCTTCTCCTCTATGCAATGCGTAGCGGCCTCTTGGAGGATGGGTTTGGCACAAAAGGCGATGCGGGTGTGGGCGTATTGGAACATACTTAGATCATTAGCACCGTCACCTACTACAAGGGTGTTGGCTTGAGAGATTCCCAAAAGTTTTTGAAGTCTTTGAAGCATATCGCCTTTGGAGTGAGAAAACATCATATCTCCACCCACTCGTCCGCTCAAAATCCCCTTCTCATCGTGCAAAATATTGGCAAAATCGGCATCAATGCCCAAAAAAGCACAAGCAGGTGATGTAGCGTTTCTAAATCCACCCGAAAAACAAATCACTTTGTAGCCCCTATTTTTGAGTCCCGCTACCACCTCTTTGGCTCCGTTCATTAAAGGCAACTCTTGACAAATGGCATCGAGTGCGGATTTTTCAAGCCCCTTAAGCAACGCCACACGAGTCGTAAGCGCTTCAAAAAAATCCAACTCTCCCGCCATTGCCTTTGCGGTAATATCGGCTACCTCTTTTTCAAATCCTAGCGGTTTTGCCAAAAAATCAATCGTCTCTCCATCCATCAAAGTCGAATCAAAATCAAAAACAGCCAATTTATGCATGCTATCCCTTTGTAAAAAATGTTGTCATTATATCTTAAATAGCTCAAAGCTCAAAATTACTTTAACTCACCCCAACTATCGCCAATCGAGATACTGCACTCCAACGGAACATTAAGTTCTCTGATGTTTTCCATAATCTTTGCAAATTTTTCTCCCAATTCTTGGGCTTTGCTCTCTTCTATCTCAAAGATTAGCTCATCGTGGATTTGCAAAAGCATTTGAGCCTCCATTTTTTGAGCCTCTATCACCCTCTCAATCTCCACCATAGAGAGCTTGATAAGATCCGCCGCAGAGCCTTGAAAGAGCGTATTGACCGATTCACGTTCGTAAGAAGCTTTTATCATCGCATTGGCATGGGTGTAGTCAAAAACCCGTCGGCGTTGTAGCAACGTTTGTACAAAGCCACTGCTCTTCATCCCCTCTTTGATACCCTCCAAAAAGCTCTTGATAGAGGGGAAAGCCTTGAAGTAGTTTTCGATAATCACCTTGGATTCTTGGGTGCTAATATGGAGTTCATCGGAGAGTTTACGGCTTCCCATGCCATAGAGCAAACCAAAATTAATCGATTTGGCAAAGCTTCGTTTGGCTTTTGCTTCTTCTTCTCCAAAGAGTTTGATAGCCGTAGCAAGGTGAATGTCCAGCCCTTTCCTAAATGCCTCGTTCAATGCCTCATCTTGACTAAAGTGTGCCAAAAGCCTAAGCTCAATTTGCGAATAGTCAATTCCTACGAGTTTGTATCCCTCTTTGGCCACAAAAGCCTCTCGCACCTCTCGCCCTAGTGCTGAACGTACGGGAATGTTTTGTAAATTGGGATCTTTTGAGCTCAGTCGCCCCGTGGTTGTACCCGTTTGGATAAAGCTGGTATAGACTCGTCCTTGTGCATCGCCTTGAGCCAATCTGATAAGCGGTGTGACGTAGGTTGAGAGAATCTTTTGATGTTCACGATACTCCAGCAAAAGCGGCACGATGGGGTGAGCCTCGATAAGGGTGCTAAGGACTTGTTCATTGGTAGAGTAGCCTGTTTTGGTCTTTTTGCTCCCTTGAAGTTTGAGGGTTTCAAACAAAACAACGCCCAATTGTTGGGTTGATTTGATATTAAATTCACCCCCTGCTTGGGCGTAAATGGCAAGGGTTAATGTATGAAGCTTTTCATTGAGTTTACTTTCAAGACTTTTGAGCTTGTTGGTATCCATTTTGATTCCTCTAGCTTCCATTTGAGCTAGAGTATTGATAAAGGGAATCTCTAGCATATAAGCCTCTTCAAGAAGATATTCCAGTCCCTCACGATGAAACAAATCGACCAAATAGCTATAGACTTTGCGGCACATCCACGCATCTTCAGAGGCATAAAAGGAGGCGGAATCAATATCGACGTAGCTAAAATCCTCTCCTTTTTTGACCATCTCTTTAAAGGGCTTCATGGTGTATCCAAAATAACGTTTCGCCAAAGCATCCAATCCAACGCTAAGCGATGAGTCGTAAAGCCATGCCAAAATCATACTATCGCCAAAAGGCGTGTAGCGTTCAAAGCCGTAGCGGTTGTAGAGCAAAGAGAGGTCAAATTTGAGATTTTGTCCTACGATTTTATGATGCGTAAAAAGCCTCTTGATAGCTATTAAAGCATCTTGGAGTGCAACTTGCTCCCCCACTCCCAGATAGCTGTGTGCAATAGGGACATAGTAGCCTTGTGCTTCATCAAAACAAAAGCTAAAGCCCACCAACGAGGCTCTTTTAGTATCAAGCCCTGTTGTTTCGGTATCAAAAGCTACAAAGGCATCATGAGGAATGGAGTCTATTGCTTCATTAAGGGCTTGGGTTGTGTTTAGGGTATGGTGTGCCAAAGTGAGTATTGGTTTGGTCTCTTTGGGGGCAATGGAAGTAGTAGATGTGTAGTGACTATCCTCTTTGGTAGCACTTTTGAGCGCTTGGTGCATTTCGTATTTAGCAAACTCTTCTTTCAAACACGAGAGGTAATTTTTCTCTTCAAAAACAAAGCGTTGCAAATCACAATCCAGCACAACATCGCCCCTAAGGGTGACAAGCTCACGAGACAAAAAGGCACTCTCTTTAGATTGAAGCAAAAGCGATTGGGTACGTGCGGGGGTAATGGTATCAATATTGGCATAAATATTTTCAAGTGTGCCAAACTCATTGATAAGCTTACTCGCCCCCTTTTGCCCTATGCCTTTGACTCCAGGGATATTATCGGAGCTATCGCCCAAAATAGCTTGGAAGTTGGTAAAATCTCTAGGATAAACGCCAAACTTTTCAAACGCCTCTTTTTCGCCAATCTCACGCTTTTTGACGCTATCATACATAACCACCCTACCCTCTTCGATAAGCTGATAGAGGTCTTTGTCGTGCGAGACGATGCGGACTTTGAGTCCTTTGGCTTTGGCAAAATGCGTCACGGTTGTGATAATATCATCAGCTTCAAATCCCTCTTGGGAGAGATTGGCAAAACCCATCTTCTCTATCCACTCAATGGCTATGGGAAGTTGTGCCAAAAGCTCCTGCGGTGCGGGTGGGCGGTTGGCTTTGTAGTCTTCAAAAAGCGTATTGCGAAAGGTTTTGCCTTTGCTATCAAGGGCAAACACTAGATAATCCGTTGAGTGGTCACGATGCAATGAATCCACAAGTTTGACAAATCCCGTAAGCAATCCTGTAGGAAATCCTTGGGCGTTGCGTAGCGGTGGCAAAGCAAAAAAAGAGCGGAAAAAAAATCCAAAGGTGTCGATAATCGTGATAGTTTGGTTCATGTAAAAGCCTTGGTTGCTAAAAATAGATAAACATTTTAGCGTGATAGTCTTAAAAAACAAAAATGAGGAGATTTTCAATCGTTCTCTTGTTGTCTTGACTCAAGTCAAGAGATTGTCTCTTGATAAATAATATAATAACATATTTGATTAATTTAAGTTTTACAAAAAGGAGGGGTGCTTGAGAGATAATTCTAAGGTATTTGCAATTCGTCTTCTATTGGTTTTGGTTGGCATTATTGCATTGGTAGTTATAGGACGTAAAATTATGTTGCCTAAAAGTTGGGGAGAGTATGGTTACTACCGTGGTGATTATATCAACGAAGAGGCAAATCGTAATATGAAATACGGAACAAACGATACATGTAAATCGTGTCATGAGGAGGTTTATCAACTCAAAGCCCATTCGGTTCACAAAAACCTCTCCTGTGAAATGTGTCATGCACCTATCGTAGAACACGTCAAAGAGGGCAAAAAAATAGCCAAAATGCCCAGTGTCCAAAACAAAGAGCAAATTGCACTGTGTTTAAGTTGTCATCAAGAGGGCATAGGTCGTCCCAAAAATTTCCCTCTTATTGATCACCAAAAGCATCTACGGGATCAAAAAGTCAAACCTACACACAGTTGTGACCAATGCCATACGGTTCATGATCCCATGGAGAACATAACTCACGCACGCAAAATTACAACCTTAAAGGAGGTCGTTGATGAACGTTAAAGTTACGCAAGAGATAATTGATAGCAACAGACGAACTTTTATTGATAAAGTTATCAAAGGTACTATTGGTGGCTCATTGATGCTTATGATTCCTATGAGTTCAAAACTTTTTGGTGAAGTACTCAGTGAAGAGGCTACACTCAAAAATACCATAAATCCAATGAATCTTAAAGCTAACTACTGCTTTATGGTGGATGTAAGCGCCTGTATTGGGTGTGGGAATTGTTGTGTAGCCGATAGAAAAGAGAACAATGTGCCAGAGGGGCAATACCGAACATGGGTTGAACGCTATGTTATTGATATGATGAATCAAATCTATGTCGATTCTCCCAATGGAGGCGAAAAGGGTTATGCCAACACTCCACTTCACGAGACTATCAAAGAGGTCAAAGAGGCATTTTTTGTACCCAAACTTTGCAATATGTGTGATGAGCCTAGCTGTACACAAGTATGCCCCGTAGCAGCGACATTTACAACACCCGATGGCTTTGTTTTGGTGGACAAAGAACACTGCGTGGCGTGTGGCTATTGCATTCAAGCGTGTCCTTATGGGGTTCGTTTTATCAATGAAGAGACCAAAACAGCCGATAAATGCACGTGGTGTTATCACCGTGTACGCAAAGGAAAACTCCCTGCTTGTGTCAATGCTTGTCCTACGGGTGCTAGAAAATTTGGTGATCTTAACGATCCTCAAAGCGAAGTATTCAAAATTTATCACTCCGCTTCACGACTAAGAGTGCTTAAAAAAGATTTGGGCAATGAGCCTCAACTTTATTATATCAATTTGCATGAGGAGGTAGTTTAATGGATGCTGGAATGTTACAATATGTTTTTCCCAATGATACACATGCTCATTGGACGTTGATGATTGTGATTTATCCCTATATCACAGGGGTAGTTGCTGGAGCTTTTATTGTGTCGGCATTGGCGCATGTATTCAAAGTCCAATCGCTTATGCCCGTTGCTAAATTTGCATTGATTTTTGCTCTTTCGTGGTTGCTTTTTGTAACTGCTCCGTTGCTCAATCACTTGGGACAACCTCAAAGGGCACTCAATATGCTCTTTACTCCCAATTATGTTGGGCCCTCCATGATGGCAGGATTTGGATATATCTATATGTCCTATTCGATCTTGCTTATTTTTGAGATTTTGATTATCTATCGCTACGAATTGGTTTTGCTCAAAGAGCGTTCCAATGGGCTAAAAAAGGTTATCTACGATGTGCTAACGCTTTGGACAAACGACAAATCCATTGAGGGAAGAAAATTTGATCATAAAGTTGCTTTTGTTTTGGCAGCTATCGGTATTCCGTTGGCTTCATCATTGCATGGATATGTAGGTTTTATCTTTGGTGCAGTCAAAACAGTAGAGTGGTGGTTTACACCTCTTATGCCCATTATCTTTTTGCTCTCTGCATCGGTTTCAGGCATTGCGGGAATGATTTTGTTTTATATTTTAATCAAAAAGTTCACCAACAAAGTCGATGAGATTCAAACCGATACAATCAAAACACTTGTGAAGTTACTTTGGACATTTTTTATTTTTGATTTTCTTTTTGAGATGCTAGAGATTGCTGTACATGCTTATGGAGGAACGCAAGGATGGCATCATGTAAGCGGTCTGCTTAGTGGACCTTTGGCATGGAGCTTTTGGACGATGCAAGTCACTACTCTTTCTATCATTCCTTTTTTTATATTAGGGTATCTCTCGCTTGTCAAAGTGAGTCGAAAGGTGTTGCTTATAGTTGCTCCTATTGTTTCATTGATGTTGCTTATTCAAGTATTGTTTATGCGATGGAACGTAGTTATCGGAGGACAGTTGTTGGCTAAAAGCGAACGAGGTTTTGCCACCTATCATCCTTTGATGTTTGAAAAAGAGGGAATTTTGGTTACGGCTATTATGCTGATAGCCCCTATTGTCACTTTGTGGCTACTTAGCAAAATCTTTCCACTTTGGGAGAGTCCATGTGACAAAGAGCTTTTGCATTGAAGCAAATTTGACAAAAACAGTTCGTAAATTTTAGTGGTTGGTAGGTCGGAAACTATACAAAGGAGGAAATCTCATGAGATTAAACAAAGCGTTTATAGCTACATTTTTAGCTATTGTTTTAAGCTCTTCGCTTTATGCTACAACAAAAGACTCTGTTAGGGTCAATAGTGAAAGTATAAAGGAAAAAAATGAAAAGTGTGTGATGTGTCACATGAAAGAGAATCGTTCACTCGTAGATCACTACGAAAATTCTGCTCACGCAGTATCGGGTGTAGGGTGCTACAGTTGCCATGCGGCATCAAAGGATGATTCATTAGGATACGAACACGAAGGTGCTTTTATCAAAACCATTCAGACTCCCAATGACTGTAAGCATTGTCACGAGAGAGAAGTAAATGAAATGACAAACTCTCACCATGCGACAGCAGGTGAAATTATGGCATCGTTGGACAATATGTTGGCTGAAGCTATCGCCTCTTTCCCTGACACAAAAGCCGATGCGGTCAATGGATGTTGGCAATGTCACGGTTCGATTATCAAACCAGAAAAAGACAAAGATGGCAAGATTATCTACAACGAAGCGGGTGCTCCCAAGATGGATTGGATGACATGGCCAAACTCAGGAGTTGGGCGTATCAATCATGATGGTAGTAAAGGAAGTTGTAATGCGTGTCACACTCGCCATGATTTTAGTTCCAGTAGAGCAAGACAACCCGAAAACTGCGGTAAGTGTCACTTAGGTCCCGATCATCCACAAAAAGAGATCTATGAAGAGTCTAAACATGGTATAGCCTATTATGCAGCACCAAAAGGTGATGAAAAAGGCGGGATGAATATCCGCAAACAAGGTAAATGGGTACTTGGAAAAGATTACAATGCAGCCCCTACTTGCTCTACTTGTCATATGGGTTCATACAAAAAATCAAACGGATCGGTTGTCAAAGGAACGCATAACGTAGGCGACAGAATCAGTTGGACACTACGACCTGCTATTTCGGTTAAGCTCAACCGTGTCATCTTTGAAGACAATACAACGCAAGATATTCCAGGAGACAAAGCTCCCGCTGTAGGTTCAATGCAAATGTATAGTAACTATATACGTGAGGACGATAAGCTTAAAAAAGTTATGGTAGAGAAAAAGGTTGCCAAAGTCATCTCATGGGAAGGTAGAAGAGACAACATGAAAGAGGTTTGTTCATCGTGCCACTCTACACACCATGTGGATAATTTCTATGAGCAATTTGACTCTTTGGTAGTCAGCTACAACGAGAAGTTTGCAAAACCTGGCGAAGCAATCGTTGCGGAAATGAAAAAAGATGGAATTTGGAAGAAATCAGGATTCCAACAAGAGGATATAGGGTATATTTGGTTTGAGATTTGGCATCACGAAGGACGACGTGCAAGACATGGAGCAGCGATGCAAGCACCTGATTATACGCATTGGCACGGTATGTATGAAGTTTCAAGACACTTCTATAGTAAATTCTTGCCCAAAGTGATTGGATTGGCAGAAAAAGCAGGTCAAGGCGAAAAATACAAAAAACTCATCTCTGATTTGCTTGACAAACCCGAGCATGAATGGTATAAAACAGGTGGAACTCCCGAAATGATGAAAGTCATCGAAGATGAAAAGAAAGAACGCTATAAGCAATAGGCTTAGGGCTTACTCCGAAGGGATTTTGCCCTTTGGAAAACCTCTTTACTCTTAAGTGCATAGCTAAGACAAATAGCTTTTGCTGTGCATTTAAAAGTAAATACAAAAATATTAGGAGTCAAAAGTGAAAAAGATTTTATGGAGTAGTTTGCTGTGTGTAGGGGTTTTTTTACAAGCGGGGATTTTTGAAGAGATAGAGATTATGCAAAAGGGTGCAGATGGCTATATTCTAGGCAAAGCACTTAATGATGAACAAAAAGAGATAAGGGAGCAAAAAGGCGTTAAGAGTGATAATCCCCATGTGGGCAAATTTCTAGCCAATGAAAATTTGCTTATTGCTTACAATACACAAAACAATCGTGTATTGGCAATCAACAAACGCTTAAACAAGGTCACGCAAGTGCAACTTCAAACGCTTATAAGCAATCTTATCCATGACTACGATGAACCAACTGCTATGGCTCATGACAAGATGATCTATTGGATTTACAACGCCAAAGGAGAAAAGCTTGATGGAGAAGATCTCAAAAGCTTCAAACAATCACTCACAAACAAAAATGCAGAAAAAACAAGTTTGGCAGAGTTTATGAAAAAAAGCACAGAGAACAACACCACAAGCGATGCCCCAAAGAGTCAATTTGATCCCTATCTCTCCATCAAACTTAGCTCCGATACCCCCATAATGGAAAAAAAGAAGCCAAAAGAGGCTAATCTCTATTTGATGTTCTCATCGGACAAACTCATTACTGCTACCACTACGCAAAAATAAGATGAAACAAATCTTTCTCAAGGGGCTACTTGTTGGCTCCTGCCTATTTTTTCTTGAAGGTGCTTCGTATATTGATAAGCTCGTAGAAAACAATGATACTATCAAACTCAAAGAGCTTATTGCCAAGACCCAAACGGTAGAACATGACACCGATTTGCCACGCAATCCCAAAGAGCATGATTTGATTATCGTTGAAAACGAATATGAGGTCAAAACACTTTTTGAATTCCATGATGCCCAGTGGAGTGAAAAATCAAATCCGCACTTAGCTATACTATTGGGAAATCATCAAGGCACGACTTATGGTAATCTTTTTAATTACAAAGTCAATGCCAAAGAGTTCGATCCCTACACCAAAGAGGATTTTAAATACACTCAGGAAACAAAGAGTAGCGTTAAACTCAAAATACTATCAAGTTCCAATAACGAAGAAGATATTAATGAGGCTATCAAGACAATAATTTTTCAAGAGAGAATAGATGTCAATGCTATCATTAGCATTCAGATTCTCCAACTCAATGTTACTAAGTGCAACATAGCGTTGAGTTATCGTGATAAGTAGAGTTGCGACACTATAAACTTTTTTGTACCATTTTGATATAGACGTGGAGTATCTCCAACGAAGCGGGAGTCACGCCTGAAATCTCTGAAGCGTTAAAAAGTGTAGGAGGATTGGCTTTTTTGAGCTTTTCGACTATCTCATTGCTAAGTCCTGATACTTTGGCGTAGTCAAAATCAGTGGGGATTTTAAGTTTGAGCATATCTTTCATTTTGGAGACTTGCATCAATTGTTTATCGATGTATCGGTGATATTTGGCTTGGATAAGTATCTGTTCTATCACTTCATCACTGTAGCTTTCAAAAGAGGGAATAAGCGTCGTGAGTTTGCTGCGATTGTACTCCCCTCTACCGACTACATCAATGAGGGCGGTTTTATCGTTAAGTCCCATCTCACCGATACGTTCAAGCAATCTAATAAACTCTTTAGTAGGCGTGACATAGGTGCTTTTGAGATATTCCACCCCCTCTTCTATAGCTGCTTTTTTGGCATACAATCGCTCTAAATAGTCACGTTCAAGCAGTCCAAATTTCTCTCCGTAGTGGCTTAGACGTATATCGGCATTGTCTTCTCTTAATAGCAATCGATACTCTGCGCGTGAGGTAAACATACGGTAGGGTTCGAGTGTCCCTTTGGTCACAAGGTCATCGATAAGTACTCCAATATACGCCTCATCTCGTCCCAAAATAAAAGGTGCTTCACCATTTAAGGCAAGGACAGCATTGATACCTGCCATCAATCCCTGAGCTGCTGCCTCTTCGTAGCCTGTCGTGCCGTTGATTTGTCCTGCGAAATAGAGGGCTTTGATTTTTTTGCACTCCAAAGTGTGGTAGAGTTGCGTAGGCTGGATAAAATCGTACTCGATAGCGTACCCATAACGTACGATTTTGGCATTTTCCATCCCTTTGACGCTTTGTATCATCTCTTTTTGTACTTGTGTGGGCAAAGAGGTGTTCATGCCGTTAATGTAACACTCTGCGTTGTGTATCGTTTGAGGTTCGACGAAGATTTGATGGCGAGGTCTATCCCTAAAGCGGTAAATCTTATCTTCGATACTGGGACAATACCTAGGACCCACGCCGCTAATTTGTCCACTAAAGAGCGGTGCATTTTCAAAATTGTTCTCGATAATAGTATGCGTATCTTCGTTAGTATAGGTGAGATAGCAGGGCAATTGGATAGGATTGAAGCTCTTTTTGTCGGTACGAAAACTAAAAGGCATAGGAGGCTCATCCCCGCCTTGGGGTTCCATAACGCTAAAATCAATACTCTTTGCATCAATTCTAGCGCACGTCCCCGTTTTGAGTCGTCCTATTTCAAGCTCTAAATGGCGTAAATACGCACTCAATTCAATAGAAGCAAACTCCCCTTGGCGACCCGCACTCAGTTGGGTTTTTCCGATATGAATGATACCGTTGAGAAACGTTCCTGCGGTAATAATCACTTTTGAAGCCCAATACTCATTGCCCAGTTGTGTTACCACGCCTTTGACGACGTTATTTTCGATCATAAGCCCCGTCACCATCTCTTGCTTGGCATCCAGATAGGGAGTTTGCAAAATTTTATCGTGCATATAATTTCGGTATCTATCCATATCGATTTGCACCCTACTCCCCCGTACCGCTGGACCCTTTGAGCCGTTTAGGATTCGATATTGTATCCCCGTAGCATCGGTACAAAGCCCCATTTCGCCCCCAATAGCATCCAATTCTTTGACCAAATGCCCTTTGGCAAGTCCTCCAATAGCAGGGTTGCACGATGAAGCACCGATTTGTTCTACCAAAATAGTCACAAGCAACGTCTTAGCCCCCATCCTAGCACTTGCCAACGAAGCCTCTATCCCTGCATGTCCACCACCAACAACTATTACATCATATTGCATATTTTTCCTAGAGTATAAAAAGTGCATAATTATAGCAAAATTTAAATCGCAATACTCTATAAGTTTCTAGCAAATCATCTTTGAACCAGTCGTTGCGAGGCACGAAGCAATCTATTTTAAATTGGTCACAAGCAACAACCTTAAAATCGTAGCCAAATATCTTTTTTAAAGACTATATCGTTTTTGGGGTCGGAGAATTTCATTTGGTTTCCTTTACGATTAATTTTGCAAATAGACCATGCCGTTTTCGATGAGAATGATCCCATCAAACTCCGCCTCATAGACTCTATCACCAAATCGTGATACCGCCTCTTCAATCGTAGGAAAGCTTTGGCAAAAGTAGAAAAAGTCATCTTTGACAACGGGGCTATTGACCGCCACTCCAAATTGCGAAGCAAACTTTTCAATCGAGTAGATAGGGTGTGCGTAACCGTCTATGAGAAGTTTATTGGTGCCTTTGCTCTCTCCGATACGATGAGGGAGGACATAAACGCTTTTGCCCATCTTCAAAGCATACTCAACACTACGCAACGAACCGCTGTTTAAATCCCCCTCGGCGACTATCAAAATATCGCCCAAAGCTACCACAAGCTCATTGCGTACCACGAAACTCCACCCCGTAGCTTGAAAATCAGGCTCAAATTGACTCAAAGCCAATCCTTGTTCTTCGATATTTTTAAGCAGCTCTCGATTGACGGCGGGATAGCGAATATCAATACCCGAAGCATAAACGGCAATGGTATTGGAAGCCCCCGCACAACTGTGGGCTATCGCATCAACTCCCATCGCACCCCCACTTACTATCACTACGCCCCTCGCAATAAGAGCTTGAACGAGGTGAGCGGTTTGGGTTTTGGTATAATTAATAGGTCGGCGAGTACCCACAATAGAGACTTTTGGACGTTTGAGTAGTTCCAAATCGCCTTTGTAGTAGAGTCTATTGGGATACTTTTTCATCGCCCCCAAAGCAGAAATTTCAAAATCAATCAGTGGCATTAGACAATCACCCTCCAAAACAAAAATCCTACCGTAACAGCAATAACAATCCCTACAAGATTGAGTTTAAATCCTATTTGCATCATGGTTTTGATAGGAACAAGAGGATAGATTGGAGATATTATTTTTTGAAAATACCCTTAATAGTCTAAAGAACTTTCGTTTTTTTATTTCGTAAATAAAAGAGAGGTCACTTTGGCATCGTCGGCATATTTGATGGGTCGAGTTTAAAAGATTTTTGGCTCGACACACGGGGCAATTGTACTCAAACTCCATCAATGGGAATCCTCTAAAAAGAAAATCGTATCAATAATTTCCTCTTCGATAGTTGCTTTTTCTTCACTGTGCGCATTGATGTATTTGGCTTTGAGTGCTTTTAGATCCGCTTTGTCCTCTTCTAAAATATCGCTCTCTAAAAGTTTATCAATTTTACCCATAATGGCTCTATCGTGCTCGTTTAAAATATCCATCTCATTGACGTTTGAGTGTTGTGAAGACTTTGAGATTTTTGTCCTAAACTCACCCTTGATAATCTCATCTGTATGAATCTCTTTGCCCACAACCGACAACATACCGTCTTGATTGAGCGTAAATGTGACATCAATCGCACCCTCTTTGATAGGATTTTTGATTTCTAATAACATATTGCCTATGTTGATATTCTCACTTAAATCCTTTTCATTTTCACCTTGATAGATGTCGATTTCAAACCCTTCTTGATAATCACGCATAGCGTAGTAGCGAGAAACTTTACTCACGGGTACGGGTGTGTTTTTGAGTATAATTTTTGAGAGTATCAATTCAAAACCCATTGATTCATTAAGTGTCGATATACCCAAAGAGTAGGGTGTAATATCAACCAATATAGAATCCGTATCAATCCCCTCTATGATTGCCCCTTGCAAAATAGCTCCAATGGATACCGATTTGTCGGGGTCTTCAATAAGAATAGGGAGTTTGCCTGTCTTTTCGAGGATTGTATGGGTAACAAAAGGAATACGGCTAGAGCCGCCCGTAAGAATAATGGCTTCAAGATCATCAATATCGTAATTTGCATCTTCCAAAGTAGAGAGCAAAAGTTCAACGGTTCTATCAATATCTTCTCTAATGAGTTCCTCAAACTCTTCTCGTCCAATTTCAACTTCCAAATGCAGCGGCTCTTTATCTTTTTTGGCAAAAAACTTCTCATCAATAATCACTTCTTCTTGTGTTGAGAGGTCGATTTTTGCTTTTTCAGCAATTTGATTGAGCTTAATTTGCAACTTTTGAGTCAAAGGAATATCAAACCCGCTCTTTTGCCAAATCAATTGGGAGAGTTTCTTATCAAAATCATCTCCTCCTAAGTAGTTGTCTCCGCTTGTAGCAACCACTTCAATAAGCCCTTTTGAATTTTCAATGATGGAGATATCAAAAGTCCCCCCACCCAAATCATACACTCCATAAAGCATATCTTCATCTTTGTTAGCACCGTAACTAATAGCAGCGGCGGTTGGTTCATTGATAACCCTTAGCACTTTCAAACCAGCCAACTCTACGGCTTGCGTCGTTGCTGCTCTTTGGTTTTCATTGAAATAGGCAGGAACGGTTACAACGCATCGATTGTATTTTTCACCCATCTCCTGCTCGGCGGTATTTTTGATCTTTTTGATAATCAAAGAGGATACCTCTTGGGGAGTAAACTCTTTGCCATTAAGCGTCACTTTTTGGTCGCTTCCCATAAGTCGCTTGATAGAGATAGCGGTATTTTCTTGGGCAATCATTGCCATATTTTTTGCTTTAATTCCAACAATTACTCCATCGTTGCTAACATTGACGATTGAGGGGAGAAGAAAATCTCCATCAAAAGAGATATGTTTTAGCCCCTCATTGGTATAGACAGTAGCTACGCTGTTGGTTGTTCCTAAATCAATTCCTATAATGTCCATCGGTTTACCTTTACTTTTGCATAATTTATAATTTGATTTTGATATAAAAATCCCTCTTCAAAGATTTCGACAATCGCTCCATCTTCTTGTGTTTGATCCTCTATCACCTCTACGGCTTCATGGAAATCCGCATTAAATCTATCGCCTACTTTTGCTGCGTATTGTATTCCCAGTAATTCCAAAATGGTTGCATACTCTTGCGAAAGCGAACCAAAACCCTCTTGAATAGAGTGAATCGCACGATTGAGTTTGGATATCCCAAAGAGTGATGCTTTGGGCAAGGAGTCAATGGCATCTTTTGCATTTTTAAGCAACGCTTCAAAGGCAAAAAAAGATTGCAGTTGTGTTTTTTCCAACTCTTTTTGCTTTTGGTTTAGCTTAGATTCCATAGAATAGACCAATTTGGTAAGTTTTTTGAACTCACCTTTGATGATCACTAACTCTTGGGCTATATGCTCTTCTTTCTCTTCTTCTTGCAAAAAGATGGAAAACTCATCGACTTCCCTATCGTCCATTAAGTCTATCTGTTGACAGATACGGCTTTTTAATTGCTCTTTTGTCATATTTGAAAAGGTACCTCAAAAATATTCTTTAGATAGCGACTGGTCTCTCTTTTGGGCGACTCATCCACCTTGATATCGACAGCCAAAGCATAGAGTTCTTTGGGGGCATCTTTAAAAAAATACTCTTCATTGGTCAAAATATCATAGGCATCCGAAATCTCACTAAAGGCTTGTGGATTTTGTTCGGGTGGATTTTCTCTTATCTTTTGTCGATAAGCTTTTTTGATATCTTCAAACGTGAAGTTATCTTTAAGTCCTAGCATCTCATAGGGGCTTTTTTTAATCAAAATAGTACTCCTTGTTATTGTGTATCGAGTTTAAGAAATCGAGTGTATGCCGCATTCATAGATTTGAATTTTTTCTTTTTTTGTATTTTCAAAAACTCATTAAGTATATCATCAAATAGACTATTTCGCTTCAAATGATGGTTGTTAAAGAGTAAAATATAGCTCTCTAACCACTTTAGATACCATAGATACTCTCTGCGATTGTGTTCGATACTCCCAATAGCGTATTCCAAAATGACCAAAGCAACCCTTAGGTCATTTTTGGCATATTTTTTTATAGATTGGATTAAACCTGCCTGAATCATGGTATCTTGGAAAGAGATAGTCAGCTTGGAGAGAATTTCACGGATGATTTCATCCGTATTACCTATCTGCAGTTCAATGCTCTTTGCAATCAAATCCAAAACAAGTTGGTGAACGTAACTCTTATAATAGTCCTCTTTGAGTGCTACAAGGGGTGCAAAGGGATCTTCTTTGGCATTTTGTAAGTTTTTGATGCATTGATTTTTGATTGCAAGTGCATCATACTCCTCTTCTTTGAAATCGTATCGGAATGCCTTAAAATACTCTTCATTTAGCATCATATCTACAAATTCAAAAACATTCTTATGTTTGGGGTGCTTGTTTCTACGCCTTATCGACTCTTTTTTGTCAAAGGAGACAAAAAATGCTTTGATGTCAAGTGGCAACTTTACTCTGTTAATGCCAAAATAATCAACAAAATACTCAATAGCATCAAAAAGTATTTCATAAAGTTGCGGGTCCCTATCGTATGGAAACGTTTGAACAACAAAGGCTAATGCTTTGAGTAGATTCAAAAAACTCGCTTGATACTTACGGTGTACTTTATCGCTATTTCGCAATAATTGTATCAGTGCCCCAAGCTGCTCCACAAAATTTTCTCTTGTTTGGTTGTCAAATTGCTCAATTTTCTCATCAAGCAACTCCAAAGATTTTGCAGCCACATTAATAAGGTGACTGTTTGTCATAGTGTATCGCTTTGCTATACCGTTAAACTTCTCTTGCAAAGAAGTGCTATAGACTTTTGCCACAGAAAGCTCTTTGACAAAAAAAATAAAATGCTCTCTATTGTAGGTGTGGGCTAGATTAATAGCCCAACTCTCATCGTAATTGAGCAAAAAAAGAAGAATATAATCTATTTGAAAAGGGGCAATTTTTTGGTGGTACAGCTTGAGGTAATTGGTGAGAAAAACAATCAACGCTCTATTGCTCTTTTGATCTTGGGTATGACTCTTGATGATTATAAAAAGCGTTGCCGATTCTATAAGGTTTATCAAATCCTCTTTGTATTGCATAAAAAGGTGAAGTGCTTGATTCTCTTTTTGCTTCTCCACCAAAAGCGAAATATTATTATAGATAAGAAGAATCTTTTCCTCTTTGTTGGCGACGTTTTGGGCAATGATTTTGGCATCAATAGCTTCTTGCAACAACAATAGATTTTCCATCGCACGGTTTTTGTTTTGATTGGCAAATTGCCCCTTAAGCTCTTCTTTGACAACTCTGCTATTTTTTGTATTGACTAATCCCTCCTCTTCTCCTACAAGCAACAAGCGATAAAGAGGCTTTATATTGGACAAATCACCCTTAGGCTTCTCGCCTTTAATAATCATTTTTAATGCTTCTAAATTGTTTTTTTCTATTTTTGCTCGTGGATTGGAGCTTTCAAAATATTTCAGTGCCGACACCCCATCCTCTTGCAACAATGCTGCAAATCCCAAAATATAGTTTTGTTGTGATTTTGGCAGGAGTTTCAAAAGAGTACCTTCTAAGCTATGGTTTCCATTGTACATCAAGGCAAGTTGATACAAAAAGATAGCCTCTTGTTTGATCTTCTTATCGCTAGAGAGTATCAATCTCTCACCCAACACGACAGCATCTGCAAAATATTCCATATAGCAGAGATATTTTAGCTTTATTATTTCATACTTTTGACTTGTATGGATTTGCAACAGTGAATCAATATCACGAACAGCCCTAGTCACATCTCCTGCGATAAAATGATTATGAGCCAACTTTTGATAAGAGTCTAGCAAAATACTCTCTTGTTCTTCATGGCTTATATCTTCTATTGTAAATTGTTTTATTTTGGAGATGACTTTTTGATAATTACCACTCTCGAATAAAGAGAACAGTTCTTTTTTGGAAAAGGTTTTTTTTGACTTTTTATTCATTATTTACTCATCAATTTTGATATAATTTTAACCAAAATAGTATTATTTATGGCTAAAATTTCAATTAATGGTGACATTAATTAAGCACAAAGAGATATTAAGAGGCAAAATGGCAAAAGTTAAGATGGCGACCAAAGTCGAGATAGAGGCAATCAAGGAGATATTTGTGCGTGAATATCAAGGTGCGGTGACTGAACTACGCTACTCCAATCTTTATGAATTGCTTATCTCTGTAATGCTCTCGGCTCAATGTACCGATAAACGGGTCAATATCATTACCCCCATGCTCTTTGCCGCCTATCCTACCCCTAGTGCTTTAGCCCATGCAAAATTAGAAAATATCAAAGAACTTATTAAAAGTTGCTCGTTTTTCAACAACAAAGCCTCCAATTTGCTCAAAATGGCACAAAGCGTAGTAGAAAATTACGGCGGTGAGATACCTTTGGAGCAAAAAGAGCTAGTCAAACTCGCAGGTGTAGGACAAAAAACCGCCAATGTGGTGATGATAGAGTACAGCGGGGCAAACCTTATGGCCGTTGATACGCACGTCTTTCGAGTAGCGCACCGCCTAGGACTCTCAAACGCCACGACACCCCTAGCTACCGAAGCCCAACTAACTAAAAAATTCAAAACCCATTTGCATATCTTGCATCAAGCCATGGTACTATTTGGAAGGTACCGTTGCAAAGCCATTAAGCCGTTGTGCCACGAGTGCCTTTTGGAGAACTACTGCAAAAGCAAAGAGCGGTTTAAGGCATAAGGAGCTTACGGGATGGCAAAAAATAAAAAACTCTTTGAGTGTCAAAGTTGCGGTTCGCAATCGTCGCATTGGTTGGGTAAATGTACCAATTGTGGGGCGTGGGATAGCATGATAGAGCTTAGCGGTGAGCAAATAAAGTTCCTTGAAGCGACCAAAACGCTTTCTACTCACACTACAAAAGCTCAATCCATCGTAGATATTAAGCACGATAATCTTATGCGTTTCACCTCCTACTCTAAAGAGCTTGATTTGGTATTGGGCGGGGGGATTGTGACGGGTTCTTTGACGCTTATTGGAGGCAGTCCTGGGATTGGTAAATCAACTCTTTTGCTTAAAATCGCAGGTAATCTAGCCAAAAACAACCAAAAAGTTCTCTATGTATCGGGCGAAGAGTCGGCGGGACAAATCAAAATACGAGCCGATAGATTGGGGGCGAATGAAAAACAGCTCTATTTGTTTTGTGAAATCAATCTGGGTTTGGTTTTGCAAGAGATGAGTACTAACCGCTACGATTTTATCGTCATTGATTCAATCCAAACACTTTATAGCGACGATATTCCCTCTGCCCCTGGTTCGGTCACACAAGTGCGTTCTATCACATTTGAGCTTATGCGTATCGCCAAATCGATGGGGATAGCGATTTTTATCATCGGTCATATCACCAAAGATGGCTCAATTGCAGGACCTCGCATACTTGAACACATGGTGGATGTCGTACTCTATTTTGAGGGAGATAGCAACTCCGAATTAAGACTGCTAAGAGGTATCAAAAACCGTTTTGGAAGCACCAATGAAGTAGGTATCTTTGAAATGAACAAAAGCGGACTCCACGATGCCAAAAGCATGGCAGGGCGGTTTTTTAACAAAGACAAACTTCTTGCAGGTTCAGCCCTTACCGTGATACTAGAGGGGAGTCGTCCTATTATTATCGAAATTCAAGCCCTCGTAAGCGATGCCCAAGGGTATGCCAAACGCAGTTCAACAGGCTTTGATAACAATCGTTTGGTGATGCTTTTGGCACTGCTTGAAAAAAAGCTAGGATTGCCTTTTAGTACGCTAGATGTCTTTATTAATGTATCAGGAGGTATCAAAATCGCCGAACCCTCTGCCGATTTGGCGGTGATTGCTGCTATTTTGAGCAGCTACCGAGATAGAGCCATTGATTCCAAATCGATCTTTATGGGTGAGGTGAGCCTCACGGGTGAAATTATCGAAGTAACCAATATGATGCTACGTCTCAAAGAGCTTGAAACGCAAGGATTTACCAAAGCCATTGTCCCCGCCAAAGCACTTGAAGCAACGCCTATTAAATGTTTTGTGGCAAATGAAGTCGCAAAAGTAGTAGAGTGGATGTAAGGTTCATATGAGCCTTAGATTATTATGCTATAATTAAATCCTACCATCAGCACACTACAGGAAAACGATTTATGAAAAAGAGTATTACACTTATCGGTAATGGAAATATGGCACTTTCGATCGCCAAAGGATTGCAAAAACACTACACAATAGAGATTGTAGGTCGCAATATGGATAATCTCAATACATTTGAAACAAAACTTAAAACCCCCATTGAAAAACATCTGCTTGATGGTTTTAATATGGATAATAAAAATATTATTTTGTGCTTCAAGCCCTACAATGTCGAAGAAGCAGGTAAGAAACTCAAAGGAAAAGCAAGGCTTTTAACCTCTATTTTGGCAGGAACCACGCTAGAGACCATTGCCCAACACATCAAAGCAACATTTTATATCCGTGCCATGCCCAATCTAGGAGCAAGTGTGGGAGCATCCATGACGACAGTTACGGGCAATACAGAACACAAGGAAGAGGCTTTAGGACTCTTTGAGACCATTGGCGAGACGCTTTGGCTCAACTCCGAACAAGAGATTGATATAGCTACAGCATTAGCAGGAAGTGGGCCGGCCTATTTGGCAATGGTAGCTCAAGCCCTTAGCGATGGAGGTGTCAAAGAGGGACTCAAACGAGAAGATGCCGATAGATTAATGCAAGGACTCTTTAGAGGCTTTGGAGAGCTTATTCAACACGAAGAGGCCCCTCACATCAAAAATTCTGTTATGAGTCCAGCGGGTACGACGGCTTACGGTTGCTACGCTCTTGAAAAAGCAGGAATCAAAGCTGCTTTTATGGACGCTGTTAGTGCTGCCCACACCAGAGCCAAAGAGCTATCTTGAAAGAGTGGATTTATACTCCCATTACAAAAACAAAAGGCTAAAAATGGTTATATTTGATAGCGTCAAAAAAGAAAAAGTACAATTTGCACCCATCAAAGGCAATGAAGTCTCTATCTATCTGTGCGGTCCTACGGTTTATGATGATGCACATTTGGGACATGCTCGTAGCTCTCTTAGCTTTGATATTTTGGTACGCACCCTTAAAGCATTGCGATACAACGTAACACTTTGCAAAAACTTTACCGATATTGATGACAAAATCATCGCCAAAGTCAAACAAAGCGGCAAATCATTGAGTGAAATTACAGAGCTTTATACCCAGCGATATTTGGATGATATGGACGCACTAGGGGTTCAAAGAGCCGATATTGAACCCAAAGCTACCGAGTCAATGGATGCTATACGAGATATGATTGTTAAGCTCATCCAAAAAGATTTTGCCTATGTTGTGGAGGGTGGGGATGTCTATTTTGATAGTTCCAAAGATGCTCATTATGGCTCTATTTCGCATCAAGTCGTCGAAGAAGGCGTAGCCCAAAGCAGGATTGAACACACCAACTACAAACGCAATCCCAAAGATTTCGCTCTATGGAAAGTGTGTGCCAAGGAGGAGTCGATATGTTTCGATAGCCCCTTTGGTAAGGGTCGTCCAGGGTGGCATATTGAGTGTTCGGCGATGATTGATAAGCATTTTTGCGGTAATGAAGACTATATCATCGATATTCATGGAGGTGGAGCCGATTTGCTTTTTCCTCACCATGAAAATGAAGCAGCCCAAAGCAGATGTCACAGCGGCAAAGAGGTAGCAAAGTATTGGATGCACAACGGCTTTGTGCAAATCGATGGCGAAAAGATGAGTAAATCGTTGGGCAATAGCTTTTTTATCAAAGATGCTTTAAAGGTTTATGATGGAGAGGTGTTGCGGTTTTATCTCATAAGTGTGCATTATCGTAATGATTTTAATTTCAACGAAGAGGATCTTCAAGCCTCAAAAAAACGCCTTGATAAACTCTACCGCCTCAAAAAACGTCTCCCATCCAGTGGTAGTAACGTCAATCAAGCGTTTAAAAGCAAAGTACTTGAGGCTATGAGCGATGATCTCAATATCTCAAAGGCGTTGAGCGTAATAGATGAGATGGTGGGAGAGGGCAATGAAGCACTCGATAGAGATTCCAAAAACAAAGCCCTCAAAAAAGAGCTTTTTAGCAACATTGAATTTATCAACGAACTTTTTGGCATTGGGTACAAAGAGGCTGTAAGCTATTTTCAAATAGGTATCGATGAGACGACCAAAGCAACGATTGAGAGAGTCTTAGAAGAGCGAAACCTAGCCAAAAAAGCCAAAGATTTTGCACAAGCCGATGCCTTGCGTGATCAATTGATGGCAATGGGTATTGCAATTATGGATACGCCTACGGGGAGTGTTTGGGAGTATAATACCCCAACAAATAAAAACAACTTTTAAACAGTTCTAATTCAAAATAGAC
>DYTG01000015.1 GCA_020726085.1 Sulfurovum sp.
CTAACCAAAAACTAACCACTTTTTGGATAAAATATTTATCTTTATTAAATATTTTTTCTTTGCGTAGAGTGCATTGGAAAAATGTCTTAAATGATATATTTTACTACAAATTGAATAGAACAACTGGAGCAAAAAGATGGCTGAATATGGGGCAAATAATATCAAAGTTCTCAAGGGACTTGAAGCGGTACGCAAACGACCAGGGATGTACATAGGTGATACCTCGGTTAAAGGGCTTCATCATCTCATTTATGAAGTGGTTGATAACTCCATCGATGAGGCAATGGCGGGGTATTGCGATACCATCAAAGTCACCCTTACCAAAGAGGGATCGGCCATTATCGAAGATAACGGAAGAGGCATTCCTGTAGCTTTGCACCCTACCGAAAAGATTTCTGCCGCTACGGTTGTACTTACCGTTTTGCACGCAGGTGGGAAATTTGACAAAGATACCTACAAAGTTTCGGGCGGTTTGCACGGGGTTGGGGTTTCGGTTGTCAATGCTCTATCCAAAGATTTGCGATTGGAGATTTGGCGAGAGGGAAGCATCCACAATCAAAGCTTTGCCAAAGGTATTCCACAAGATATATTAGCCGTTACGGGTGCTACCAAAAAAACAGGAACCAAAGTAGAGTTTTGGCCCGATGAGTCTATCTTTACAGAGGGTGTGGCGTTTGAGTTTGATATTTTGGCCAAACGCTTCAAAGAATTAGCCTATCTCAATCCCAAAATCAAAATCCTCTTTCATGATATGCGAAGCAACAAAAAAGAGTCCTATCACTTCGAGGGTGGTATTAGTGAATTTGTAGAGGATTTAAACAAAAAAGAGCCTCTCACTTCGATTCAATTTTTGACGGGCAGTGCCGACGATATGGAGATGGATATTGCTTTGATGTATTGCGATAGCGATATTGACAAAGTGGTATCGTTTGTAAACAACATCAAAACGCCCGATGGTGGGACGCACGAAGCGGGTTTTAGAGCAGGGCTTACACGCAGTATCTCACAATACATCACCAAAAACGCCAACGCCAAAGAGAAAGCTACCAAAATCACAGGCGATGATACCAAAGAGGGGCTAGTTGCCGTCATTTCCGTACGAGTACCCGAACCGCAATTTGAAGGACAAACCAAAGGGAAGCTAGGCTCAAGCTATGTACGCCCTTTGGTGCAAAAATTTATCTACGAACAGTTCAATAAATACCTCGAAGAGACACCCCTAGAGGCCAAAAACATTATGGCACATGTCCTACTAGCCGCTAGAGGTAGAGATGCAGCCAAAAGAGCCAAAGAGCTTGTCAAACGCAAAGACTCGATGAGTGTAGGTACTTTGCCAGGGAAATTGGCGGATTGTCAAAGCAAAGACCCTAGTCTCACTGAAATCTATCTCGTCGAGGGAGATTCGGCGGGGGGTTCGGCTAAACAAGGGCGTGATAGAGTCTTTCAGGCTATTTTGCCCCTCAAAGGTAAAATTCTCAACGTCGAAAAGGCACGATTGGAAAAAATCCTCAAATCCGATGAGATCAAAAACATGATTACTGCCTTGGGGTGTGGGATTGGCGATGAGTTTGATGAGGAGAGGCTTCGATACCACAAAATCATTATTATGACCGATGCCGATGTCGATGGAAGCCATATTCAAACCCTTTTGATGACTTTCTTTTTCCGTTTCTTACGTCCTGTTATCGAAAAAGGATACCTCTATTTGGCTCAACCGCCCCTCTATCTCTATCGAAAAGGCAAAAACGAAATCTATCTCAAAGACGATAAAGCCCTCAATGATTTGCTCATCGAACAAGGAATTTCGGCTATAGAGAGTCACACCATGGGAGATAACGACCTTATTCACCTCTTCAAACTCGTCTCTTACTACCAAATCACCCTGGGCGAACTCGATAAACGCTACTCTATCCCCGAACTTATTCGCTACATTGTCGAAAACTCCAATGAAATCCACAGTGAAAACTTTATGGAAACGATGCCAAAAGTCAAAGCAATGATTGCCGATTTGGGCTACAATATCCTCAATGAAGTACAAAGCGACGAGAGAGTCCATCTCTATGTCCAAACCAATGAGGGACTAGAGGAGTTTGTGCTTGAAATCCAACTCTTTGAAAATCCCCACTTCAAAGAGGCGATGAAGATCAACGACAATATCAAAGAGTTGCTCACTCATGAGTTTATGGACAAAGATTTGGTTGGTTTGCTTGATGAGGTCAAAGCTCAAGCCAACAAAGGGGTCTATATCCAACGCTACAAAGGTCTAGGAGAGATGAATCCCGAACAGCTTTGGGAGACAACCATGAATCCTCAAGATAGAGTCTTGCTAAAAATCAACATTGATGATTATGAGAGTGCTAGTGAAACCTTCTCGCTCTTTATGGGTGATGAGGTCGAACCTCGCCGAAACTATATCGAAACCCACGCCAAAGATGTCAAGCATTTGGATGTCTAAAGGATGCTACTCTCAACCCTACTAGAGCGTGAGCGTCGCTTTAAACTCGCTTTGAGGGCGGGTATTCCTGCTCTTTTGTTTATCTTTGTGGTGAGCTATATTGTATTTATCAAAGATACCAATATTACCATATCGATTCGTGATAGTTTGATTATGGCAGGAATTGTTTTTGCTACTATCTACTTCATCTACTTTATGCTTGAGTTGGCTACTCTGGGTACTTTGCTTGACAAAGAGACGGAGGGGTTTAATCAAAAAGCCTTTTTAAATGTCATCAAGCACCGCAAACCCAAAAGCATCGCACTTTTGGCTATTGGCAATATTGATACCATCAATCAAAATTACGGCTTGGAGAAGGTTGCAATGGTATTCCACGATATTATCGCAGCCCTTGATATCTATCTCACTCAACACGGCGTAAGCAATACCATCATCGGTCGCTATTCGGGGACGAAATTTTTAATCGCCCTCAATCGTGATACCCAAGAGATTGAAAACATATTGGAAAGTTACATCAAAGAGTATCATGAGATAGCTCAAATTGAGATTGATTATATCTTTTCGGTGGTGAGCAGCAGTGAAAACTACACCAAAGATATATTTTTTCTCATCGATTCCATCGCTCACAACGTAGATGAGTCACAAGGAGGCTCTAAGGTCATTGTCAAAGATGCCAAGCACGAACAAGAGCTAGAAGAGTGGGTACAAGAGGCACTCAACAGTCGCTTTTTATCCCTTAGCTTCCGCCCGTTGCTCAATAGCTCTACGCAAAAAGTTGATATCTATACCATTACGCCCAAAATGATTCTACGCAACACAACAGAGCTTCAACCCAGAGAGTATCTTCCTGTTATTAACCGTCTAGGATTGGGACAGATTTACGATTTGGCACTTTTTAAACAAGTAGTCGATACCGCATCGCTTATTGATGATGCTATCTCGCTAAGCTTTAACATCTCCCCTTTTTCATTGCGTGATAAGGGATTTTTGAAAAATGCTTTTGACTATGTGGAAAAAGAGCATGTAAGCCCCTCTCGCCTGATCCTTGAAATCTATGAAAAAAACACCCATCACAACCTAAGCAGCTACCTTGAAATACTGCAATTTATTCGAGAAAAAGGGGTGCGTATCACCATTGATAACTTTGGGTCGTCAAACTCTTCGTTTGATTATATTAAATATTTTAAATTTGATACGGTACAGTTTGATAGGGATTTCATAAGACGCTTGGATAATCCCAAATCGTTGGCTCTTTTTACGTCGCTTATGAAAATGTGCAAAGATTTAAATATCATCACTATCGCCAAATGGGTCGATAAGGAGAAGCAAAAAAATAGGCTTATCGAACTGGGTATTGACTACATGCAAGGCTACGGAATCCAAAAACCCATCTCCAAAAGAGAACTTATCATACAACACCACTAGGGAGCAAAAAATGAAATACGGTGAACAAGAGATTGTTGAATTTACTATCAATGCCCAAGAGAACTATTGGCCAAATCAGCACCCCAAAAACTATCGCATCGATATAGAGTTGCCTGAGTTTATGTGCAAATGCCCCCGTTCGGGCTATCCAGATTTTGCAACCATCAAGCTAAGCTACACGCCAAACCAGAGAGTCATTGAACTCAAAGCCCTCAAACTCTATATCAACTCATTTATGAATAGAGAAATATCGCACGAAAACTCTGCCAATGAGATATACGATGCCCTCAAAAGAAATCTCCAACCTAGATGGATCAAGATAGTAGCCGATTTTAATCCACGAGGCAATGTTCATACGATTATTACGATTGATAGTGACAAAGAGTAGCTAGAGCAATCTATCTAAAAGAGCTTGTGGAGGCAAAGCACACGCCGATTTTTTCAGAAATTTATGGCGGTTTTTTGCCACTCTATCATAAAGAAAATCTCTCACAAAACGAGGAACAACTATCAAAAGATAGAGCAGTTGTCACCCATTGCCAATATCTTTGAGCAGTCGCAATATGCCTGTGCTTTTGGAGTAGAGGTTTTGACCATCGATATAATAAAAGGTATTGGGGTCGGGAGCAACTATCCCTTTTTGTGCCAATTTCTCTTTGGCGATAGCACTTTGAAGCGGAGTAAAGTATATCACTCGCTTCTTATCTATAGCCAAGATAAACTCTACCGACTGAGAACATATCCCGCACTCCCCATCAAAAAGTACGATTTTCATAGTGACTCCTTTTTAAATCTCTCACCAACAACATTCACGGCGTATACTTTGCATATTGTAGCCTAGATAGAGCTAGAAATATTTCTAAGTGGTGCTTTTTGTGGGAGCATTTATAGTATAATTTTAAATTCACTACTATACAAAGGCAAAATATGAGAGCATTACTAAGTGTAAGCGACAAAGAGGGCATTGTAGAGTTTGCTGCCTCTTTGGTAGAATTGGGATTTGAAATTATCTCTACGGGTGGTACATTCAAAAAACTTACCGATGCAAAAATTAAAGCAATTGAAATCGATGAGATTACTAAATTTCCCGAGTGTTTTGATGGAAGAGTTAAAACACTCAATCCTTTTGTACACGGAGGGATTTTATACAAAAGAGGCGTTCAAGCCCACACGAAACAAGCCCAAGAGCTAGGCGTTGAGGCGATTGATTTGGTATGCGTTAATCTCTATCCTTTCAAAGCTACCATTGAACGCACCGATGATTTTGAAGAGATTATCGAAAACATCGACATTGGTGGGCCTACTATGGTGCGAAGTGCCGCCAAAAACTTCCAAGATGTTATCATTGTCACTTCGTATTTGGATTATCATAGTGTCATTGATGCACTCAAAAACCAAGAAGATAGCTTTGAGTTTAGACGCAATTTGATGATAAAGGCCTTTGAGCACACCGCTGCTTATGATGCGATGATTGCCAATTATATGAACAAGCGATTTCATGATGGATTTGGGGATTATCAATTTATTGCGGGTAAAAAAGCATTCCAAACACGCTACGGTGAAAATCCACACCAAAGAGGTGCATTGTATGAATTTGACAATTATTTTACCAACCACTTCAAACAACTCAAAGGCGAAGCGAGTTTTAACAATATCAACGATGTCAATGGGGCATTAAAAATCGCTTCAAGCTTTGGAGATGAGAATGCGGTGTGCATTGTCAAGCACGGTAACCCTTGCGGATTTGCTATCAAATCAACGCTAATAGAGAGCTACGAAGAGGCGCTTAAATGTGACCCTGTGTCGGCTTTTGGCGGTGTGGTGGCTATTAATGGTGTCGTCACACAGGAGTTGGCTACTAAAATGAATGAGATTTTTTTGGAAGTCATCATTGCTGCCGATTTTGAACCCAAAGCCCTTGAAGTGTTTGAGAGTAAAAAACGCATCAAGCTCTTTGCACAAGGGGGCAAAAAATTGGTAATGAGCCACGATACGCACGATTTTAAGCACGTCGATGGGGGATTTGTCTATCAAAACAGTGATTGCATTTGCGACAATGAAGTCCACAATGCACACCAAAAATCGACTCTCAAAGCCTCACCGCAAGAGAAGAAAGATTTGGAGATTGCATGGAAAGTAGCAGGACTTACCAAATCAAACTGCGTCGTTTATGTCAAAAACAGTGCCATGGTAGCGGTAGGAATGGGCATGACAAGCCGAGTCGATGCGGCTCAATGTGCGTTGAAAAAAGCCAAAGCAATGGGGCTTGATGTGAGCGGAAGCGCTATGGCAAGTGAAGCCTTTTTCCCATTTAGAGACTCCATCGATGCAGCAGCACAAGCAGGAGTCAAAGCCATTATCGAACCCGGTGGAAGTATCCGTGACGATGAAGTAATCCAAGCCGCCAACGAACACGGCATTGCTCTGTATTTTACAACCGTAAGACACTTTTTGCATTAATCTACTGTATGTTGGTGCGTAAAAAAAAGAGAGGGAGAAAAAGAGTGGACGGTTTTCTCTCAATATCTTATAAAGAAATAATAAAAATTTTGGTATAATATTCCTCGCCTAGCGTTACCAAGGAGTGCAAATGGAAGAGATTATTAAACGACTGCAAATATTAAAACTATCAATTGCCTTAAAAGATTTTGATTCAATTGAGTTGCAAATCAAGAGACTAGAAAAGCTCAATGTCAATCAGCAAGTACACAATATTATCGCCCTTATCAAGAATAGACAACACTATCATGCTATGCTATCTATCAATGCTTACCCAAATGATCTTTACAGCAACGAGTATTACAGCAAAGTAAGGGCAGAGGAGGAGGCAGTGATTGATGAGTTTGAACTCTTCGAGAGCGGCGGAGGTAAGATGCACGAGTCTCTCACTAGTGCCAAAGTACCTCTTATTGAGAAGATTGAAGATGAGACACAAATCCTTAAAGAGTTGCAAGAAGAGGAGGAGAAGATAGCACCTACTCAACCTCAAGAGTCCGATGAAGAATCCCAAGAGCAAGAGGTGATTAAAAACAGTTGGTTTGTTGAAGAGAACGCCCCCGAAGAAGAGACCAAACAAAATCCCCAAACTCATGACAAGACACAAGAAGCAGAGGAGGAGATTCAAGAGGAGATTGCAAGCACTCCAACAAAAGAACCAACCAATACTTATGATAGTTGGCAAGAAGAGAGCAAGATCGCAGCTCAAATTGATACCTCCAATCCCCTCTCTTATACCAAAGATTATACTTTTGATGAGCCTATCAAAGAGAGAGAATCCAATACCTATGATCACAATTTGATTATGGAAGATGATTTGGACGATATTGCCAAAGACTACTATCGTCAAAAATTTGAAGAAGATGTAGATCATGTCAAATACGGCAAAGTTCAAGAGAGTACCCCCGATGAAGTACCCGCACCAGAGGAGCCAATCGGAATGGACGATGAGGGCTTCTATCAACCTATTCAATTCTTAGATCAAAAATTCAACGCCATTCTCAATCGTTACCCTCAAAAAGAGCCAATCGAATCGAATATCGACTCCATTAAACATATTGTGACACTCTTTGAGCAGCCCTACAGCGAGGATGAAATCGATATTGTGCTCAAACAGTTTGATGAGTTCAAGAAGAATGGAGAGTATGAAGAGGCTGCAAAAATCTTGTTTGTTGTTGCCAATACTCAATCGCAAACGGCACACTTTAGATTGGCTAGAGAGCTTTTCAAAGGGGATATATTGGTACAAAACTATCCAGAAGCTTTTATTGCGATGAATGATTTGGCTCTCGAGGGCTATGTTGAGGCTATTTGCGATTTGGGACAATTTTATGAGTACGGCATAGGCATCAAAAAAGATCGCAAAAAAGCCCTTTCACTCTACGAAGAGGCACACCAATTGGGACTTGAACGAGCCAAAGAGTTGCACGATAAACTTCAAAACGCAAAAAAGAACTTCTTTTCTTATCTTTTTGATTAACAAATGCCTTATTTAAGGGCAAAAGCTCTTTTTATCAAAAAATATTAAAAAAGCAAAAGGGTTTTTACTCTCCAAAAAGAGTATCAATCGCAAAGATTTACCTATTTTACTAACTTTTTTTATATCTTACATCAAGTTTAAATGTAGATTAATCACAACTTTACTAGAATAGCACAATGAATTTAAATAGAAGGTAATATCAATGATTGGTTGGATGCAAAAACACAACAAATACCTCATTGTCACAATTTGGATAGCCACAATAGCATTTATTGGTGCTGGTTTTGTGGGCTGGGGAAGCTACAGCTACGGCTCTAGCTCGGGAGCTATTGCGCAAGTAGGCAATGTGGAGATAACAAAAGCCAAATGGAGCTTGACCTATAGCAATCTTTATGAGCAGTACAACGATATGTTTCAGGGCAAATTTGATGATGAACAAGCCAAAAAGATGAATTTACAAGGTCAGGCTTTCAACTCCGTTGCTACACAAGCCAAATTGCTCAATCTTGTCAATGAGTTTGGCATTATGGTAAGCGATGAGGAACTCAAAGTAAAGATTTACGCAATCAAAGGGTTTCAAAAAGAGGGTCTATTTAGCAATGAAATCTACACCCAATACCTCAAAAGTATTCGTCTTAAAGCCAATCTTTTTGAAGAGATTGTACGAGATGATGTGAAAATCAATAAACTTTTTGATTTGCTTAATGTACAAAGCCTTGATTTTGAGCAGAGTATTTTGGCTGCTTCGATTAATCTAGCCGATAAAATTGCTTATCGTGTGGTTACTTCTGATGATATTAATATTAGTGTAGATGAAAAGGAACTTAAAAAGTATTGGGAAACAAACCAAAACGAGTACCTTAGTCCCAAACGTTACAGTTTTGATGCGGTATGGACTCCTACGAAAGATACAGAGTTTACGCAAATCGAACTTGACGAGTACTACAAAAACAACAACTTTAATTACATTGATGCAAACGGTACACAGCTAGGATTAGAAGAGGCAAAAGAGAGCGTTGTGCGAGACCTTAAGCTCCATAAAACCAAAAAAGAAGCACAACGAGCCTATATTGATTTTAAGAAAAACAAAGTACAAAAGAGCGAAACCTTGACATTGGATATAAAAAGTCCAAAGTTTAGCCAAGCGTTGTGGGATGAAATTGCAACAAAAGCAGTAGGGGATATTCTTAAGCCCAAAATAGTAGAAGATCAATACGTCACTTTGAAAATTGTTGCGATTGAGGAGCCTCAAACGATGAACTATGAAGAGGCACGTCCAAAAGTTGTGAAGAAATATGAAAATTTACAAATTTTTTCTCAAATGGAGCAGATTGCCAAGAATACATTAAATAATATTAAGGACAATAATGTTACTATTATCTCAGATTATCTTACGTTGAGTAGCCCGATTGAGCTAGAAAACTTAAGCATGGATGAGAGTAACAAATTCCTAAGCGAACTGTTTAAATCAGCAGAGGCAAAGGGAATGATCACGGTAGGAAACAAAATCATAGTATATAATATCATTGACCAAAAGATATCAGATAATAATGAGACAAATAGGGGTCAAATAATATTAGATACTATGAATAAGATGAAAGAGAGCGATTTTCAAAAAAACCTCCTCAAAGAGTTGGATAATAAGTACAAAATCAAAACATTTGTAAAAGGATTATAAAGTGACAGAGACAATTTTAGCTATTGATATAGGTTCTACAAAAGTTTGTGCCATTATAGCTGAGATTGAAAACGATCGAATTCAAATCATCGGTCATGGTATCGCCAAATCTCAAGGTGTCAAAAAGGGTAATATTACCAATATTGAACTCGCCTCAAAAGCCATTAAAAAAGCTTTGGGCGATGCCAAAAGAATTGCAGGTAGCAACATATCTACCGCAACCATCTCAATATCAAGTACCTATGCCAAAAGCATTAAATCCAATGGAATTGTCAATATCCCCAGTAAAGATGTGGGATTAAAAGAGATTAATCGGGTCATGCAAACCGCTCTTTATAATGCCAATATTCCAACCGAATACAGTTTGCTCCATGTGCTTCCGTACAACTTTAAAGTCGATGAACAAAGCCTTATTGACGACCCCCTTGGAATGAATGCCAATCGATTGGAGGTTGATGCCAATATAATAGTAGCTCAAAAATCAAGCCTAAGCAATCTCCAAAAAGCCATTAAAGCCGCAGGTGTAGAGGTTGAAAACATCGTAGTAAACGGTTACGCTTCACTTATCTCTACAGTTACCGAAGATGAAAAAGAGCTCAATGTTGCCGTGATTGATATGGGTGGACAGACTTCCAATCTCGTGCTTCATGTAGGCAATGCCATTCGCTACAGTGACTTTTTGGCTGTAGGTTCCAACCATATCACCAACGACCTATCCATGGCACTCCACACTCCACTACAAGTAGCCGAAAATGTCAAACTTCGCCATGCTAATTTGATCGAATCCTATAATGACACCATTGAATTGCCCATTATTGGTGATGAGCGCAACACCAACAGTGTCTCGCTTGATACGGTTCATAATGTTATCGTATCTCGTGTAGAAGAGACGCTATTGTTGCTTAAAAAATCAATCGATGAGAGCAAACTCAAAGAGCAATTAGGGGGCGGAATTATCTTAACGGGAGGAATGACCAAAATTAAAGGAATACGAGAGTATGCTCAAATGATTTTTGGTGGAATGCCTGTGCGGGTTGCTTTTCCTTCCAAAGTGAGCGGTCTATTTAATGAACTCAAAGATCCCTCTTTTGCAACCGTAGTGGGACTCTTGCTCTATCGAGCAAGACATCATACAGAGTACGAGATTAATATCAATCAAAATCTTCTCCACTCCAAAGGTATCTCTGAGAGCTTTGCAGAGGATCACTCTTTGCAACTTTCCGATATTCGTCTCAATGATGTCGTAGAAGATACAAAAAATGAGATACGACAACGCAAGGAGCAACAATACGTTGCCAAAAAAGAGAAGAGTGAGATTGGTTTTTCGTTGGATGATCTTTCGTCCAATCCAATAGAAGAGAATAATCCATTGAAAAAATTTACAAATTGGGCGAAACAGCTCTTTTAATCTATCAAAAAGGAGGTTATAGTTATGGAAGATTTTGAAATCAAAGAGATTGATTCAAGTAAAAACAGAGTCGAGGGTGCGCAAATCACAGCCATTGGTGTAGGCGGAGGTGGTGGAAATATGATTAATCATATGATTACTGAAGGAAATATAGATATTCATCTTATTGCGGCTAACACCGATGCACAAGCCCTTGGTACCAACTTGGCTAGTTCAAAACTGCAACTAGGCATCAGTGCAACCAGAGGACTTGGAGCAGGAATGAAGCCCGAAAAAGGGCGTGAAGCGGCTTTAGAGAGTTACGATGAAACCAAAAAAGCTCTTGATGGAAGCGATATTGTTTTTATCTCTGCTGGTCTTGGCGGTGGGACGGGGACGGGTGCGGCTCCTATTATCGCTCAAGCAGCCAAAGAGGTAGGGGCTTTGACGGTATCGGTTGTAACTACTCCTTTTAAATTTGAAGGCAAAAAACGAACCAAATTGGCAATGGAAGGACTTGAAGAACTCAAAGCCGAGAGCGATTGTATCATTATTATTCCTAATGAACGACTCTTATCTATCGTAGAAAAGAACCTTGGAATGAAAGAGAGTTTTAGACTCGTTGATAATATTTTGTCACAAGCCGTTAGCGGTATCTCTAATGTTATTCTTTCACACGGAGAAAACGATATTAATCTTGACTTTGCCGATGTTAAAACTGTTATGTCGCACAAAGGTATGGCACTTATGGGCGTAGGACGAAGCATAGGAAGTGCTGCTGCTAGTAATGCTGCAAAAATGGCGATTGAATCTCCCTTGCTCAATGATGTTTCCATTAATGGGGCAATGGGTATCTTGGTTCACTTCCATATTCACCCCGATTACCCTATGCTTGAGATGAGTGATGCGATGGAGACTATCGAGGAGAATGCCGATGAGGATGCCAACGTCATCTTTGGTACAACTACCGATGAGAGTATGCCAGCCGATGAAGTACTTATTACTATCATTGCCACAGGATTTGAAAAAGAGAGCAATATCAAAGTAAGCTCTTCTACTAAACGAAGCCCTGTACGAGAGATGAACAATAAAACAGTCAAAGAGAGTGTTGCTAATCCTTTTAATAGAGAAAAGATGATTGTCAATGGTTACAACGGTGGCGGACACAACCCTGTCAATAGTGATGATCCTTTGGATATTCCAACGTTTCTTAGACGACAAATGGACTAAATAGATTTTTCCTGACCTAACTTTCTGAGAGGGAGTCGCACCTCCCTCAACCTCTCGCCTTTCTTAGCTACCTATCAGCCAATATAAGATACTATTTGCCATCATAATTTTTATTTTACAAAGGATACAATGTGAATATTGTAGAGGGTAATTTAAGCGTCGATAAAAGCAAAAAGATAGCGATTATCAATGCACGATTTAATCATTTTATAACCGATAGATTGGTAGAGGGGGCAAAAGATGCCTTTATTCGTCACGGTGGCGATATAGCCAATTTGGATTTGATTTTGGTGCCTGGGGCATTTGAGATTCCTTTTGCACTTGATAAGGCATTGGCTAAATACGACGCTGTGTGCTGTTTGGGTGCGGTGATTCGGGGTGCAACGCCGCATTTTGATTATGTATCGGCAGAGGCGACCAAAGGGATTGCAAGTGTCACGCTCAAGCACGGCAAACCCGCTACCTTTGGAGTCCTTACGGTTGATACTATCGAACAAGCGATTGAACGTGCAGGAACAAAGGCTGGAAACAAAGGTGCCGAAGCGATGATAGGACTCATTGAGATGATCAATCTCTACAGTGAGCTTGCTTAATGGCTACACGACGACAAGCCAGACGAGCCGTAATAGGACTTCTCTATGCCTACGACTTGGGCAATGAAAAGATAGCCAAATACTCCGATGAGATTTTGGAAGAGAGTAAGATTCGTAACAAACAACGGGATTTTTCCAATAAGCTTTTTGTAGGTACGCTTGAACATCTTGAGAGGCTTGATGTCGAGATTAAAGAGCATCTCAAAGAGTGGGATTATGCTAGTATTGGCAAAGTTGAAAAAGCGATTATGCGTCTAAGTGCCTATGAGATACTTATTCTCAAAACCGACAAAGCGATTATTATCAACGAAGCCGTAGAACTTGCCAAAGAGTTGGCCGATGAGCGTTCACCAAAATTTATCAACGGTGTTTTGGATGCACTTAGAAACGATAAGAGCGTAGAGTGTTAAAATTTTTTGCTATTATTGTTTCTGTATTGATAGGTATTCAATTTATTACTGTTGATATTGTCTCTAACGATACAAAAAATGAGTTCAATGCCCCCAAAGAGGTGGTAGCTATTTTAAAACAATCCTGCTACGATTGCCACTCCAACAATACAACTTTGCCATGGTATAGCAACGTAGCACCCGTTTCTTGGTTTGTGCGAAATCATATTAATGATGGACGAAAAGTCCTCAACTTCTCCACCTTTCATCAACTCCCCAAAGCCAAACAAAAAGAGATGTTTGAACGCATAGAACAATCCATCGTCATTCGTATGCCACTCCTTAGCTACACATGGATACACCGTGATGCCGTGCTAACTCCTCAAGAGAAAAAATTACTCCAAAAATGGAGCAAAGAAGAGTTTAAGAAGCTATAAAAATGAAAATACGCATCTACTACGAAGATACCGATACAAGTGGGATTGTCTATCATGCTAACTACATCAAATATTGCGAACGTGCTCGAAGTGAACGCTTCTTTGCCAATGCACTATCGCCTACGCAAAACGGATGCCATTTTGTGGTGAAAAGTATTGAGTGCGATTTTTTGGTATCGGCAAAACTGGGCGATTGGCTTGAAGTAAGGAGCAAACTAGTCGCCTCCAAATCGGCTTCATTGATACTCAATCAAAGTATCTATCGTGACAATGTGAAGCTTTTTGATATGAATATTGTTTTGGTTTATGTTTGCGGAGAGGGTAAAATTTCCAAAATCCCTCCGCATCTCAAAGAGTTGTTGCACAATTTTTAAAACTGCATACTTTTGGGTTTGTTGATAATGTCAAAAAACTCTTTGCGTGTCTTTTTGTCGCTCTTGAAGAGTCCTCGAAGTGCAGAACTTACAGTCGTTGCGTTGATTTTCTCGACCCCTCGCATCTCCATGCACATGTGCCTTGCCTCTACGACTACCGCTACGCCTTTGGGATTGATGGTTTGGGTGAGTGCTTCGGCGATTTGTTCGGTCATTTGCTCTTGGATTTGGAGTCTTCGTGCGAAGATATTGACCACTCGGGGGATTTTGGAGAGTCCTACGACTTTGCCATTGGGGATATAGGCCACATGAACCCGCCCAATGATGGGTAAAATATGGTGTTCGCACATCGAATAAAACTCAATATCACGCACTACTACCATTTCGTCGTTGGTCGTTGTAAAAAGAGCTTGATTGAGTACTTCATGGGGGTTTTGATGATAGCCTTGTGTCAAAAATTCAAAGGCTTTGGCTACTCGTTGGGGTGTTTTGATGAGTCCTTCACGACTAGGGTCTTCGCCTATGAGTTGCAACATTTTGCTCACTGCCTCTTGAAACTCTTGATGTTGATTGTCGTTCATAATTGTCCTAAAATTTTAAAATAAGTAGTAAATTTTATCTCATTTCCCTTAAAATTAATGCTTATATTTTCATTTCTCTTTTAATAGTCAAATCTCTAGCATTTTCTTATTTCACTTCTCTATAAAATGAGCGAATAAGCAACCAAAACAAGATTAAAAAAAGTGGAACAATAAAGATAAAATAACCTTTTATTCTATCCAAAATAGATAAAATCTCTTCTCCAAAATACCATGCAGGAATAATAGTAATAGCAGCCCAACACCATGCACTTATAAGATTGATAAAAGCAAATTTTTTGGCACTGTAGTGAGTAAGCCCTATGGAGATGGGAATAATTGTACGCATACCGTACATATAGCGTTGAAAAAAAATAATTACCCAACCGTAACGCCTTAAGAGTAGATTGGCACGAGCAAAATGTCTTCTTTTGTTTTTAAAACGAGTATGAACATAATCTTTGTTGTATCTGCTAATATAAAAATATATCTGATCGCCCGTAAATCCACCCAATCCAGCTATAAAAATAGCAATTTCTAATGACATATCACCCATATGAGATAGAACCCCAGCCATAATAAGCCCCATCTCTCCTTCAAGAATACTCCAAGCAAAAAGAATAATATACCCATCCTCTTTCATGAGTAAAAGAAACTTCTCTTCTAGGCTTGTAGCTGGAATATGATAAAGTCGATAGCCTATGTAAGAGAAAAATAATACTATAGTACTTATAAAAATAATTTTGCCTAAGTGCTTTTGTAGTCTATTCATTAAGTTCCTTGTACGGGTTTTTGTTTATAGTTTTTTAAATTTCTAAAATTTAAGCAGCAACTTGATTAATACTTTTTTGTTATTATATTTTAATTTGCCTTTAGGAGTTGTTATGATAGGAAAAGAAGCGTTGATGGAGTCTTTATATTTTCGCCATGCGTGTAAGATTTTTGATGAGAAAAAAATCCCCAAAGAGGATTTGGAATTTGTTTTAGAAGTGGGGAGGCTCTCGCCCTCGTCGTTTGGGATGGAGCATTGGCGTTTTGTGGTCGTTCAAGATGCGAAGCTCAAAATCGCAATGCGTCCGTTTTGTTGGGATCAAAAGCAAATAACAACGTGCAGTGATTTGATTGTCATTGTCTCCAAAACCGACAAAGTAGTAGCCCAAGAGTACTCCAATGCGATGTTTATGCGTCGTGGGCTTACGGTGGAGCATTTTGAAAACTACATCACACGCTACACCAACTTTACCTATCAACTTAGTTCTATCAAGGAGTGGTCGCTCAAACAGTGCTATTTGGCCGCTGCTAATATGATGAGCTATGGGGCAATGGTGGGCATTGATTCGTGTCCTATTGAGGGATTTGAAAAAGAGCCTCTTGAAGAGCTGTTGGGGATTGGGCATGATGAAGATATAGCTTTGCTCGTGCCTTTTGGCTATCGTATCAATCCCCAAACGCCCAAATTTCGATTGAGCTTTGAAGAGATAGTAGAGTATCGATGATTTGCGGCGTTGATGAGGCAGGGAGAGGATGTATCGCAGGGAAAATGGTCGTAGCAGGGGCGGTACTCCACACTCCTATTGAGGGACTTATGGATTCCAAAAAGCTAAGCCAAGCTAGACGTGAAGCACTCTATGAGACGATTATCGCCCATGCTCACTACAAAATCATTGAATTTAGTCCTATAGATATCGATACCAAAGGGATTTCACGATGTCTCAATGAAGCCCTCACCCAAATCAAAGAGCATTTTAGTGGCTACACTATCCTTTTTGATGGCAATTGTACCTTTGGGGTTGGTGCAATTGAGACGATGGTAAAAGCCGATACCAAAGTGCCAGAGGTAAGTGCAGCAAGTATTTTGGCTAAGGTGACGCACGATAGAGAGATAGAGCTTCATGCTCAGAGCTATCCCCACTATCGCTTTGATAAACACAAAGGCTACCTTACTAAAGCCCACAAAGAGGCTCTCTTGCAATACGGCTACACCCCCATCCACCGCAAGAGCTTCAAAATCAAATCCGCAACCGCAAACTAAAAGAGGAGAGTTTCTCTCGTTTGAGCAAGGTAGGACTGCTTTAAATCTCTTTTTTGCTATAATACCAACAATTTTTTGCACTATTTTTAACTATAATTTAAGGGATTTTTATGGGACAAACCATTACCGAAAAGATTTTTTCACACCATGCCAACAAAACCGTCCACGCAGGGGAGATTGTGCGTGTTGATATTGATATGATTATTGGCAACGACATTACGACACCTATCTCCATTCGTGCTTTTGAGCAAAGCGGTGCGGCCTCTTTGGCAAGACCCGATAACTTTTGTATCGTTATGGATCACTACATCCCTGCCAAAGATATAGCCTCCGCCAATCAAGCCAAAATTTCACGAGATTTTGCCTACAAACACGATCTCAAAAACTTCTTTGACGAAAAAGACATGGGGATAGAACACGCTTTGTTGCCCGAAAAAGGGATGATTATCCCTGGCGATGTCATTATCGGAGCCGATTCGCACACCTGTACGCACGGAGCATTGGGGGCTTTTGCTACGGGGATGGGGAGTACTGATTTGGCGTTTGGAATGATTACGGGGGGCAATTGGTTTAAAGTACCCTCAAGCATCAAAGTTGAACTCAAGGGCAAACCCGCACCGCATATCTACGGCAAAGATATTATTTTGGAAGTGATACGACAAATCGGTGTCGATGGGGCATTGTACAAAGCGTTGGAGTTTAGTGGCGATACCATTGGCTATCTTACGATGGCGGATAGATTTTCTATTTGCAATATGGCGATTGAAGCGGGTGCCAAAAACGGTATAATTGCTGTCGATGAGGTGACAAAAGCCTATTTGGAGGAGCGAAAAGAGGCAAACAGTGGGCTAAGAGATGAGCCTATCTATCACTACAGTGACCCCGATGCTACCTATGAACAAATCCTGACGATTGATGTGAGTCGCCTCTCTCCCGTCGTAGCTTACCCCTTTTTACCTTCAAATGGCAAATCAATCGAACAAGGTGTAGCCGATGATCTCAAAATAGATCAAGTCATGATAGGAAGCTGCACCAACGGACGAATAGAGGATTTACGCATCGCTGCTCAGATTATGAAAGGCAAAAAAGTAGCGCGTCACACCCGTATGATAGTCACTCCTGCAACCCAAAAAATATTGCTTCAAGCCCAAAAAGAGGGACTCATCGAGATACTTATCAACGCAGGTGCTGTAGTATCCAATCCTACCTGTGGGGCTTGTTTGGGTGGATACATGGGGATTTTGGGCGATGGAGAGCGTTGCGTAGCGACTACCAACCGAAACTTTGTAGGACGCATGGGGGCAAGAACGAGCGAAATCTATCTAGCCAACTCCGCCGTAGCCGCCGCAAGTGCAATAGCTGGAAAATTGGCTGACCCTAGAGCGTTGAGCTAAGAATTTCTAAAATACAGAGAGTGTGAAATAACTGTAATTTTTGTTTTGGAAGTAGTGTTCTTCTCGTTCCATCTCTCCCGAGGTGGAATGAGAAAAAAGTTCACAAAGCCAATAGTCGCATGGGCTATTGGGATGTTTTTGGTCGGTTGCGGTGGCGGAGGAGGAGGTGGCAATACAACCGTCGTAGAACCCACACAACAAAATGATGCCATGAAGACACAAGTTACCGACAAGAGTTTAACCATTGTTGAACCTAGCAGTAATTTAAATAATATTATTGTGAGCCTTGGTCGGTGTTGAATATCTGGGGTTTTGGGTAGAGGGCTAGAGCCTCTTTGAGTACTTCAATGCACCAAAAGCTTTTTTTTAAAAGAAAATGGTGTTAAAATGGATAGTTTCTCTTTTGTTTGGTAGAAGTTGGTGTTCATAAGATGACTATCTCCATATCTGTAATATCTTGAAGTTTTTTAAAGCCTTGGTCAAAAGTTATGAATTTTTGACATTGATAGTATTGAGCAAATGCAATATGAAAAGCATCAAATGAGTGTCGATAGAAATCTTTTTGAGCCATAATCTCCAAAGTTCTTAAATAACTATTTTTGGATTGTTTGGTAAATTTAGAGAGAAACTGAAGATACTTTTGAATATCTTGTGGATTCTCTTTATGCTTTTTTGCTACAAAGGCATATTCATAAATTGTTATTTCAGATGTTATAAGTTGTTTTTTATCCAAAGCTTCTCATATGAGAGCTATTGATTGCTCTTGTTGTATTTCATTATCTACATTGGACAAAAAAGCATAGAGATAAAGATTGGTATCAAAGTATATCATCAATCATCTCATCCGTATTGATGGCACTTTTTTTGGTAAGCATAATACCATTTTTGCTTTTGCGTATCAATCTATTAAACTCTTCCAAATCTCCATTCATAGATTTTGAGTTTTTGATATGTATCTCTTTTATCATATCATCTTTGAGACTTTTTAGGATATTCATTACACTATCCATATAGTTGTCTTCTATTTTAAGCTCTATGGTTTGCATCGCAGACTCCTTTTGGTGTGATTATATCAAAAATTATTCTCAAAAAACTCTTGATAGAGTGTCGAGCTAAAGGTTGGATGGTTCATCATGGCACTCTTGATAAATCCTGTCGCTTCCAAAATATAACACAGCTCCGTATTGGGGCGATCTCCCTTGATGATAGTTTTGATGGTCTCTATGAGTTTGGGGTTTTGTTCAAAAATCATCTTGTATCTACGCAAATGCTCTTCAAAGCGTCTAGCACTCAAAGCCTCAATCAAATCAATAGTTTCACTTGCCATCTCATAGAGGACTTTGCGAGTAAGGTAGGGGTGTCCGCCTATGTGCTTTTGAAGCTTCTCTAAATCATGGTTGCTAAGATGTAAGCGATGTGCTTCATTGGCTAAATAGGTGATTTGCTCCTTATTAAAAGGTTTAAGCTCCATCCCTAACCCCACATTATGAAAGGGGGATTGGTTGATATTGGTTACTCCTAGTAGCGGTTCGGTAGAGTGAGAGATAATGATTTTGAGTCTATTCCACTTTGGATCGTTTTTGGATTTTTCATTCCACGCACGAATAAGCCCAAAAAAATCATTGGAGGTAGCGTATCCAAACAATTTGTCTGCTTCATCAATGGCTAGGACAATAGGGGTGTTTGCTAGAGAGAGTATCGACTCCATTATCTTAGAAGCTCTCATCATGGATGTGAGGCGTTGGAGTATTTTTGCATTGACTTTTGGTTCGATATCGCACTCCAAACCAACCATATCGCAAATGAAACTAAGCAACTCATTCAAGCTCCCCAGTATCCCACCATCAAACTCTTGAAAGTTAAATGCTACGACTTGATACTCTTTTTCTCTAGCCATTTTGATGAGTCGTGAGAGGAGCGAAGTCTTGCCGTATTGTCTTGGGGCTTTGATACGAATAAGCGAGTAGTTGCCGTAGAGTTCTTGATAGGCTTTGTAATCCTCTCTGTCGATATAAAAAATCGACTCTATTGGTACTTGACCGTTTGGAAGCTCAATGGGGGCGTTGGGTAGGGGTCTATCGTGGGTAGGTTTGTGCGAGGGTGCTATGACGATAGGATGGGTAAATCGGGTATGTTTGGGCGGTATTCTAATGGGTTTTTGCAGTGTCTCGTTATTGGCATTGATGCTTTGGCAAATATACTCCAAATCAATCTTGCTTCCTATCTCTTTTGCACTTTGTGTAATGGCTTGAATAAAGTAATAGACAAAAGTACTGCTCTCAAAAAGCCCATCTTCATACGCCAATCCTTTTGTGACGGAGGTGACGATTTCGATATTATCGACCCTTGGGATAGATTTCTCTACCTCACTGCTATGACACGCATCGATGATAAGTATAAAACGAGTTTGCGTGAATTTATTGATAGGATTGATGATATTATCAAAAAGTATTTCGTTGCAACTATCACCAATGAGTGCGTAGCGATTGTCGGGTTGAGGTACTCCATGCCCTGTATAAAATATCAAAATTTCATTGGTTTCATTATCTTCAATATCTCTAAGTCTAAGGGCTACATCGTCACTACTCTTTAAAACAAAATTTTCCGCTTCCCACTCTCCATGCTCTCTAAGCGTGTTGGTGAGTTTGTCAATAGAACTATCAAGATAGTGTAATGGGTTATCATGGGGCTTGATTTTGTCCCCACCACGAAACACAAAGGCTTTACGCATTTTAACGCTCATCAAACTCTATTTCGATTTGACTATCTTGATTGATTGCATCAAACTCCTCTTTGCTTATCTCTTTGCTATCGACATAGAGCTTAAACTTCTTGTACTCTAGCCATGCGATAAACATATCACGAATCATGGTGGTAAAATCAGAGGATTTGATGTCAATAGTAGGAATAGCCCCCATCGCATCTTTTTGATTTGCTTGTGTGAGTTCGACTTGGATTCTCTCTCTTTTGAGCTGATAATAAAACTCTTCTAACGCTACAGAATCATTTGAGGTAATTTGCATATGATAATCCTTGAAATGGTTTGAGTCATTGTAGCAAATATCTACTAAATATCCAATGTTACGCATTTTCACTCTCTTGATACTCTCCCAAATGTACCAAAAAGGACTCTTATGGGCTAAAGTTTTGATTGCTTTTGTAGTGGATGAATTATATTTGCTGATTTGGATACATAATTAATGTTACGCACTTTTATCGGAAGTGGGACTTTAGTCCCACTTCCGAAATGTCACTCCTAATGCGATTTAAAAACCCCCACCGCCTTTATCAACTTCGCTTTTGTATCACTCTCACTCATACTCTCTACCCACCCATCAATCTCATTCCAACCCCAATCAAGCACCACCCCACGATACTTCTCACTCCACTGCTCTAGCGTGAGAGCAAAATCCCTATGGGTAGCGATAGAGCGTAAGATTGCAAGCATCTCATACACCATCATCGTCTCTTGATTTTCTCTCAAATGTGTCAAAAATGACACCTCTAGGCTAAAGTCTTGATTGCGTAT
>DYTG01000123.1 GCA_020726085.1 Sulfurovum sp.
TCGTAGGGATAGAGTTTGATACCAAAGACAGAAATATTAGCAAGATGGAGTGGGAGAGGGTGTAGCTGTTGCTTCATAAACATTTACAATCTATCACTAACTATCATTATTGTATAATTAAGTTATTTAACTATCGCAATCTTTAAAAGAGAGTTTTAATCATGAAACGAAGAGAATTTATTAAAAGCGGTGCTATTGCTATGGGGGCTATAGGACTAAGCGCATGTCAAAGACCCCAAGAGCATCAAAGCATCACTATTAACAAAGGCAAAAAGACCACACTCAAGCTCTCCACCTCGTGGCCTGCACACTTTCCTATTATGGGTACAGGAGTCGATGCTTTTGCGGCTCGTTGCAAGGAGTTAAGCGGTGGCACCCTAGAGATCAAAGTCTATCCCAAAGATATTTTAGTACCTGCTTTGGCGGTTTTTGATACTACAAGCAACGCTCAAATCGATGCGTTTCACTCGGGAGTCTATTACTGGAAAGGCAAAAACGCCGCTTTTTCTATCTTTGGGGGTATGCCTTTTGGGCTTACGAGTGAAGAGATGATTACGTGGATGCAGTGGGGTGGCGGGATGGAGTTGTGGCGTAAAATGTATGCTAAATTTAATCTCTACCCTCTTATTGGAGGGACAACCGGACCACAAATGGGAGGATGGTTTAAAAAAGAAATCCTTTCACTCCAAGACCTCAAAGGGCTTAAGATGCGTATTCCAGGGCTAGGAGGCGAGGTAGTGGAGCGATTGGGAGTCAATCCCATTTTGCTCCCTCCTGGTGAAATCTACACCGCACTTGAAAGAGGTACGATTGATGCTACCGAATGGGTGGGACCTGCTCTTGATACGTTGATGGGCTTTGCTAAAGTAGCTCCTTATTACTACAAAGGATGGCATGAGCCTGGCTCGATACTTGAAATCACCTTTAATCTCAATCGTTGGAATACGCTCTCCAAAGAGCACCAAGCTATTATCAGTTGTGCTGCTAGTGAGATGACAACTAATATGCTCAATGAGTTTCGCTACAAAAACGCTTTGGCGTTTCAGGAGTTGCCCAAAAGTGTTGAGATTAGGGAGTTTCCAAACGATGTGATTACCAAAGCCAAAGAGGTTTTGCACGAGGTATTAGAGGAGGAGGGTCGCAAAAGCAGTGATTTCAAAGAGGTGTTGGAGAGCTACCAAGCCTTTGAAAAGCTCAATCATCCCTACGATGATATTACAACACGCAATTTTTTAAATATTAGGGGATAGGATGAGAGTATTCGTATATGTTATGGCTCTAGCGTTTTGGCTTGTAGGATGCGGTGGTGGTAGTGAGGCGACGACGAGCAATTTTCCTATTTACGATGACAACAAAACCCAAAGTTCAAGCACAAACACCCCAATCGTAAGCGATTTTACGAGTAGCGATAAGCAATTTTTACGTTTGCTCTTTGCTACGGAGTATTTGTGGTACGACAAAATTACTATTGATGTTGATATAAATCTCTACGACAATCCACAAGCTATGATTGATGCCTTGCGTTACCAAGAGCTTGATAGATGGAGCTACTCTGAGACCTACGAGGAGTATGAAAACTTCGCCAATCAAACCTCAAGCGGGAGCTTTGGATTTACGTATGAGGTGCAAACGTTTCAAATTATGAGCGTTGTTTTGGGTTCTCCTGCCCAAAGTGCGGGGTTGGAGCGAGGCGATATTCTTGTCTCTATCAACGATGAAAATATCACTGCCAAAGGGTTATCGGAAGCCAAAAGTCGCTTAAATGAAGAGGCCACCTTTGGGCTCCTTAGGGGCGATAAGACGCTACGCATCACTATGGCACCTGCTATCTATAGCTATCAGGTTACCCAACACCAAATCCTCGCTACAGCAAGTGGCAAAAGGGTCGGATGGATGCGGTATGATCAATTTAGCTCTTCGAGTTATGAGGAGTTTGATAGGGCGTTTGATGTTTTTAAAGAGCAAAATATTGAGGAGTTGATTATCGATGTGCGTTACAACGGCGGAGGGTATCTCACAATGGCTAGTAACTTGATGGATAAGATAGCAGGATACACTCATGACTCCAAGATACAGTTTGTTTTGCAACACAATGCCAATCAATCCTATCAAGATAGCTACTATTCGTTTGAAAAAGACCCCAATTCACTCTCAAACCTTAAACGTATCTTTTTTCTTACGACACCACGAAGTGCTTCGGCTAGTGAAGTGGTGATTAATTCGCTCAAACCCTATATCGAAGTCTATACCATCGGCACAACTACCCACGGCAAACCTGTGGGAATGCACGGTCGAAGCTACGGAGAGTATATCTATTGGCTTATCAATTTTGAGCTAGTCAATGCCAACGGCGAGGGGAATTTTTACGGCGGTATCGCACCCACTTGTGAGGCCAAGGATACTTTGGACTATCCACAAAATGACCCCAATGACAATATGCTCAAAGAGGCACTCTACTATATAGAATACGAAATATGTTTGGAGGGCAATTGAGCCCCTCTTGGCGTTAAGTATCGTTTTGATATTATTATAATACAAAAACGAATAAAGGCTAAAGATGTTTATCAACCGTCAAAAAGAGTTATCTCTACTCCTCTATATACTTTACATAGAACTCTTTAGCCGTTATCACCTCTCTATTGGAGGCTTTAAAGTCATCTATATTATCGGTGATGATTAAGTGTGCTTGAGTCTCTTTGATACAAAAGTACGATTTCATCTAAGCTAAACTTTTTCCTCAAAATATAGGCAATATTAACAACACTAATATCATTGATAGTAATCTCTAATATTGCCCAAATTGCTCTTTTGGTACTCATTGCCAAAGGTTTGATTGATCTCTTTGATAAATAGGGCTGTCTCATCTGCCCCTTTTTGATTGACTACTTTTAAATTTTTTATCTCTTTATCAAGGTGTTGAGATGGTGGAGTGTTGCTGGGTTATTTGTTTTGCGTAGTGTTGTGGTAAATAATCTCCAATTCATCTTTAAAATGCTCCAACAAATAGACAATCTTATCGTACGCTCCCTCTTTGATTTTGAGTTCAATCGTTTGCATCATCAATCCTTGAAAAATTCTATTCTACTATAGAGTAAGTATAACAAATTTTGGTGAAATATTAAAAGTATAAGTTGGTGAAACTTGACAGGTGTAATAAATTAACACCCTACTGTTTCTCGTTCCAGCTCTCCCGAGGTGGAACGAGTGATGGGAGCAAGAAACGATAAGGCTCTTTGGAGGCTTCAATGAGACTAAAAGCACTCTTAAGATATAATCAATTTTTAAATTATAGATTAAGGTGAGAATGATTTATGGACTCGTATGAGTATGGAGAACTGCTAAAGCAACTAACTACCAAAGTAGAAAATATCAAAAACATTATCAAACCCGCTCAGGCTCAAGAGCGTCTCGATGAGATTGAAGCCATGGTGCAAGACCCCGTTTTTTGGATCGATGCTACCAATGCTTCAAAAATATCGCAAGAGAAGAAAAAATTAGAGCAGCTGGTGGAGAAGTTTAACAACGCCCAAAGTGCTATCGATGATGCCAAAGAGTATTTTGATTTGGCAAAAAGCGACAACGATGAGGAGACGCTTGAACTTCTCTACGATGAGGCTTCCCATCTCAATGAGGGGATTGAATCGCTAGAGATTGAGATGATGCTCTCAGGTGAACACGATGGCAACAACGCTATTGTCACCATTCACCCAGGTGCAGGAGGTACGGAGTCGCAAGATTGGGCAAGTATGCTCTATCGTATGTATTTGCGATGGAGTGAGCGTCACGGCTTCAAGGTAGAAGAGCTTGATTATCAAGTAGGCGATGAGGCAGGGATTAAAGATGTGAGCTTCATCATCAAAGGCGAAAACGCTTACGGCTACCTCAAAACCGAAAACGGTATCCATAGGCTTGTGCGTATCTCTCCCTTTGATAGCAACGCCAAACGCCACACTTCGTTTACTTCAGTGATGGTTTCGCCTGAGATTGAAGATGATATTGATATCGTGATAGAGGATAAAGATATACGGGTAGATACCTATCGTGCCAGTGGAGCAGGAGGGCAACACGTCAATAAGACCGAGTCCGCCATTCGCCTTACGCATATCAAAACGGGCATCGTGGTACAGTGCCAAAACGACAGAAGCCAACACAAAAACCGCTCTACAGCGATGAAGATGCTCAAATCTCGCCTCTATGAGTACGAAAGCGAACTCAAACAAGCCAAACTCGATGGAATAGAAAAATCCGATATTGGCTGGGGGCATCAAATCCGCTCCTATGTCCTAGCCCCCTACCAACAAGTCAAAGACAACCGAAGCCACAAAGCCTACTCCAACGTCGAAGCGATACTTGATGGCGATATTGATAAGATTATCGAGGGGGTATTGATTTCGCAATTGAAATAGAGTGTTGCTAAATAGATACGCAACAATCTCACAACTATAGATTGTTTAGATAGGGGAAAAGATAGATGAACAAACAACAATTAGCCGCCAAGATTTGGGAATCTGCCAATCAAATGTGATCAAAAATAGAGGCAAACGAGTACAAAGATTATATTTTAGGATTTATATTTTACAAATACCTTTGCGACAAAGAGGAGCAGTTTACGTTCAAAGAGGGGTACGCCAAAGAGGATTTAGTAAGCTTAAGAGAAGATGATAGTGAAACAGTTGGGTATTTCAAAGAAAATATTGGTTTTTTATCGCTTATGACAATCTCTTCTCTGCATGGATAAAGCTAGGACGAGATTTTGATGTATCCAATGTACGGGATGCTCTATCGGCTTTTGAGCGGCTTATCAGTCCCGCTCACAAAAAA
>DYTG01000124.1 GCA_020726085.1 Sulfurovum sp.
ACTTGGACATTTTTTTTGATACTCGTTTAAAGTAGTTTGGAGTCTCTGCTTTTCAAGTGTAATCTCTAGCTCTTTGAGTCTGGCATACTCCTCTGTGGAGATAACAACGACTTCCAAACGATTATTTTTGAGTATTCCCATCTTATCAACGGTTCTATTTTTAATATTTTTAATGATACTGCTAATTTGCTTTGTAACGAATCTTCCCGTCAAATTACCCATCAAAAGCCCTATCTATGGGGAATGCTTAAAATTTTCCGTGCGTAAGCCAAGCAAATCCTCTATGCTTAGGGCTTATAAGTGATTATTATATCTTATTTTCTTATGAATATTTTAGTGTAGTCACGGAAAATTATTTTGTCATTTCGCTCTGCAAAGCCCTACACTAGGGGGCTTAAGTGCTTTAAGTTATCTTTAATTTGGGAAGATTCGTTGTAAAGTCCGTAATAGAGAGAAGTTCATTTTATGCATATTGTACCATATAATTTCCTAGTTAATTTATAGAATAATTATACACTTAATTAGACTTTTTTTCAAGCTTATTGCATTTTTGCCTCGTCCCAAAGCTCCCCATTTCGTAATGAGACAAGATAAAAAATCAGCTTCTATTAAATTCAAACACGATATTCAAAAGAAAATCACCCACCTCAAAACCAACCCCTATATCTATTGCAAATCCCACCGCAAAGATGACACAAAGCAAAAAAAACGCACAGATGAGGAGGGTAGGGGTTGGAGTGAGCCTCGTCCTTAAACTGCATTTGCATTAGATTGCATTCATTTTGTTATTATTGGGGTTAATTTGATATTTTTAAGTCTTTATTATGAACTTTTTAGCCAAAAATAGATACACTATTTTTAAAATTTTTCTATAAGAGAGTGTGTGTTTTATGAAGAAAATTATAGCGTTATCACTTGTTGCAGGTTCGCTCTTGATGGGGCAAAAGGTTACAAGTATCAAATTTGATGGCCTTGTGCATTTATCACCAGAGGTAGCCAAAGGGGTTGCCGATATTCATGTAGGCGATCCATTGGATCCTCGACGTGTCAATGAGTCGGTCAAAAAACTTTTTGCTCAGGGCTACTTTAGCGATGTTTATGTCGAAAACAGAGGCGGCGGCGGTTTAGTCTATCACGTCAAAGAGAAAAATGCCATTACCAATATCAAAGTAGAGGGATACGGCAGCGAAGAAGATGGTGTCAAGGCATTGGAGCAAGTAGGACTCAAACGAGGCGATTTTTACGACAAAATCACCATCGAAAAGGCCAAACAAACACTAGCCAAAAAAATTGAATCAGAGGGTTACTACGATACGGTTGTCACTATCGAAGAGAAAAAAATCAACGACGGTATGGCATTGACCTTCAAAGTCAATAAGGGCGAGAAGATTAATATCAAAAAAGTCAATTTCATAGGGGCAAAAAATCTAAGCAAAAACGAAATTGAGAAAAAAGTAGCCAACAAAGAGAGTGAAGTGTTGGGCTTTTTGCCAGGACGTAACAGCGGAGATGCCAATGTCGATCAGCTCTCCTACGATGCTTACCGTGCAAGAGATGCCTATCTTGAAAAAGGATACCTCGATGCAACTGTGAGCAAACCTGTCATGCGTGTCGATTTTGGTACCTACAACGCCGAGGTAAACTATGTCGTCAATGAAGGGGTACAATACCGTGTTGCACGTGTCGATATTATGCAAAATGTACCAGGACTCACCGTCGATAAAGATGAGTTTAGGCTTCAAACAGGGCGTGTCTTTAATATCGAAAGAGTACGACAAGATATTAAATACCTCACCGAACAAGTAGGAAATTTGGGATACGCCAACGCCCAAATCGTGCCAAATTTCCAAAAAGATACCCAAAACAAAAAAGTAAGCGTAACCTATCAAGTCGCTGCGGGTGATCAAGTCAAAATCAATGACGTTATCATTTCAGGAAACAGTGCGACAAAAGATAGCGTAGTTAGACGCTACATCTATCTTGCTCCAGGTGATACCTATAACTATACCGATCTCAAAGACTCCAAAAGTGCTTTGGGACGTACAGGGTTTTTTGAAAAAATCGATATTACTCCCAAGCGTGTCTCGACCGACAAAGTCGATTTGCACGTCAAAGTCGAAGAGACTGCTACAGGTAGTATTACCGCTGGAGGTGGATACGGAAGCTACGAAGGGTTTATGCTCAATGCGAGTGTATCGGATAAAAACATCTTTGGTACAGGGATTGCGGCGAGTCTAGGATTTGATGTTTCAGAGGTTTCAACCAACTATAATGTAGGCTTCTCCAACCCAAGAATCTTTGATAGTGAATACTCATTGGCGCTTAATCTCTATAAACGAGACTATGAGTATATTGATTACGATCAAGAGCAACTTGGTGGAAGCATTGCAGTGGGTAAACAGCTCACTCGAAACTTCTACGCTTCATTGGGATACGCCTATGTCGATACCGATTTCCACGCAGCCGATAATGTAGCCAATCCCAATGCTGTGGGTGGAGGGGTAATTGACCCTATTTTTACAGGTACCTATATCAAAAGTGCAGGACTTATTGGGTTTAGTTTCGATAACACCGATGATTTTTATGTAGCACGCGAGGGTATTATTGCGGGACTCAACATCGAATACGCTGGATTGGGCGGAGATGCGGAGTTTATCAAATACAAAGCAAAAATTGGTGCTTATTACGGTTTCCAAGATATTATTGATTACGATTTGATTTTGCGATACAAAGCCAGAATCAATTACATTACTGATGAGGGGTATGTGCCAATTGCTGAAAAACTCTTTATGGGTGGTATCGGAAGTTTGAGGGGATACAACGCCTACTCACTCTCTCCTAGAGATACATTGGGCAGACGAACAGGGGGACTTCAAAACTTCACAACCAGTATCGAAGCGAGTATTCCGCTCTCCACCGAAGCCAAAATGCGTTTAACAGGTTTCTATGACTACGGTATGATAGGTGAAGATAGCTTCGATGAGATCAAACGAAGTTCATCAGGTGTGGTCATCGAATGGCAATCGGGCTTTGGTCCTATCAATCTCGTCTTTGCCAAAGCTTTGGATGATGAGACGGGTGATGCTACAAGTACCTTTGAGTTTTCAATGGGGACGAAATTTTAATCCCTCAAAATCATAAAGGTTTCTCTGAAGCTTTAGTGAGAGGAGTTTGCAAGGAGCTTTACTTCTTGCAAAGGAGAGCAATAAATGAAAGAACAATTATGAGAAAACAGATATTTCCTCTTTTGATACTCTCCTCGTTTTTATATCCGCAAACTTTCTACTACCAAAACGCTCAAAAAGTATATCTCACCAAACAAGAGACCTCTTTGCGTTCGCATTTGTCGGTTGATACCTTTGTGGATGAACACAATAGAACCGTGGGAGTAGGCGATGAGATTATTATTGAAACGCAAAATATTGATGCACTAGTCGCAAAATATCCTATTGATGTCGTCGAAAAGATAGGCAATCGTTTTTATCGATGCAAAGTGACCCCAAAGGATAGGGTTTTTGAAATCGCCGCTTTAATCTATCTTGAAGAGGGTGTTACATCATCTCATCCAAATTTTATCAAAGAGAAACAAACACGATGAAGAATCTAGGCTATATGCTCTTTTTGGCTTTTGGATTGGTCGCTTGTGGGGGTGGGGGTGCTACAACCTCTAACGACGCAAACACAACCCCAAAACCTCTTATTGATAGCTCTTTGTTGTATGATGGCAAGAAGGCTAAGCTACAAGACCCCTACCGACAATATCTATGGCATATCGAAGCACCCACTAATCGCACTTTTGGATACAACTACGCTATCGCCAAAGACTCTTCAGCCAATGTCGCCAAAGCGTGGGAGATTACCAAAGGGGAGGGGGTGTTGATTGCTATTATCGACAATGGATTTGATGTCAATCATGAGGATTTAAAAGATAATATCGTTTTAACCTACAGCGTAGTCAATGAAAACAGTGAAATTTTAAGCGAGGAGCTTGGTACGCACGGCACGGCTGTTGCGGGTATTGTGGCGGCTGTTTCCAACAGTGTAGGTACGATAGGAGTCGCTCCCAAAGCAAAAATTGTGTTGATTCAAGATAGCCAACTCACTACCGATGCCGATACGCTCAAAGCCTTTGAGTATGCCCAAAAGAGTGGGGCTAGAGTGATTAATTGCAGTTGGGGTACCAACAATGTCTCTGACGCTGTTGCTCACAAAATAAAAGAGCTTTACGATGAGGGTATTGTCGTGGTGTTTGCTTCGGGTAACGATGGCTACAGTTTGGATCGTTATGGTATTGATGATGAATCCGAACTCGCTTTTGTTTTGGGAGTGGGGTCAAGTAGCGAATCCAACACCCGATCCTCCTACTCAAGCTACGGCGATAGTATTGATATTTTAGCTCCAGCTGGTGAGCGTATTGGTATCGTCGCAACCGATGATTACGGAACGCATCAGTTGGGTTTACGTGAGGGGATGTTGGAAAATGGATACACCTTTTTTTCAGGCACATCAGCATCGGCTCCTATTGTCTCAGGTGTAGTAGCCTTGATGCTTAGCGTCAATCCCGATCTCACACCCAAAGAGGTGCGTGAAATCATCATCACCAACGCCCAAAAGATAGGAGGTGTAGAGTACATCGCAGGATGGAACCGCCAATACGCCTACGGCAAAATCGATGCCTACAAAGCAGTATTAGCAGCTAGGGAGTATAAAAAGTAGC
>DYTG01000125.1 GCA_020726085.1 Sulfurovum sp.
TTTTGCTAGTGCTATCAAATATCAATCGACAAAGATAGGAGTTAAATACGCAGGTGGTGAGCCGTTGATTGAATGGGATAGGCTTTTGGAGATAGTCCATTACGCAAAAAAATTATCTCAAATCTACTCTATAGATTTGCATGAACTTATTATTACCAACGGTACACTGTTAGATAAACAAAAACTTCACACAATCAAAGAACTAAAATTAAATATTACAATCTCTTATGATGGCTACGGTGCTAATTCAAGACCTTATGTCAATGGAAAATCATCAAGTAATGATGTGTTGGAATCTATCAAATTGGCGTTGGATTGCGGTGTGAAACCCAATATTAGTATAGTAGTCAATAACTATAATATTGATGGTTTGGAGAGTTTTATAGAGTTTATTCAAAAAGAGTCACTCAATTTTAAAATCAATCTATCTCGTACCAATATCTATAGCAAAGATAGTGTGTTGCAAGAAGATAAGATTATCGCAGGTATGAAAAAGATATTTAAAGCGATAGAGGATAATCCAAACTCTATACCCGTTGATGATATTTTTGATGAGATGAGTTTGGAGGCTAGGCATAAAACGTGCGGTGCTGGAGAGAATTATCTTGTTTTTAATGTCGATGGTTCAATATCAAAATGCCAAATGCAAATGGATAAACCTGTGGCAACTTATCACGACGAAGACCCTATTGCAAAGATTCAAGCCGATACACGGTTTGTAAGAAGTTTTGATGTTGATAGTATCCATGAGTGCCAAGAGTGCTACATTCGCTATTACTGTAAAGGCGGTTGTCCATTGGAGACTTTTAATCATATCGGTCACTATCAAGCCAAAAGTCCTCATTGTAACATTTATAAAAATATATTTGGTGATTTAATGCGACTTAAAGGCAAACAGTTACAATATCTCAAAAAATAGTTATGGTATAATAAAAGAATTTTATAAAAGGAGCAGTGATGGGTGATGATAATCAAGGTACAACACAATTTTCACGCAACAAATTAGCCTATTTGGTATTGGGGCTTTCGATTTTGGCGATTGTTGTTTTGGGTATTATTGCAATATCAAAAAGTAATAATGAAAATGATGCGATGATGGTTTTTAACGCAACTTTGCCTGTATTTGCTTCATGGATAGGGACGGTATTGGCATTTTATTTTGGAAAAGAGAACTTTGAGAGCGCCAATGCACAAGTAGGCAGTATGGTGCAAAAACTCTCAATGAAGCAAAAAACACAAGCCTATGTCGATAGTATTATGATTACACCCTATGCTATGACATCTTTCAAAATGACAACCGACGACAAAAAAGAGATTATGCTAAGCGAACTTATCGAAACACTTACAAGATACCATGTGTCACGTTTGCCTATGATTAATAATAAGGGAGAAATTTGCTTTGTTATACATGAGAGTAAAATTACTAAATTTCTTGCACAAAGCGACAAAGAGGCTTCGCAAGTGACTCTCGAAGATTTTTTGGATGCCTACAAAGCCGAAAATCATCTCTTTACTCTCAACGCATCTTTTGTTATTGTCTCAAAAGATACTTTAATTTTACAAGCAAAGAATAGGCTTGAAGCGTGTCAAAAGTGCAAAGACATTATCGTAACTCAAAATGGAACAATTGATGAACCTATGATAGGCTGGATACCTGATATGCATCTTTTAGGATTTCTTGAAGCGTAAAACTCAATTTTCAACTGCTATAATCTTTTTATTGTGCAACTCTACGGCTCTATTGATTACTTTTTAACCAAACTAAGTTAAAATTAGAAAAAAGGTACTCAAGGAGAGAGCAATGGCAGATAAGCAAGAGATAGATATTGTCCTCGTTGCAAAGCTCCAGTAATGCCCTATGGGAATCCAAAACCAAACCACCACTAATCTAATACTCAAATATCTCAACAAGCATTTGCGTTATCTCTTTGGCTTTGTTGGTATCTACTTTACCGATTTTTTTGACTATTCTGCTCTTGTCAATAGCTCTTAGTTGATCCAAAAGTACCAAGCCCTCTTCGTTATCAAATGTTATTTTGGGTCGAAAAATAAAATCAAACCCTTTGGTCGTCATAGGTGCTATGATGAGGGTCTTTAGAGCATTCATCTCATCAGGAGAGATGACAATATAGGGTCGAGTTTTTTGAATTTCTGAGCCAATGGTGGGATTGAGTTTGACCAAAACAATATCAAATCGACAAACCTCTACCATTGATAATCTTCCAAATCGCTATCATCTAACCACTCATCAATGGTAGTGCTATCTTTTTTATTGTGGTGTTGAGCCAGTATGCTTTTGATATTCTCTTGCCAATAGACTCTTTTGAGAGTATGAATAGGCTTGATCAATAAGCCATTTTCGACTATCTCTAGCTCAATAACTGCATTTTCAAGATGGGCTTGTTTAATCAATGCTTTGGGTATTCGGATACCTTGTGAATTACCTATTTTTGTTAGTGTTGTCATGCTCTACTCCCCTATAATAGACTTCTAAAGTAATTATATTGTAATAACTTTTGTATGTCAAGATGATGCTATTTGCATTTGGAAGCGTATAGATAAGCCATAAAAACAATCCATTATTAACCCCCAATAAGCTAAAATATAGGTATCTATTTCCAAATGCAGTTTGGGAAGCAAGTAAGGATAGTAGTATGATGATTACCCATCTAAATTTTGCCAAAGGATTTCGAGGAGGGGAGCGTCAAACGCAGTTGTTAATCATGGAGCTTTCCAAAAGAGGCTACCGCCAAAGAGTCCTCGTTCGTCACAATGCTTTGCTTGTCAAACGATTAGAGGGTATTGAAAATTTGGAGATTATCCCTATTTCCAAGCCCTATATTGGGCATCTATCCAAGCTTAAAGGTTCATCCATTCTCCATGCCCATGAGACAAAAGCGGCTCAATTTGCTTTTTTTGCTCATCTTTTTTATGCAATCCCTTACATTATTACAAGACGTGTTGATAATCCTATAAGCAATAACTTTTTTAATCGTCAAATCTATAAGCAAAGTTTTCGCACGGTTGCTCTTTCATTGGCTATCAAACACGAATTAATGAAAATCAGTGAGCAAATTGCTATTGAGATTATCCCCAGTGCTTCAAGCGGGCTTAAAAGTGACGCTCAAAAGGTAGAAGAGATTCAAAAAAGATTTGAAGGTAAGTTTTTGCTAGCCAACATCGCCGAGCTTCAAAACAAGCAAAAAGGGCAATACTACCTTATCGAAGCGATGAAAAGGTTGCAAACCACCCACCCCGATATTCATCTGCTCCTTATTGGCAAAGGCGAGGATAGAATCGACTACGAGGCACAAGCCAAAGGATTAGACAACATTACTTTTGAGGGTTTTGTGGATAATGTAGGGGATTATCTTCATGCCATTAAACTCTTTGTTTTTCCCTCTCTCAATGAAGGGCTAGGTTCTATTTTGCTTGATGTGATGGAACATGGTGTAGCGATTGTCGCTTCAAACGTTGGGGGTATTCCCGATATTATTACCCACAATCAAAACGGACTTTTGGTAGCACCCAAAGATAGTGATGCACTCTATCAAGCTATTATTACACTCCACGAAGAGCCTCATTTGAGAGCGCAACTTGCCCAAGAGGCACTCAAAAAAAGCAGTGATTTTAGTGCAGAGGCAATGTGTGAGCGGTATCTTAAAATCTACAAGGAGATGCTATAAATTACGTTAAGCTCTACCAATGGTACGCTCTAAAAGGTCGCCACGATTTGCCATGGCGTAACACAAAAGATGCCTATAAGATCTGGGTTAGCGAAATTATGCTACAACAAACGCAAGTCAAAACAGTACTCGAACGCTACTATTTCCCTTTTTTGCAACAATTTCCTACTCTTCAAGCCCTTGCCCATGCTTCACTTGATGAGGTGCTTAAGATGTGGGAGGGGTTGGGCTACTACTCTAGGGCTAGAAATCTCCACAAAGCTGCCCAAATGTGTCGCACAAGCTTACCAAAAACTGCCCAAGAGCTTGAATTACTAGCAGGTATTGGCAAATCCACCGCTCATGCTATCGCTTCTTTTGCCTACGGTGAGGCTTTGCCAATACTGGATGCCAATGTCAAACGCATTCTCTATCGCTATTGTGCTATTACAAATGCCAAATCCAATGAGCTATGGGAGAAGAGTTATCAATTGTTTGACAGCCAAAATGCTTATGATTTCAATCAAGCGATGATGGATTTGGGTGCGATGGTGTGTACCTCTAAAAACCCAAAATGTTTTGAATGTCCTTTTGCCAAAGAGTGCCAAGGCAAGGCAGAACCATACCGTTATCCCACCCCAAAACCCAAAAAAGCCAAACCGATTAAAACTCCCTATATTGTAGTCTATCAACACGGTGAAAAGTTTGCCCTTTTTCAAAGTCAAAAGCAACTTTTGGGTGGTTTATGGGGATTTAAACAAAGCGACACCAAACCCTCCAAAAGCAAGAAGATAGGAGAGATAACGCACCACTACTCCCATTTTAGATTGAAATGCAACGTCTTATTGAGCAGTGACGCGATTGAACATAAACAATGGTTTAGCCTAGAAGAGATAGAAGCTTTAGCACTAAGCGGAGTAGATAGAAAGGTATTGGCTCTATTGGTTGTGTAATATCAGATACTATTTTTGATATTCCAATAACACCTTAGACAAAATTTATCCAGTAGAGTC
>DYTG01000126.1 GCA_020726085.1 Sulfurovum sp.
TTCTATACTAAGTTTGAGTACTAAAACCTTTACACCGCATAATAGGTCGCACTCCTATGATGCACTACCAATGCACTTGTGCTTTGCTCGGGTACGATTTGGAAAGTTTCACTTAGCTCTATGCCAAAATCTTCGGGTTTTAGTATATTGAAGAGTTCACGACTTTGTGCCAAATCGGGACAGGCGGGGTAGCCAAAGGAGTATCTAGCCCCTTGATAGCGGTTCATGCGGACATCTCGCAAAGAGTTACCCTCATTGTGTGCTATATCCAAATCAAGGCGGATTTGTTTGTGGGCTACTTCGGCTAGGGCTTCGGCGAGTTCGACACTAAATCCATGCACAAGATTGTACTCTAGGTATTTGCCCTCATTGTAGAGCTTTTTCTCATACTCACTAAATCTAGCTCCCGCACTTACGCAACTAAGGGCTACTACATCGTCTCGGTCACTTCTAAAAAAGTCACTTAATGCTCTATGAGGTTTACGTCCTTGACGAGGGAAGCTAAATTTTTCTATGGCTAAATTTTTGATAGACTCAAAATCTTGGCGTGAAGCGTTGGCATCGATATTCCATCCTTTGGACTCATCAAAGATATAAAGCTCTCTATCATCGCTACGGCAAGGATAATAACCATAGATAATGGTAGGCTCGAAGAGATTTTGCTCTCTAAACTCTCGTTTGAGTCGCTCAAAGGCTGGATAGATGGTGTTGTCTTGTAGTTTTTGATAAGCCTCTTTGCTCATGCCTTTGGATTTGTAGCCCCAGTGCATCTTAAAAAGTGTGCGTTTATTGACCCATTCAACAATCATATCAAAATCAAGTTGCTCTTTTTGGAGTACTCGTCTTCCCCAAAAGGGTGGCGTTGGAATATCAACAAACGGAGGCATTGCTATTTCTTCAAAGGGAGGAATAATCACCTCTTTTTGCTCTTTTTTCTCTACGGTTATTAAATCCCCTGCTAAACGGGTATCCAGTGGAGTAAATGGGTCTTTTTTATGTTTTTCAATCCTACCCATGGCAATCACTCCATCAAAGGCATCTCGACAATAGAAAATATAACCGCTGTATATCGGGCGACAAAAATCATCCACAAAGCTTTTAGTAAGTGCCGCTCCGCCGATTAAAACAGGAATATTAATGCCTTGTTTTTCAAGCTCTTCGAGGTTTTCTTTCATCACTTGGGTTGATTTGACCAGCAATCCACTCATACCTAAAGCATCGATTTCTCCATCATGAAATTTGGCTATAAAATCTTCGATATGCACTTTGATACCGATATTTATCACTTTAAATCCATTGTTGGAGAGGATAATATCGACAAGATTTTTACCTACATCATGCACATCGCCTTTGACCGTACCAATCACCAACGTGGTATCGCTTTGGGTCTCTTTTTTGGGAAGGTAGGGGTTGAGGTAATCAACCGTAGCTTTCATCGTCTCGGCTGATTGGAGTACAAAGGGAAGTTGCATCTCGCCTTTACCAAAGAGTTCGCCGATGTGTTTCATGGTGTCTAGCAGTATTTCATTGACGATTTTATCGGGTTCAATGCTTTTTCTAGCCTCTTGGACAAGCCCAATCATTCGCTCTTTGTCTCCATCGATAAGAAGTTTTGATATTTTGGCTTCATCGCTAAGGGCATTAAAGGCTTCATCATCGCGCGAGGTATCGACAACTTTATCACTAAAATGGTCAATAAATCTAAACAAAGTAGTATCGTTGGCATCAAATAACAACTCTTCACAAATAGCTCTGTCTTCATTGGATATTTTTGCCATAGGAAGAATATGTTTAACATTGATAATCACGCTTGTCATTCCCGCTTCAATACAATGGTGCAAAAATACTGAATTAAGAAAAACCCTTGCATTAGCACTAAGCCCAAAAGAGATATTGGAGAGTCCCAAAGCAGAGCCCACATTGGGATAGATTGCATGAAGCTCTCGTATAGCTTCGATGGTTTGTACAGCAGCATCACGGTACTCCACATCTCCACTCCCTACGGTGAAGGTAAGCATATCAAAAATCAAGTTTGTGGGGTCTATGCCGTGACGATTGACGCACAAATCATAGAGTCTATGAGCAATACGCAACTTATCATCTTTGGTTTTTGCCATACCTTTTTCATCGATAGTCAAAGCGACCAAAGCACAACCGTAGCGTTTGGCAAGGCTACAAATAGCATCGAGTTTGTCTTCTCCATCTTCAAGATTGACAGAGTTTAGTATAGCTTTTCCACCGATGGATTTGAGTGCAACCTCCATCGTATCAAGACGCGTTGCATCGGGCATAAGAGGGATGGAGACTTTTTGATTGTAGAGATTCATAACGGCTCTCATATCTATCGCCCCATCTCTTCCTGCAAACTCCACATTGACATCGAGCAGATGAGCCCCTGAGCGTACTTGTTCTTGGGCTACTACCAAAGTACCTTCATAGTCTTGGTTGAGTAACAAATCTCTAAAAGCTTTTGAACCCGTAGCGTTGCTTCGTTCGCCAATAAGCAGTGGAGCGGGTTTTTGGAAAAGTTCGACGCTGTTAAAGAGTGAAGCGATAGAGGGGGCAATATGACCTGTAGCTTTTTTGGGTTTTGTATCTTTGAGTATTGTTTTGAGAGCCAAAATGTGTTGAGGCGTTGTACCGCAACATCCACCCAAAAAACTTACCCCATCGTAGTGGCAAAATTCGAGTTGTTTGTGTGCAAACTCATCGGGTCCCATAGGATAGTAGGTGTATCCTCCTCTATTTTGGGGCAATCCTGCATTGGCATGAATAGAGATAGGACGATTCCACAGTTTGCTCAATGTGGCGAGATGTTTTTTGACTTGATCGGGTCCCGTGCCGCAATTAAAACCTAATGATAAAATATCAAAAGGCTCTAAAATAGTAGCAATGGTCGTTGCATCTGTACCAATAAGCATCGTGCCACTAAGCTCCATCGTAACGGAAACCATAATAGGTAACTCTACATTTTTCTCTCTATTGGCATCTATGAGTGCATTGATAGCAGCTTTGAGTTGAAGTGGGTCTTGCGATGTTTCGAGCAAAAAAATATCACACCCACCATCAATAAGCCCAAATGCCATCTCTTTGTAGCCTTTGTGCATGGTATCGTAATCAATATGCCCCAATGAGGGTAGCTTCGTCCCTGGTCCAATAGAGCCTAAAACAAATCGTTTTTGATTAGGAGCAGTAAACTCAGTACAAATATCTTTGACAAGCTTTGCCCCTTTGAAGCTAAGCTCATAGGCACGATGTCCCATATCGTACTCATCAAGCACCCAATCCATCGCCCCAAATGTATTGGTTTTGATCAAATCCGCCCCTGCTTTGGCATAACGGCGGTGAATGGTACTAATAAGCTCTGGAGCGGTGTCATTGAGTAGTTCGTTGCATCCCTCTTGAGCGATACCTTTGTCGTCTATCCATTGATGAGGCTCTATTTTGAGGTCTTGAATTTGCGTACCCATCGCCCCGTCAATGACTAAGATATTGTTTTCTAATGCTTTTAGAATTTCTTGTTTGATGTTCAAATTATTACCCTTTGGCACAATAGATTGTACCCTATAAAAATTGGTACTATTTTATCCTAACTAAGATAAAAGCCATACATAGGGGTATGTTTTTTGCATACTATAGTTTAAGGAGAATTTTATGAAATTGACCGTTACCCAAGCAACATTAAACGATATATTTGATTTGAATCAACTGCTCACTATGCTTTTTGATTTTGAAGAAGAGTTTACACTCGATAGCCAAAAGCAATCCATTGCTCTTGAAACCATTATCCAAAATTAACAAATAGGTACAATTTTTGTAGCCAAAATAGACAACAAAAGTGTTAGTATGGTGAGTTTGCTCTATACCGTCTCGACGGCTTTGGGTGGCACAGTGGCACTGCTAGAGGATATGATAGTCGCTTCACCCTATCAAAATCAAGGAGCAGGCAAAGCACTTTTGAATCATGCTCTTGCATTCGCCCAAAACCAAAAGATTAAACGTGTCACACTTCTAACAGACAAAACCAACACAAAAGCCCAAAGATTGTATTAAGCTTTTGGGTTTGAAGAGTCGATAATGCTGCCCATGCGAATCGTTTTTTAAATAGCCAATGCTAAATTTTTAGTTTTTAATCTCTTGCTCTTTTTTTGCAAACTTACTTTCACTTATTGCGATGTTGATATAGCCCTCTTGCCAAAAGAGGGTTCGCCAAATTTGATAATAGATATGAAACATCACTCAAACGATAATCCAATACATCGTGTTGTGGTGCGAAATGCGTACATCCATATAGGTTCCACCCCTAATCCACACCGTCCAATCGGTTGCTAGGTGAAGAATTGTGGGTCACCACGCCCCAATGGAACTCTCACCATGAGGAAAAGCATGGACATAGAGCTGTAATCCCGTCAAAAGCATCCACAAAAGCATAAGATGGAAAATGAAGAAAAAGACCGCATTAAAGCTATCGGCATGGGTAGAGTCAAACTTTTTGACACGATTGAGCGTCATAAGATTGACCAAAACATCGCCAAACTCTTTGACATTTTCACCATTTGGAATAAGCTTTTTGTAGGCTTTTTCAAAACGAGAGAAGAAGTAGAGATAGGCTACCACAATCGAACTCACATCAAAAATAATCGCCGCCATAAAGTGTATCCATCGATTCC
>DYTG01000016.1 GCA_020726085.1 Sulfurovum sp.
CTAATAATGTTATAATTTTATCAAAATTTTATTTAAGGATTTAAGGATGGCTGTAAAAGTTGCTATTAACGGTTTGGGTCGCATTGGTCGATGCGTGGCTAGAATTATTGCAAAAAGAGACGATGTTGAGCTTGTAGCTATCAATGCAAGTGGCGATGATAGCGTGATTGAGTACGGTTTAAAATACGATAGTGTTCACGGTACATTTAATGATGTCAGCGTCAAAGATGGTTACGTTTATATCGGTAAAGACAAAGCCAAACTTGTTGCTCAAAGAGACCCTCATAATTTGGATTTTGCTCAACTTGGAGCCGAAGTCGTATTGGAATGTACGGGGGAGTTTTTGACCATGGAGAGCGTTCAAACGCATATTGACAAAGGTGTCAAAAAAGTCATTATGTCAGCCCCTGCCAAAGACGATACGCCTACGTTTGTATTGGGTGTCAATGATGATAAATACAACGGTGAGGCAATTATCTCCAATGCTAGTTGTACTACCAACGGTTTAGCCCCTATTGTCAAAGTATTGGATGATGTTTTTGGTGTCGAAAAAGGGTTAATGACGACGGTTCATAGCTACACCAGTACCCAATCGCTTTTGGATGCCAAAGACAAAAAAGACCCACGAAAAGCACGGGCAGGAGCTCTTAATATGGGACCTACTACCACAGGTGCTGCCAAAGCTATTGGTAAAGTAATGCCCCATCTTAATGGCAAACTCAACGGTCAAGCTATCCGTGTCCCTACACCCAACGTCTCATTGGTCGATTTGACGGTGACACTTGCCAAAGATATTACACTCGACGAAGTACAACAAGCCTTCAAAGATGCTGCCAATGGCAATTTGAGCCATATCTTGGGTGTCGATGAGGTGTATCGTGTAAGTTCGGATTTCAACGGCGAAACGCTCTCAACCGTCGTAGCACTTGATACCATTCAAGTCGTGGGAGGCAATATGGTCAAAGTACTTTCATGGTACGACAACGAGTGGGGATACAGTACACGACTTGTCGATATGGCAGTACGAGTAAGCCAATAAATTTTAGGTGGGGTTACTCCCGCCTACAGCTTCTGTTTTCCCCCAATACAATTTTCTGCATGGTTATAAATTTTACAGTTGAAAAGCGAAAACATCACCCTGTGCAACTCATGATATTAACGGGTAATTTTTAAGTGGATAGCATCAAAGATTAAAAAGAAAACGGTTGGTATGGATTATAAAAAAGCTTAAAAGTGGCTATTTTGTGGGTTTGGTTATAATTTTGGATGGTTATGAATGTGTGGATTGTGAAGTGGTGGCGCCAGACGGAATTGAACCGCCGACACAAGGATTTTCAATCCTTTGCTCTACCAACTGAGCTATGGAGCCACAAGGTTTTGTGATTTGGTGAGCGTAATTATAGCAAAGTATCTTGAAATAAAGCTTAATTACACTCTTTTTTCATCAATTTTTACAAGTTTTTTGCTTTTTTGATGATATTTTTGATCATGTTGTTGAAAACGAGATAGTGTAGCGGTATAAGTCCATACCAGTAGAGCTGTCCCTATACGCCTTTGGGATAGAAATATGTTGATTGAATCAATTGATTTTCGTTGATTTTAAACTCCAACCACGCCTTGCTAAGGAGTTTCATTTGGGCAAAGAGTAGCAATCTCTCATTGACTTTGAGATTAACCACTTTCCAAAAATAGACGCAATCTCCCGTGCGTAAATCACAAGCATCTCTTTGTCCTCGCTTAAGCCCCACGCCACCAATAAGCTTGTCGATTATGCCTCGAATCTCCCACAAAAAATCATAATCAAACCAACCGTTATCGCCCCCGATAGAGGTTAAAGGATTGATAGATTTTGGATGGCTCAATCGTGCCAATATCGGCTACTTTTCTATCGACAAAGATAGCATCGCTAAACTCTTTGGTATGTACTTCGTCCCACACTTTGCCCCGTGGTCATTCCAGCGACTCAGTACTTGATTGGCTTCGATCTCCTCTACGGCTTTTTTAACCGCATTGATATAAGATAGAGGTTTGATGTGTGGAAAGTAGTCTTTGGCATGATCATTTTGGATAATCACCCCCACACGAATCCAAATCGTTTGGACTTTGGGATGAGAACTTAGCACCTCACCGCTCTCTAGGCGACTAAGTAGATGTTCGCTGCTATCTTCGTTTTTGACTCCGCACTCACTGGCAATATCGACGAAATTTTGAGCTGATACTCTATCGAGTTCTTTGTAGTTGTGTTATGAGAGTGAATGAATCAAATAGTAAGTAACCTCTATCCCATTGAGTGCCTTTTGGAGTGCTTTTTTATCGAAACTATCACCCTCAATGACATCAATACGCTCTTTGATAGAGGGTGAAATGCTTTTTTTTGTTGCATACGAGTACTCTAAGCTCGATACGCTCATCTTGCAAAAGCCTCTCTTTGAGTCGTCTGCCGATATAGCCCGTAGCACCTGTGAGAAGAATTTTCATTTTTGTTTCTTTTTGCTTTGTATCTCTTTAATGCTCTCAATCGTTGTTTGAACCGATGTAGAGCCGTATTGCTCTTTGGCGATAGTGAGATACTTTAAAGCTTCATTAAAACGTTGCATATAAAAGTAGAGTTGTCCCAAATTGCCAAAGAGTGTGGCATTGGAGCTTTGAGTATTGAGGTGTTTAAGGGCTACGCCTTGCAAAAAAAGCTCTTGCGCTCTTTTGTAATCTTGCAGTTGCATAGCTACCCAACCTGCGGCATTGAAAATAGTAGCATCTTCAATTTTGAGTCTTTGGCGAATCTCTAGGGCTTTGTTGAAACTCTCTTTGGATTTGGCGTACTCTTTGAGTTCATAATAGGCAAGAGCCAGATTGTAATGTCCTCTGTAATAATCGGCCTTTTCTTTGACCATCTCAAACAGTATATTAACGGATTTTTTGGGAGCATAATTGTCACTGTAGGGCAAACGAAGAGCTTTTGCTTTTTGCATCTCCAATTCAAAGCTTGTATCAACCTTTTGTCCAAATAGATCTTCGCTAGCGCCCCACAACAACGAACCAACGGCTAGTGTTGCAAACAGTACTCTTTTCATCTTTTCATCCCTCCTCTAAGGTATTGCGCATCGCTTCACTGTTGAGTTTGTTTTGCAGTGTTTGGATTTGCAACTGCATTTTGGTGATAGAACGCTCTACTTCACGCAGATTGATAAGCAACTCTTCGTTGTCTTTAAACTCTTTGCTTAGTGCTGTGGTGCTAATGATATGTGAAGTGCCATCTTTGCGAATGGAGACTTTGCCCCATGTATCTTCCAAATCGTCCACCAAAGCAACAGCGAGTTGTACAGTCTTGTCTTTCTCCTCCACATCGCTTTTAACCCAAATTGTCACCCACTGAAGAGGACCTGCTAGTATCATAAAGACAATAGCAATATTCATAAACTTTTTGATAAGTTCAGACTCATTGGACTTGATGTCGCTATCGGTTTGAGCGCTCTTTTTGATCAAAGAGTACGCCAAATAGAGCATCAAAAACGCCAAACCCAAAAAACCAAAATTGAGTATATTTTCAATATAGGCAAACATTAGTATCTCCACGTTTTAGGATATATAATCATAGTATAATTTTGGTTAAAAACACCCCGCCCTCAATATGGTGCGTGTAGGGAAATTGATCAAAAATCGCTGCGTTGTCGATGCGATGGGTTTGTGTCAAAATCTCCAAATCCCGTGCGAGTGTTTCAAGATTGCATGAAATATAGAGAATATGCTCACTATCGGCGATGAGTTTAAGAGTATCGCTATCAAGTCCCATTCGGGGTGGATCGACTAAGACGCAAGAGAAGTTGTAGCTATCCAAATCAATATGCTTTAGCCGATTGAACGCTCTTTTTTTGGACAACGCTTCACTCATCTCTTGCGAAGAGAGACGTACAAAAGCGATGGTGTTGATAGCGTTGAGCCTACAGTTTTGCTGTGCGGAGGCTATGGAGCGTTTGCTAATCTCAGTTGCCAGTACTTTGTCAAAATAGCGTGAAAGGGGCAGAGTGAAGTTGCCCAATCCACAATAGCTCTCTAGCAAATCTCCACGACCTATTGTGGAGACTTGCCTAATCGCCCACTCTATCATTTGGATATTCATTTGGGGATTGGGCTGAGTAAAGCCTCCCTCGTATTGGGCGTAGTGGTAGCTTTGGTTATCTATCGACAACGTTTGCGTGATAAACTCTTGTGAAAGTACAACTTTTTGTTTTTTGCTACGACCAATGATACGGATAGCGTGTTGGGTTTGCAGTGCTTTAACCTCTTCTATCCATGTCTCATCGAGCTTTTTGTGATAAATCATACTTACGAGTACTTCGCCCGTCGTAGAGGCTAGAAACTCTATCGCAAAGAGTTTTGTTTTAAGCACGTTTGAGGTGTTAATACTCTCCAAAAGCGGTTTCATCACTCTCTCTATAGGTTTGATGACCTTAGGGCACTCCTCAATGATTATCGTGCCATCTTTGGTGATATTGCCCATAGCATAGTGGCACTCTTGCTTCTCATGCCAAATGCGAAACTCCGCTCTAGCCCTGTAGTGGTCTGCATTCCCGTAAAAAACCTCCAGCTTTTGGCGATAAAAAGATGCCAATAGTGCGGTTGCTTGGGTTTGCTTTTGTTCAATTTGTTGATGATAGGGTGTGGCGTAGAGTCTGCATGACCCACACACACCAAAATGTTTACAATCCATAACTCGTTTCCCGTTAATTTCAATGGCGTATTATATCCAAAAATCTATTGGGTCAAATTTATGCTATTTTTTGTTACAATGTGAGAGTTAAATGACAAAAGGATTTTGTGTATGCAAAAAGAGATTATTAAGATTGAAGCAAATAATTTAGAAGAGGTCTATGAGTTTGGCGAGATAGCTAGACAAGCCAGTGGAGCGGTACTCTATCGTTGTGGCAAAGCTGTACTTATTGGTGCTATTGCAATCGAAGAGAAATTAATTGATGAGGATTTTTTACCTCTAACGGTGCAATATATCGAAAAATCTTACGCCGCAGCACGTATTCCAGGAGGATTTATCAAGCGTGAGACCAAACCCTCCGACTTTGAAACCCTAACATCACGCATTGTTGATCGCTCCATTCGCCCACTCTTTGCCCAAGGTTTTAACTACGAGATGGTACTTACTATTATGGTAGTAAGCAGTGACCCACAAGTTGATATGCAAATTGCCGCGCTTCACACCGCCAACGCTACACTCTTTTGCTCCGATATTCCTATTCAAGGCTCAATCGGGGCTGTGCGTATTGGGATGATTAATGGCAAAATAGTACTCAATCCCAATAACGCCCAACTGGGACGTTCGAGCTTAGATTTGCTCATCGTAGGCAAAGACAAAGATATTATGATGATTGAGATGCGTACCATGGCTTCCAAAAAGATAGATATCCAAGAGGTGGGGATGCTAGACCCTATCATTGGTGCAACACCTTTGGCTATCGAAGATCAAGAGGCCAATGAGCTACCCCCTCATGAGCTTGTTGAAATTATCCAATACGCTTCCCATGCTATTGAAGTCGTTACGGATAAATTTAAAGATCATTTCCGAGATGTTGTTAAGCCTAAGCTTGATTTGCCATTGGCGACACAAAATTTTGATAACGAACTCTACCATAAGGTTGTTGCAGATTTTAGTGAGGATATTAAAGCAGCCGTGCAACACATGGCAAAGAGTGAACGTAGCACAGAGTTGCGTAAAGTCGTACAAAACGTGATGCAAAAATACGCCGTTGAACACAAAAAAGATGCCGCTTACGTCGTAGAGCATTACAAGCGTGAAGTGGTGCGAAATTTGATTTTAAATGAAGGCATTCGAGCCGATGGAAGAGTGCTAGATGAGGTACGTCCTATCTCTATTTGTACCAATATTCTCCCCAATGTTCACGGTTCTTGTCTCTTTACTCGTGGACAAACCCAAGCTCTTGTTACTGTAACGCTAGGAGATAACAAAGATGCACAATCGTATGAGTTTATCACCTCCAATGAAACCCAATACGAAAAGTTGATGGTACACTACAACTTCCCAGGCTTTAGTGTAGGCGAAGCCAAATTTCAAGGCGCCCCAGGGAGACGAGAGCTAGGGCATGGAAACCTTGCCAAACGGGCATTGGAGCCTACGTTTGATATGGATTACGATGGTAGTGTGCGTATTGTTGCAGAGATACTTGAAAGCAACGGCTCATCTTCTATGGCGACGGTTTGTGGTGGCTCATTGGCGTTGCGTGCGGCACAAGTTGATTGTACTACGTTGGTTGCAGGAGTGGCTATGGGTGTCGTCATGGATGGTGAGCGTTACGCTGTTTTGACCGATATTATGGGACTAGAAGATCACGATGGAGATATGGATTTTAAGATTTGCGGTACACGTTACGGGATAACGGCGTTGCAACTTGATATTAAGCTAGGCGGTATCAAAATTGATATTTTAAAAGATGTTCTTACTCAAGCGACACGTGCCATGGCTCAGATTTTGGACAAAATGGAGAGTGCAGGGGCTAATATCATCAAAAGCGAAGCCTTACCTGCTACGGAGTTTTTTCATATCGATCCTAGTCGTATCTTTGAAGTGATTGGCAAGGCAGGGGCTACTATCAAAGAGATTATTGAGAAGTTTGACGTAGCCATTGACATCAAGCGAGATATAGGGGGCGTAAAAGTAAGCGGTGCAACCCAAGAGAACGTATTGGGGGCTAAACACCACATCCAAACCATTATCTCTAATGAACCCAAAAAGCAATCGGTTTACGAAATCAACAAAGAGTATCAAGGTAAGATTAAAAAAATCGTTGATTTTGGGATGTTTATCGAAATGCCCGATGGATTTGATGCATTGCTTCATATCTCCAAAGTCTCCAAAGAGAGAGTCGAAGACCTCAACGACCTCTATCGTGTAGGGGATGATATTACCGTCGTCGTACTCGAACAAAAAGGCAAAAAAGTAGAGTTGGCAACTTTGGAGTATCTTGACGAGAAGTAGTCAAGATACTCTATGGGTTTTTGTTGCTGTTGAGTTTTATGATGGGTCTGGAAAATTAGATCAAAAAATAGAACGACTCACAACCCTTTGGCATGATGAGAAGGGCAAACCTACTTTGCCGTTTTTGGCAACAAAAAAAGAAAAAAATACAAGAATAGCCCCGCAAGGTACGCAACACTACACCTATGCAATTCCCAACGGTGCTAAGCGTGTCGAATATACTCTCTCCTATCGCTTTATAGGGGAAGAGATGGCAAAAATGATTGGATTAAGCGATCCCTTTTTTACCAAAGAGTATAAGGTTAAAAGGGAGAATATGGAACTTTAAGAGGGTTATCTTGTTTGAGAGTATCTCTAAAAATTCTATCTACCGATTTGCTACGCTTCTAGCCATCTATTAGCAACTTTGCGTAGCCCCTCTACATTATCCGATGCAAAGATGGTGAGTTTGGTTTGTTCAAAAGAGCGGTTGAGCTTCATCGTCTCTTCCAAATGCTCCACAATGGCTTCACCTGAATGAATCAAGAGAGGGTGTCCATCAAAGTAGTTACTAATGGCACGAGAGAGCAAGGGGAAGTGGGTACAACCTAATATAATCGCATCGGGACGCTCAAGACCCTCAAAGTAGTACTCCATGATGCTTTGGACAATTTTCCCCTCAAAAAGCCCCTCTTCGACGACGGGGACAAGAAGCCCCGTAGCGATGGCGGTGATGTTTTGGTATCCCAACTGAGCCATTTCGTTTTGGTAGCGTTTGGAGGCTACGGTTGATTGGGTGGCAATGATTAAGATATTGGCACTTCTATCGGGGAGTTTGTTTTGAAGTGCTTTAATGCCCGATTCAATCACGCCCACTACAGGATAAGAGCTTTTGCTGCGCATATCGGGCAGGGCATAGGCACTCACGGTATTGCACGCCGTAATAAGCAAATCGATATCAAAGTTGTTAAAAAACTCCATCGCTTCAAGAGAGTAGCGGATAATGGTGTTTTGGTCTTTGGTGCCGTAGGGGACACGAGCGGTATCACCGTAATAGACAATCTCTTCAAACATTTTATGCTTTAGGAGCGATTTGACGACACTAAAGCCCCCCACGCCGCTATCAAATACGCCTATTTTCATCGACTATCTTGCTCTTTGATTTGGCTTATAAACTCTCCCAAAGCAAACCGCAACGCTTTGGTATTAAACGATGCAACCGAAGAGATGGGCAAGAGAAAGTAGGGTTCATTGTCGGGGGCTTTGAGTCCAAAATCTTTTTTGAACATATAGCTTTTGGTCTCCCTATTCATATCAAATCCATGGAGTTCATGGTTGGGTTCTATGCCTATCCACTCCATAAACGCCTCTATCTTCTCATCGGCTTCCTCTTTGGGCAAAGCATCAATTTTGGTAATGGCTACACCGTAGGGACGAGTGGCAAGTTCACTGGAGTAGCGTTTAAGCTCCTCTTTGAGCGTTTCATATTGGTATTTCATCTCTCGATAAGAGGCAATATCAATCATCAACAACAAGGTTTTGGTGCGTTCAATATGACGCAAAAACTCCAATCCCAATCCCCTGCCATCGCTCGCTCCCTCAATAATCCCTGGAATATCCGCCATCATAAAGGAGCTGTATTCGTTGAGTTCGACAACACCTAGCTTTGGAGTAAGTGTGGTAAATTCATAATTAGCCACTTGCGGACGAGCGTTGGAGAGCGCGGAGATTAGGGTTGATTTGCCCACATTGGGGTATCCTACCAATCCCACATCGGCGATAAGTTTCATCTCCAATCGCACCTCTTTAGCCTCTCCTGGCATTCCTGGTTGGGCATAGGTTGGGCGTTGGTTGGTGGGACTTTTGAAGTGCATATTGCCAAGCCCCCCTTTACCGCCTTCCAAAAACTTTACTTTTTGACCCTCTTCAATCAAATCAAGCAACACTTCACCGCTTTGGGCATCAATGATTTGAGTCCCTGGTGGGACGATGAGGAGGGTATCTTTGCCTTTTTTGCCGTAGCACTTACGCCCCTCGCCTGGGCTACCGTTTTGGGCTTTTATGACTCTTTTGCCACGAAAATTGCTCAGAGTATCGGTATTGTTATCCACTTGAAAAAAGATAGAACCTCCACGTCCTCCATCGCCACCATCGGGACCGCCCTTTGTAACAAACTTCTCTGTCCAAAAAGAGACCGCTCCCGCTCCCCCTTTGCCTGAACTCAATGTGACTTCTACACTATCTACAAACATCTACTGCCTTTTATAATTTTAAACCGTATTTTTGAGGTACGGTAGAATAACCAACCCTTTTTCGCCTTTTTGACAAACTGCGTAAGGTTAGTTGTATGTTTTAACAACATATTATAGCCAAATTTATGCTATACTATTTTAAAAGAGAGCATTATGGGCGCTTTTGCATACAGTGAAAAATACACGATAGAGGATTACAATGGCTGGGAAGGGGATTTGGAACTCATCTATGGGGAGGCTTACGCTATGGCTCCCTCGCCTGATTTTGCTCATCAATACACCGATGGCAAAATCTTTAGACAGCTTGACGAGGCACTTGATAATTGTCCCAATTGCTACGCTATGATAGAGATGGATTGGAATGTATCAAGCGATACGGTGGTTCGTCCCGATAGTATGGTGATTTGCTACGAACCCAATGAGCGTCTTACAAAAGCTCCTGAAATTATCTTTGAGGTAGTCTCCTCTAGCTCTGCTAAGCGTGATGAAAACCTTAAATTTAATCTCTATCAAGAGGAGGGGGTGAAATACTATATCCTTGTCTATCCCCATAGCAAAAAGGCAAAGCTCTACAAACTTATCCATGCTCAATACCAAAAGATAGGCGATTTTAGCCAAGAGCGTTACAGCTTTGAGCTTGAAAAGTGTACGATTGATTTTGATTTTGGATTTATTTGGAAGCGATAGTTGGGAGCAAAATGGTTTGATTGGCAAAAACAGACTCACCTCATCGCTACTCAAAAGTGAAACCAAATCGCTTGTTCGATTTTTGACGCTCTATATTTTGCTTAGTAGTGTCGTCATCGTCTTGCTCTCTATCTTCTATTATGAATCCCAAAATCGTTTGGTACTTGCCCAACAACGCACCTTGCTTTCAACCTATACCCATGAGATGATTCGCAAACTCAAACGCACCCATCACTTCTTTGAAGAATCCCCGATCTATCCACGAGATTCACGCTTTCAATCGGCCATCTACGATAGGGAGTACTACAAGATATTTTCATTGCTTGAAGTGACAAAAGTCTCTTTTAATGAAGAGATTTATCGCACAAAAGGCAAACTTCACTACGTTACGGTGCTTGATAACTACTATTTGGGGGCTAAATATCTTGTGATTGAGATAGAAGATGACCATCAGTGGATTAAAGCTACACTTCAAGATATTGTTGTTTTTGGTTTGGTTGCACTCATCGCACTTGCTTTGTTTGGTCTCTATCTCTCAAGACTCTTTTTGACACCCATGCGTAACTCCATTTTGCTTTTGGATCGATTTATCAAAGATACCACACATGAACTTAACACCCCCCTAAGTGCGATACTTGCCAATATTGAACTTATGGATACCTCTGTGATGGTCGAAAAAAACAAAAAAAAGTTGCACCGTATCAATATCGCCGCCAAAACCGTCTCGGCTATCTACAAAGACCTCACCTATCTTATACTTGAAAAAGATAGAATGAGCAATGAAGATATAGATATTGATATGGGGCGGTTGATTGATGATAGAGTAGAGTATTTTGATATTTTAGCGCAATCAAAAAATATCACCTTTAAACTCCAACTATCTCCTACTCTCTTTCGTATGGATAAAAAAAAGGCGACGAGAGTTGTCGATAACCTCCTCTCTAATGCCATTAAGTACAATCGTCGAAATGGCACTATCACCATTATGCTTCAGCCCAATAGGTTAGAAATCATAGACAGCGGCATAGGGATAGAGGAGTCCAAAATTCCTTATATTTTTGATCGCTATTTGCGTTTCAATCAAAGCGAAGGGGGGTTTGGGATAGGATTAAGCATTGTCAAAACCATTTTGGATGAGTACCGTATCGCTATCGAGGTTCACTCAAAGCTTGATTGGGGAACGCAAGTGATTTTGACATGGTAAGTTTACAATTCAATGTAGAAGAGTCTTGCATGGAGTCCCTATATCAACGACACGGTTGCTCTATAAAAGTGTGGATAAAAATTCTTTTTGTTGTGATGCTGTTGCTATCATCTGCTAAGGCTCACGATGTTTTTGAAAAGCACTGTGTGGCGTGTCATGCCAAGCTACCTGCTTCGCTTGAACGGATTTTTTTTAACTATCTTTTAATTTACAGTAGCCAAAAAGATACCAAAGAGGCGATTATCTATTATCTCAAATCCCCCGATAAGGATATCTCTTTGATGTCGGATCTCTTTTTGGATACTTTTGGGGTCAAAAAAGCTACCAAGCTTGATGACAAAACCCTCAAAAAGGCTATTGATATCTATTGGGAAAAGTATAATGTAATGGATAAAATAAGATAAAACTCTCCCGCCATGCGGGTAGCTTGAGGGAGTAACATCAAATAAAAATCTATGATTACACAATCATTTCACAATTGTTGGCTAAAATTTCATTTACAAAATCAAAAATAAGGAAAAACGATGACAAAAATCGCAAAAACTGCTCTTGTAGCTCTTTTTTCAGTAGCTCTTTTGAGTTCAACAGCTTCGGCAGATGCAGAAAAAGGTAAAAAACTTTACACTAAAAAATTAAAAGGTGTATGCGGCTTTTCGGGTGCTAAATTTGCTACATCACACACGCAAGACGACTGGGAGGCTTTGAAAGAGGCTGGTAAATTTGGTGATGAAGTGAAAAAACTTTGCCCAAAAGCTGACAAAGACTACAAAGATGCATGGACAAGTGATCTTTACGATTTCGCTTACGAGTACGCTTCAGATTCAGGCAACGTACCTAGCTGCTAATCAACCCTCTTAAACGCCCTGTAGAGAAGCTTTTCTATGGGGACAACTTAATACATAATTTACACAAAGGATACAAAATGAAAAAAATCGTAATCTCTATGCTTATTGCAGGTGCTACAATGTTGATGGCTGAGGTTCCAGCTACTTATGCTGCCTGTAAAGCATGTCACGGTGAAAAAGGTGAAAAAGGTTTTGCTGCTGCTCCCGATAAAGTACCTGCTAAACTTTCAAAAGAAGATATCGTAAAGGCTCTTAAAGGGTACAAAGATGGTTCTTATGGTGGTGCTACAAAAGCAATGATGACAGGTCAAGTTGCTGCATTAACCGATGCACAAATCGAAGAACTTGCTATTTATATTTCTGGCGGTAGCGAAACAGCTGCCCCTGCTCAGACAGACGCTACTGAAGCTAACGCTACAAAGTAGTGATAACTCCCCTCCTATCGCATCGTGCGATGGGAAAGACCTCTTTTAAAATCTCCCTACAATTTTTTACTTTTTACTTACTTATGTTGAAATGCTTTTTGAGATGTTTATCTTCTTTTAGGGTTATTGGAAGTTGCTTTAAGGTATAATCGTGGCACTATTTTAACACAAAGGGTTTGATTTGAGAACACACTATTGTGCCCAAATTAATGAGAGTCATATTGGCGAGGTGGTCACTGTAAGCGGTTGGGTTGGTAGCCGTAGAGACCACGGTGGCGTTATTTTTATTGATTTACGTGATAAAGATGAAGTGGTACAACTCGTTTGCGACCCAACTGACAACGAACAAGCGCACAAAAAAGCTGAATCGGTGCGAGACCAATTTGTGCTTGTAGCCACAGGAAAAATACGAGCCAGAGGTGAAGAGCTGGAGAATCCCAATCTCAAAACGGGAAAAATCGAGATGGTGGTCGATGAGTTGATAATCGAAAACAAATCGCTTCCTATGCCCTTTGATCTCAACGATGAGAAGGTCAATGAAGAGATTAAGCTCAAATACCGCTATCTTGAGTTGCGTACTCAAAAATCCTACAATATCTTCAAGCTTCGTTCAAAAGTGACCATAGCAGCACGCAACTCCCTTGATGCTATGGAGTTTTTGGAGGTTGAAACACCTATTCTTACCAAATCAACACCCGAGGGAGCTAGAGATTATTTGGTTCCCAGTCGTGTACACGGTGGAGAGTTTTACGCTCTTCCTCAATCGCCGCAACTCTTCAAACAACTCCTTATGGTGGGTGGATTTGACCGCTATTTTCAGATTGCTAAATGTTTTCGTGATGAGGATTTAAGAGCCGATAGACAACCAGAGTTTACACAAATCGATGTTGAAATGAGCTTTTGTGAGCAAGAAGATGTCATTAATGTAGCTCAAAAACTCATTTACGACATATTTACCCAGTGCGGTTTTGAAGTGCCAACGCACTTTGATCGCATAACCTATCAAGAGGCTATGGAGAAGTACGGTAGCGATAAGCCCGATATGCGTTACGATTTGGCAATGGTGGATGTGATTGATATTTTTGAGCGATGCGACAATGAGATATTTTCCAAAATCGCCGCTACACCCAAAAAAAATCGCATCAAAGCCCTCAAGGTACCCAAGGGCGACACCATCTTCTCCAAACGTCAAATGAAAGGTTTTGAAGAGTATGTACGCAAGTTTGGTGCTAGTGGTTTGGGATATTTCCAAATGAAAGAGGATGGACTCAAGGGTCCGCTAACCAAATTCTTCAAAGAAGAAGATTTACATGTCATTATTGAGCGATGCCAACTTGAGGTGGATGATGTAGTCTTTTTTGGTGCGGGTGAAAAAAAACGTGTGCTTGATTATATGGGACGCTTTAGAATCTATCTAGCACAACTTATGGAGATTATTCCAAAAGATAGATTCGCATTCCTTTGGGTTGTTGATTTCCCGATGTTTGAAGTCGAAGATGGAGAGGTTAAAGCACTCCACCACCCCTTTACGATGCCAAAATCATTGGATTATGAAGATATAGAGGATATTGAATCGATTGCATACGATATTGTCCTCAACGGCGTTGAACTAGGAGGCGGGTCGATTCGTATCCACAAAGAGGATATTCAAGAGGAGATATTCAAACTTTTGGGCATTGGTGAAGAGGCTGCCAAAGAGAAGTTTGGATTCTTGCTTGATGCGCTTAAATTTGGTGCTCCTCCACACGGCGGATTTGCGTTGGGATTGGATAGACTCATTATGCTTATGTCGGGGGCTAGTAGTATTCGGGAGGTTATTGCTTTCCCAAAAACTCAAAAAGCACAATGTCTGCTCACACAAGCACCCAGCAGTGTCGATAACAATCAACTCAAAGAGCTTAGCATTCGAGTCAAAAAAAGTGAAAAATAAAGGAGAGAGAATATGAAAAAACTGTTTTTAATCATTGGAGCGCCTGGAAGCGGAAAAACCACCGATGCGGGGCTTATTGCTGTGCGTGATGAGAAGATTACTCACTACTCTACGGGCGATATGTTTCGAGTCGAGGTGGCCAGTGGGAGTGAGCGAGGAGAGCTTATTAATAGCTTTGTAAGCAAAGGAAACCTTGTGCCTATTGATATTGTGATTGAAACTATCGTAGAGGCTATCAAAAAAGCTCCCACGCCTGTAGTGGTAATCGATGGATACCCACGAAGTACTGAGCAGATGATAGAACTTGATAAATACCTCGAAAACGAAGAGAGCGTAGAGCTTGTGAGTGTCATTGAAGTAGCCGTTAGCGAAGAGACAGCCAAAAACCGAATCTTGGGAAGAGCCATGGAGTCTGAGGTGGCACGAGATGATGATAGCGTAGAGGTGTTTTACAATAGAATGAAAGTCTATATCCAGCCACTTGTCGCTATTCAAGCGTTTTATCAATCCAAAGGACTCCACAAAGTCATTAATGGCGAAGGAAGCATTGAAGAGATTGTCAATACGATGAACGAGTTTGTACAAAGCAAGATTTAATGCATCGCAAATTAGGTATTGATGTCGCTATTGTGGAGACTGATTAAACAACATTCTATTTGCAATTTGCTATAATAAAAATATTTTGTGCTATAGCGTTGCACGATTCAAATAGGAAACAATAGAAATGATTTTAATGATTGACAACTACGACAGCTTTACCTACAACATAGTACAATATTGTGCAGAGCTTGGGGCGAACCTAAAAGTGATTCGCAACGATGAGCTTAGTATTGAGGAGATTAGAGCTTTGAAGCCAGAAAAAATCATCATCTCTCCAGGACCCTCTACGCCCGATGATGCAGGGGTAACGCTTGAGGTTATTAAGGCTTTTGGCGATACGATACCTATTTTTGGGATTTGTTTGGGACATCAAAGCATCGCACAAGCCTACGGTGGAGAGGTAGTAAGATCAAAAAATATGATGCACGGCAAGACTTCACAGATACACATTGATGCACCAAGTCCTATTTTTGAGACGTTGCCCAGTGAATTTCGTGCTACGCGTTACCATTCGCTTATTGTCAAGCGTGAGAGTTTGCCCTCGCATATCATTGTCACATCGCACAGCAAAGATGATAATGAAATCATGTCGTTACAAATCAAAGACAAGCCCATTTACGGTGTACAATTTCACCCAGAATCGATCATGAGTCAATACGGGCATGAGATGTTGGGGAATTTTTTAAAACTCTAAATGTCCCAAAGATTATTTTTAGCCGTTGGAATTTTGTACGTAGTGGCTACACTCTATTTGGCTATGACTATCCCTATCTCCCCCCATGAAGCGGAGAGTTTGTATCTCAAAGAGAGTGTTGATACTTTTTTGATGAATCTTTGCTATCCCTATTTGGAGGGATTTATCGCTTTTAGGCTACCTTACTATCTCTTTGGTGTACTCAATCTCTTTTTGTTTTGGGAGTTGTCACGATACTACTACAAAACATCCCCGGAGCGATACATTGCCACAACACTCTTTATTCTTTTGCCTGGCATTGTAACTTCGATGATTTTGGTCAATATTTCTGTTGTGGTTATCGCATGGGTATTGATATTTTTGAATGCGTATCATAAAAATTGGTTGATTGTGCAGAGTATTGCTTTGATAGTGTTACTATTTGTGCATGATAGTGCTATTGTTTTTTTTATCTCATTGGCAATTTATGGCTATTTTAGAGACAAAAAGTATCTATTGGTGGTTGCTTCGTTTTTGGTGGGCATGGCACTTTGGATGGGAGAGTATTTGGAGATTGGAGGTTTGCCGCGGGGGCATTTTGCTACCATTTTTGGACTCTATGCTGCTATTTTTTCCCCTTTTGTTTTTGTCTATTTTTGCTACACACTCTATCGGCTCTACTATGAGAAAAAACACGACATTGTATGGTATATCGCCTCTATGGGGCTTCTTTTTTCTTTTTTGCTTTCGATTCGACAGCAGGTTATTGTCACAGAGTTTTCGCCTTACATATTGATAGGTTCTATCTTTTTGTACCGTGTCTATAGTGAGAGTCTTAAAGTACGCCTCAAAATCTATCAAACAGCCTACAAGAAAGTCTTTCTTTTTACACTTGCAACACTGCTTTTGGGTACAATGAGCATCTTTTTACATCGTCCTCTCTTTTGGCTTTTTAAGGATAAAAGCCGACACTTTGCTTACGCTATTTATGAGCCTTATTGGGTGGCTCAAAAGTTAAAAGCCCAAAATATTCATTGTTATGATACAAAATTTATCAAAAAAGCTGCTCAATTACAATATTACGAAATTCCCCCTTGCACTTCTCACAATTAGTCTCTTTTTTTGTTTCTAAAATACACAACGAGGGCAATAACCATTATATTATTTATTACTTATAGTAAAGATACAACAATCTAATGATAAAGTTATAGTAACAAAAATAAACAAAGGAGAACTCAATGGCTCAAAAGGCGATTCGAGAGTATGACGCAAAGTCTATATTAGCAAAGCATTGGGATAAATACTTCCCACGTTTTACTTATGCTTATGAGACGGTATTGGTAAAAAATGGACTAGAACTAAGAGAAGTGGCGATAGATCATTTATGGCTAAGCACCAAAACATTGGTAGCAAAACCCGATATGCTCTTTGGAAAAAGAGGAAAAAATGGATTGGTACTCTTCAAAGATAAAGCACCAGGCGATGTAACGCTCGTCAAAGCTGCCAATTGGATTGATAGCAAAACCAAAGAGAAACAAGAGGTCTATTTTAGTTTTGAAGGCGATACACCATCAGGAAATCCATCGGTTGATTATCTTACACATTTTATCGTCGAACCGTTTGCACCTCACGATCAAGCAGAGGAGTATTATATTTCGGCTACGTGCGTGGGCGATGAGGATGTACTCTATATGTCCGCTGAAGGTGGAATGGAAGTTGAGGAGGGTTGGGATGAGAAAGTTGTCGAAGTAGCCTTTCCTATTACTGCTACCGAAGCAGAGATTGAAGAGAAAATCAAAGCCAATATCCCAGTCGATGTAGCCCAAAAAGACAAAACAGCTTTTGCACAGTTTGCGATTGGTTTTTTCAAGGCTTATCGAGAGCTAAATTTTGCGTATCTTGAAATCAACCCTTTTGTTATGCAAGGTCGAAAAATTGAGTTACTTGATATGGTCGCCAAACTTGATGATACCGCTGGATTTATGATGGTTGAGGAGTGGGGCAGTGTAGAGTATCCCACCGCTTTTGGTATGGAAGAGAAATCTCCCGAAGTCCTAGCTATCGAAGATGCCGATGCCAAAACAGGGGCTTCTTTGAAATTGACACTGCTCAAACCCGATGCTCGAATTTGGACAATGGTAGCAGGTGGTGGTGCATCGGTAGTTTATGCCGATACTATTGCCGATTTGGCAGGTATTGAGGATTTGGCAAACTACGGCGAGTACAGCGGTGGGCCTACGACGGGTGAGACGAAATTTTATGCCGAAACCATTTTGGATCTTATGACTCGCAAAAAAGATTTGGAAGGAAGAGACAAAATCTTGATTATTGGTGGAGCTATTGCAAACTTTACCGATGTAGCTGCTACTTTTACAGGTATCATTCTAGCTTTTGAAGAGTATGCTGACAAGATGAAAGAGATAGGCATGAAAATTTATGTGCGAAGAGGTGGACCAAACTACGAAAAGGGTCTAAGAGATATTAAAGCTGCTGCGGATAGATTGGGCTTATGGATTGATGTTTATGGACCCGAAACACACGTAACGGATATTGTAAGAATGGCAGTAGAGGCATAAGGAGAAAAAATGGCACAATTATTTACAAGAGATACACAAGCAATTTTTTGGAACAATAATACAACAGCAATTCAAAGAATGCTAGATTATGACTATACCATCAAGCGTGATAAGCCTTCGGTTGCGGCTATCGTAGCACCTACCTCGTCAGGAAAGTTTGAGAAATTTTTCTACGGTCCCGATGAGATTATGATTCCTACCTTCAAAACAACCGCCGAGGCTAAAGTAGCACAACCACAAGCCGATGTATTGCTAAACTTTGCTTCTTTTCGTACAGCGTACGATGTGACAATGGAAGCGTTGGAAATTGGCGGTTTTGGTACGATTATGATTACTGCCGAAGGGATTCCCGAAAGACTTGCAAGAAAAATGAACGCAACCGCAAGAGCTAACGGTGTAGTCGTTATTGGACCAGCCACCGTTGGAGGTATTGCACCAGGAGCCTTTAAGATAGCAAACGTGGGCGGTACGATTAGCAATATTGTTAATTCCAAATTGCATCGAGCGGGTTCGTGTGGATTGGTCACACGTTCAGGAGGTCTCTTTAATGAGCTAAGCAATATTATCTCTATCAATGCCGACGGTATTGCAGAGGGTGTAGCAATCGGTGGAGATAGATTTGTAGGATCTGTTTTTATTGATAACCTTTTGAGAATGGAGTCTAACCCACAAGTTAAGTATATGTTGTTGCTGGGTGAAGTAGGCGGTATCGAAGAGTACAAAGTCATTGATGCCATCAAAGAGGGCAAGATTACCAAGCCTGTTATCGCATGGTGTATTGGTACGATTGCAAAATATTACGATAGCGGTGTCCAATTTGGTCACGCAGGAGCGAGTGCAAATACCCAGGGAGAGACGGCGGAAGCCAAAAATAGAGCCATGGCAGAAGTGGGTATTTATGTACCTCAAAGCTTTAATGATTTGCCAAATAAAATTAAAGAGGTTTACGAGAGTTTACATCTTGCTCCCATTCAAGAAGCCGAAATGAATGTTGTCCCAACCGTAAGAAGAAGCAAACAATTCATTTGTACCATCTCTGATGATAGAGGCGATGAGGCAACTTACGCAGGATTCCCAATTTCTTCTGTAGCACTTCCAAGTACAGGCAAGGGCATTGGCGATGTTATTTCACTTTTATGGTTTAAAAAACAATATCCAAAATGGGCAACAGACTTTATCGAAACCGTACTCAAGACAGTTGCAGACCACGGTCCCGCCGTTTCAGGTGCTCACAATGCCAAAGTTACAGCGCGTGCGGGTAAATCGGTAGTCGAATCGCTTGTGACGGGTCTTTTAACCATTGGTCCACGATTTGGTGGAGCTATTGATGGTGCTGCACAATACTTCAAATATGCTGATGACAACGGATTGTCACCCAAAGAGTTTTTGGGGTATATGAAAAACGAAGGGATTCCTATTCCTGGTATTGGTCACCGAATCAAATCGCTCAAAAATCCAGATTTGCGTGTCAAAGGACTTATGGAATATGCAGCAGAGTATTTCCCCTCCACGCCTTTGTTGGATTACGCACGAACGGTAGAAGCCTTGACTACAAGCAAAAAGGAAAACCTCATTCTTAACGTAGATGGTACAATAGGTATTTTGATGGTGGATATGTGGAGAGCCTTGGGGTATGCCGAAGAAGAGATTGATGAGTTTATCTCTAGCGGTACACTTAACGCCTTCTTTATCGTAGGACGAAGCATTGGATTTATCGGTCATATTCTTGATGAGAAGAGATTGGAAATGCCAATGTATCGACACCCGATGGATGATATTTTGTATGATGTGCAAATGGCACAAGAGATTTAAGCACTTTTTGACTCTTAACTTTTTCAAACCCGATGTGGGTTTGAAATCTTTTCTTTTTCTTATTCTAAAATTTACTTTTATATAAATATTATAATTTTAATGGTATAATCTCTTTGATTAACCATTGGAGAATAATAATGAAACTAAGATATGCGTTTAGTATGATAGAGTTGGTATTTGTAATTGTTGTAATGGGTATTCTAGCCTCTTTGGCAATCCCAAGGATGGATAGAGATTTACGTCAAGAGGCGATGGATAGCATTTTATCGGACATAATGTTGGCCCAAAGAATGGCGGTTAGTGATTTTCGACACGATGCAGCCGACCCAGAGTGGCAAAGAACCTATTGGCAGTGGGCACCCTTTGAGTGTACCAATGGAAATATGTACTACACAGTCTATTCAGATAAAAATAAATTGGGCAATGCCAACCGTGATGAAGCAGCCATTGATTCCTACAATCAAAAATATCTTTATGCCTCAACAACAGGCTATTGTGCAACAGGTAATATTGATGCTAGTGACTCCGATAGAGTATTGATTACTAAAAAATTTGGCATTAAATCCATTGATAGAAAAGGAGGTTGCGAAGGGGATGGTAAAAAACACGTTGGATTTGATGAATATGGACGACCGCATATAGGAATGCGAAACTCAAATGAGCCAAATTATGCCTCATTAATGAAAAAGGATTGCGAATTAACCTTTAACTTTGATAATGGATTGATTGAAGACTCTAGCCCTTTTGCGATTACCGTAGAAGCTATTACAGGTCGCACTTTTGTCTCCAAAAGATAGTGTCTGGGGGAGATTTTAAAAAAATCCAAAATTTTTCCCACAATTTCCCAAAA
>DYTG01000127.1 GCA_020726085.1 Sulfurovum sp.
GGGGGTTACCTAGGAGGAACCTCATTTTTGATAGATAGAAAAAGATTGAATGTTGCCATATCAAGAACCAAGGAAAATTTATTTTTTGTAGGAAAAAAGGAATTTTTCTATAATACAAAAACCAAAAAAGATGAAGCAAATTTGTTTAAAGAAATAATTAATCATTAAAAAGTATCTAATAGCCTTTCAAGTTGGGTTGCAAAATGGGGTTGTGGCTTTTGATTTTTGAAAACTTCTCTTGATTATGATTTGAAACAAGAGTATAATATCCGTAAAACTATACACAATATATTGGAGAAATTATGGTAGTCTATCAAAGCAGTGAGTTGATCGCCTCATCAGATTTTGCTAAAAAGTTTGGAAGTTATTTGGCTCAAATCAAAGAGCATACCCTAGATAAAGTAGCCATTCTAAAAAACAATCATATCGAAGCGGTGATGGTGAGCAAAGAGGAGTATGAGAGAATGCAAGAGGCACTAGAGATGATGGAGCATCGTAAAATCTATCAAATAATAGAAGAACGCATTGCTAAACCTCACAAAGTGATTTCACACGAAGAGATGCTAAGACGACTTAATATTGATGCCAATGAGCTTAGAGATTAATCGTGTTTGCTATTGAATATCATGAAGATGTAGAGCAAGATTTTAAAGAGCTTGGATATGCAACAACTATCTTGGTGCTTAAAAAGATAGAAAAAATTGCTCACAATCCACAAATGGGTAAGGATTTGGGCAATAGAGCCAATATGAATCTATCGGGTTTTAAAAAGATCTATGTTGATAAAAAGCGGGTACGCATTATATATAAAATTATAGAAAATAAAATAGAAATTTTTGTGATAGCCATTGGCAAACGAGACGACATGGAAGTCTATCAAAAAGCCTCCAATCGCAATGAAAACTCTTAATGCCATGAAAACTTCCAGCTCCATTTTAACCACTATCCTCCATCGTCGTGAGTTTAAAAAAATAAACAGCGGGTATTGCTACTCTAAATTTATCTCTTTGCTGCAGCCCAAATTTCAAAAAGCAATCGCATTTGTTTATCTCAAAAACAGCACACTTTTTATCGCCCTATCGCACCCAGGCTTCAAGATGGAGCTTAGTTACAATATTGAAATGTTAAAAAGTATCTTTACAATGCTCGTTGCCAATGACAATCGTTGCCATGATTTAAGCGTTGAAAAAGTGGTGATATTCAACTCCAATAAAATTTCCATTGTCAAACAAAATGAAGTGCAAGAGCAAACCATTCCTTACTACCATGAAGCAGCGACGGGGAGTTTTGCAATAAATTGCACCGCCAAAGAGCTGCGAGAGAGGTTTCAAGCGATCAAGGAGAGCATTGCGTGCAACTTGAAACAAAAGTAAAATCACTCCCATCCAGTGCAGGGGTTTATCAATATTTTGATGCCAAAGGGCGGTTGCTTTATATAGGTAAGGCTAAAAATCTCAAAAATAGAGTCAAGAGCTATTTTCGTTTCACGCCTAGTTTTCGTCCCAATGCTACGCTTTCGCCTCGTATTGCTATGATGCTAGGTGAGACGGTTGCTATGGATTATATCCTTGTCCAAAACGAAGAGGATGCTTTGATTTTGGAAAACTCGCTCATCAAACAACTCAAACCCAAATTCAATATTTTGTTGCGTGATGATAAGACTTATCCTTACATATATATAGATGAAAGTATCGATTTCCCACGATTTGAGATTACCCGCAAGATTGTCAAAGGCAAAAATATCACCTATTATGGTCCTTTTCCAAGCGGTGGACGAGAGCTACTCAATGCCCTCTATGAACTCTATCCGTTGGTGCAAAAGAGCAGTTGTTTGCGTGGCAAAAAGGCGTGTTTGTTTTATCAAATCAAAAAGTGCCTAGCTCCCTGTGAGGGATTTATCACCAAAGAAGAGTATCACAAACTCATCCAAGAAGCCAAAGAGGGAATCAAAAAACGCTCGATTTTGACGCATAAACTTCACGCTCGAATGATCGAACTCTCCAACCAAGAGCGTTTCGAAGAGGCGGCTACTATGCGTGACCAAATGGCTACTATCAAAGCTTTGGAGATGCAATCCAACATCGATTTTGCTTCCGATGCAAACTTCGATATTTTTGCCATTGTAAGCAATGAGGATAGAGGGGTTGTGATCAAAATCTTTATGCGTGAGGGCAAGATTATCTCCAGTAGCCACAGCTATTTTCGCCAAACGCACAATTTTGAAGCCAACAGTGCCTACAAACAAGCCCTTTTGGAGTTTTATACGCATGAGATTCCCTTTGTCCCTCATGAGATATTAGTCGCCAATGATTTTGAAGAACAAGCGGAGATAGAGCAGTTTTTGGCTCAAAAGATTGATAAACGCATTAAAATAATCCATCCCAAAATCGGTAAAAAAGCACGGCTTATCGAGATTGCCCTCACCAATGCTCATGAACTGCTAAAGATAGAAGATAGAGATACGACTATCGAACAAGATGTCGCCAATCTTTTGAATTTGAGTGCTTTTCCTTATCGAGTCGAGATTTTTGACAATTCACACCTTCAAGGAGAGGCTACAGTAGGGGGCATGGTGGTATGGGATGAGGGGGGATGGGACAAAAAGAGCTACCGTCGATACAAACTCCAAGCCAAAGATGAGTACGCCCAAATGCAAGAGATGCTTACACGACGCTTAGAGGGAGAGGAAACGCTTCCTGATTTGTGGGTATTGGATGGTGGGAGTGCTAACCTCAATCTAGCCAAACGACTCTTGCAAGAGAGAGGAGTCAATCTTGATGTGATTGCCATTGCCAAAGAGAAAATTGATGCCAAAGCCAATCGAGCGGCAGGTAAGGCACACGATACACTCTACTGTGATGAGGGTATTATCAAGCTCCAAAGCAGTGACAAGCGATTGCAATGGATACAGCGACTACGAGATGAAGCCCACCGATACGCTATCGATTATCATAAAAATCTCAAGCGTAGAGAAGATAAAAGCTCACAATTGTTGCAAAAAAAGGGAATTGGACAAGCTACGATAGCCAAACTTATAAGCTATTTTGGCACATTTGAGGCGATTGAGTCGGCTTCGTTTGATGAGATTCGTAGTGTAGCAAATATCAAAATAGCAACTATTCTCAAAGGGTAAAAAAGAATTTTAATATTTTTTAGTAAAAAAGCAACCTTTTCATTGGATATTTAGCTATTTTATAATAAACTCGTATTATATAATTTTTAAGTTATTAGGGATGTATAGGCTTAAAGCTAGGCTACGGGACTATATTAATTAATAATTTTTAAGCTCTGTTTAGTCAAATATAGAATACTTATTAAGGAGGCTAGAACCAATATGTTTTATGTATTGAATCAAGATAACCAAATTGCAGCGGCTGATTATGATCTTCTTGAAATTCTCGAAGTCGATGATTTGCAAACGCTTTTTGTCAAAGCAGTAAGCGGTGAAATCACTTTTGAGAAACTCAATGAGAGAAAAGTAAATATCCATTCAAAGAGCCATTTTATTCGAGCTTGGCACGAAGAGTACGTTTTAAAATCACCCTTTGGCGATTTGAAGTTGATCAAACTGTACAATATTATAGTTAAGAGCAATGTAGATATTTTGAGGGAGAAAGAGAGTTTTGAAGCTTCCAAAGTCACAAGCCCAAATATTCAAGAAGTTATCTTGAAAGTCAAAGAGAGCTTTGAACCCCCCAAAGAGGAATCAAAAAACCTACATAAACCACAAGATGTAAGACCTCAACCTAGAAATATCTTTGCCGATACCCAAAAAGAGCAAAAAGAGCTTAAGCCTAAACGGGTAAGTATCTTTTTGGACGATGATGAAGAGCCATTACCCTCCACAAAAGAGGTTTCCAAAGAGAAAATAGCTGATATTCCAAACAAAAAAGTTCAAGAGGACTTAGAGTTTGCATCCCAAAGACTTACAGAGACAAAAGTCGATAAAAAACCCATACTAGAAACCTTAAGAGTCAAAGAAGAACCCAAACAAGAAGAGACAGTAGCAGCAAAACCCTTAATCCAAGAGCCTAAAGCTGCCAAACCTATTGTGCAAGAAGAGCCAAAGATAGAGCCTATCTCATTGGAATCAGATGAAGTATTTGCAGATGACCTTAAATTGGCAGGCATTAATCTTGATACGATTGAGACCGATGAGGCATCTATTGATGAATTGTTGGCATTGGCAGATGAACAAACACGACAAACTCACGAGACTCAAGCCCAAAAAGTAGAAACCAAACCCATAGAGCTAGAACCAATCGCTGAAGAGACGTTAAAGCTTGATGAGAGTTATGAAGATGATAACGAAGAGAGTTTGTTGGATGAAGCCTTATCGTTATCAGATGAAGAGCCTACCCAGGAGGATAAGAGTCTCAAAAGAGCAGAGATTTTTATCGAAGAAGAGCCAGGAGAGATAGGCGATTTGCTTTTGGTTGATGAAACCGCAAACGAGCAAGATAGTGTAATCGACCAAAAACTTTCACTTGACGATGAAGCAGATATGGAGAGTTTGCTTTTGGCAATAGATGAAGCCCCCATTGAAGAGACAATCAAAACGCAACCCAAAGAAGAGGAAGA
>DYTG01000128.1 GCA_020726085.1 Sulfurovum sp.
TTTATCGTAACATCAGAATATAAATACAATCACCTTGGCGTATTTCACTAAGGATTTAGATGCCTATGGGGAGTTTTTGCATTTTATACCTCTTCAAAGCTTCTAAGTTCGTTGTATAGGCTATCTCGTTCTACGGGAATAAAGCCTGAGTTTTTGATGAGTCCTATAAACTCCTCTTGACTCATGCCATTAGCACTTTTGGCTCCGGCGGCGGATTGAATCGACTCTTTTTGGATGGTACCATCGAGGTCATTAGCTCCAAACTCTTGGGCGACAAGAGCCAAACTGATAGAGGAAGTCACCCAATAGGCTTTGATGTTGTTGATATTATCTAACAAAATGCGTGCAATCGCAAAGGTTTTGAGTATCTCTTGTGCACTGGGAAAGTTTTTGACTTTTAAAAAATTGTTCTCTTTTTGATAGAGCAAGGGAATAAAGGCGTTAAATCCTCCGCTTTTATCTTGTAAATTGCGTAATCTTAAGATATGATCAATTCGGTGGCTTCTCTCTTCGATATGCCCAAAGAGCATCGTAGCGTTGCTTTGTCGTCCTCTTTCGTGCCACTTTTGGTGGATTTCGAGCCACTGGGCAGAAGTGACTTTGCCTTTGCAGATAAAATCCCGTACTTTCTCATCAAAAATCTCCGCCCCGCCTCCTGGCATAGAGTCCACCCCATGGGCTATCATCATATCAAGAATTTCATCGTAGCTATGTCCGTACTCACGAGCCAAAAAATCAACCTCGGCAGCGGTGAGGGCTTTGATGTGAATATGGGGAAACTCATCTTTGATCAATTTAAAGGCATTCATGTACCACTCTATCCCCTCATTGGGGTTATGAGCCGACACAATATGAAGCTCCTTTGCACCAGTGGCAATAGAGGTTCGAGCAATCTCCAAAATCTCCTCGTGGCTTAGGGTGTATTGGCTGGGATTTTTACGAGAGGCACTGTAGGCACAAAATTTACAGATGTCTTTACACACATTGGTGGGATTGATGTGGCGGTTGATATTAAAATAGCTCTTTTTGCCAAATCTATCGACTCTGATTGCATGAGCCAATTCTCCCAAAGTATAGAGGTCTAAATCATAGAGAGCCAGTGCCTCTTGATGCGTGAGTCGTTCGTTGTTGTTGATTTTTTTGATACTATCCATTGCTGTTCTTTTGATTTTTGTTTTATTATACCTACAAAGATATAAAGCTAGATTAAACTTTGATTGGCATTGAAAGCTGTAGGTTGGGTCGTAGTCGAATATTTGGACTATTGGTTGGCTAAAGCTAGATTAAACTCTTATTGGAGTAAAATTTACTATATTCTCTCGTATGGAGCTAAACAATGCGATATTTTTGGTTTATCTTTTTGACATCGGCTATCATGGCACAAACGCCTCAAATAGTGAGATTTGCTCCCTTGCCCATGGTCAAATCCCAAAAACTTCTTGAACAATACCTGCCAATGCTGGGCTATTTGGAGTCCAAAATAGCCGTTAAGTTTGAAATCATCTACACGCAAAACTACGCCGATTTAATCGACAAACTGGGGCAAGGCATGATTGATATAGCCCTGCTAGGTCCCTTGCCCTATGTCGAGGCTACCCATCGCTACCCCCATATCAAGCCCCTTGTGCGTTTTTTGGATGAGTTGGGTAACCCCTCCTATACTTGTTCACTCTTTGCGTTAAATACCCATAATGCAACGCTTAATAATCTTCGTAATGCCTCCTTTGCTCTTACTCAAAAGTACTCTACTTGTGGTTTTTTGGCGACTCAAAAGATACTCTATGACCACAATAGCTCTTTGCAAAACAACCAATACATCTTTGCCGATAGTCACACCAATGCCATTTTGCAAGTCATTTTAGGCAACGCACAGCTAGGAAGTGCCAAAAGTTCTATCGTAGAGCAATACCGACACTTTGATCTGCAAATCCTCGCTACAAGCCAACCTTTTTCGGGTTTTTTGCTTGTCTATCAAGCCCAAACGCTGCCTATTGGGGTTATAAACGCCATCAAAGAGGAGCTTTTGGTTCTCAAACCTCTCTCAAATCCCAAGCATGCTCAAATCACTCAGACATGGGGCAACAATCTACGCTACGGTGTTGCCCCTGCAGACGATAGCCACCACAATGATATTCGCACTCTTTTACAAATCATAAAGTTGCCCAAATGAAGTATCTCAAACATCTAGCCTCCAAAACCAATTTAATGACCAAAATAGCCATTCCTATTGTGGTATTGGGTGTTTTGAGTGCTTTTGTTATATCGCACGGTATCACTCATTTGCTCTACGGCTACACCACTCAATCGCTCAAAGCCCAAACCCAAGGCATCTCCAATAAGGTCTATTACCTCATCGAATCGGAGTTTAAAACCCTCTTTTTTAGCCACAAACAAGGGCAATCTCAAGAGGGATACATCAAAGCTAAAAAGCTCTCACAAACCGAACTCATTGGCTCACTTAAAAATATCTTCAAACAAAGCATATACGACATTGCTATTGTTACGCCTACCAAAACCCATTGGATTTGTCGCAACCATGTCGATAAGGCTATTTTGGATACCATTGACCTAGAGACTCCCGCACACGCTTTTCTTGAGAGTAACTACGTCATAAGTACGCTAAGGTTTCGCCCGTGGGAGTGGTATATTGTGACGATTCACGATCGCTCCTCGGTGGTTGAACTTATCGATCAAAACCGTTGCCTTGTCATCAAAAATATCTCTTTGTTGGTTGTTTTGGTCATTTTAGCCCTCATCATTATCCTCTATTTCGCCATCGAACGCCCCTTTGGAATCATTTTTGCACACCTTAATCGTATCAAAAACAACGACTTTGCCCCGCTTGAACTCTCCTCATCTCAAGAGGTCGTTAAGCTCGTAGAAAATATCAACGCCATGAGCAACCAAATCCTACACAATCAAAATGAGTTGCAATTCCAAAAAACAAAACTTCAACGCATCATGGATATTCAACCCGATATTCTTATCCTCACCAACGGCAAAGTTATCCAAAGCATCAATGCAAGTTTTTTTAACTTTTTTGATCAATACGCCAATCTCGAAGAGTTTATCCAAGAGCATCAGTGTGTTTGTGATTTTTTTGAAAAGGTAAAAGAGGAGGACTACATCTGCTCAACAGACAAGCAAGAGTGGATTAGCAAAGTATTGCAAAACCACCGTTTTTACAAGGTCAAAATCCTCAAACACAATCAAGCCTATATCTTTAGCATCAAAGTAGAGCGATTTGATACGCAAAACTACGTTATCAATCTAAGCGATATTACCCAACTCGAAGAGTACAAAAAGGAGCTTGAACGCAAACAAGATAGACTCATACACCAGCTCTATACCGACTCGCTTACACATCTGCCCAATCGCACCAAACTAACCGAAGATATCAAAGCCTACAAAGCACCTATGATTATTTTGATTAATATTGATGGATTCAAAGAGATTAATGACTTTTACGGTATTGATATTGGAGATTTTGTTTTGATTGAGTTTGGCAAGATTATCGCCTCGAACCTCCCCTCCAAAAGTGCAAAACTCTACAAAATGTCGGGCGATGAGTATGTGATTTTGGACTCCATGCATCTAAGCCGTATGGAGCTTATCAAACAACTCAATCTCCTCTCTCATTCCATCAATAGACAAACTATCTTGAGCAATGGTTACGAGATTGATATAAACACTACCATGGGTGTAGCACTTGATACGCAGGATCTTTTAATCAGTGCCGATGTGGCTTTGCATGAGGCAAAAAACTCCAAACTTTGCTTTGCTATCTACGACAAATCCTTTGAAACGCTCAAAGAGTACAAAAACAATCTCCTTTGGAGCAAAAAAATAAAAAAGGCGATTGAAAACAACAAAATTGTCCCCTATTTTCAACCCATAGTCGATAACCAAACCCACCAAATTGTCAAATACGAATCCCTCGTACGACTCATTGGTTCTAACAATCAAATCATCGCCCCCTATCTCTTTTTGGATATTGCCAAAAAATCACGCATCTATGAGAGCATCTCCAAAATCATGATAGAGCAGACGTTTAAATATTTTGTCAACAAAGAGATGGATTTTTCTATCAATATCTCTATCAACGACATTGAAAACTTTGAAACCCATCAATTTATTTTTGAACAACTCAAAACCTACGATCTAGGAAGCCGTGTCACTTTTGAGATACTCGAATCGGAGGGCATTACCAACTACGGTATTGTCGCCTCCTTTATCGCTAAAGTGAAGCAATACGGTGCAAAAATCGCTATTGATGATTTTGGTACAGGCTATTCAAACTTTAGCCATATTATCAATTTGCACGTTGATTTCATCAAAATCGACGGCTCACTTATCAATACCATGCTTTATGATGAGAATTTACGAGTCGTGGTTGAAACCATTGTCACCTTTGCCAAAAAGCTAGGCATCAAGACCGTTGCGGAGTTTGTTGATTCCAAAGAACTCTACGAATACGTAGCATCTATCGGGATTGACTACTCTCAGGGCTTCTACATCTCCAAACCCAAACCCGATATTATCCATCATCGCAAGAGTTTGTAGGTT
>DYTG01000129.1 GCA_020726085.1 Sulfurovum sp.
GGGTATTATACATCAGTTGATAAGAGTGTGAAAAATGAGTGTTGAATATAGGAGAGTAAATGGTCGGAACGACCAGATTTGAACTGGCGACCCCTATCACCCCAAGATAGTGCGCTACCAAGCTGCGCTACGTCCCGAACCGAAACAGTATTTTAACAAAACTTTTGTAATAAATTCTTTAAATTTGAGAATTTTTGAGATAATTTTTGAGATTTTCGATATTCATAGCTTTGGCGAAACAGAAGCCTTGAATATCATCCACGCCAATGCTTTTGAGTACCTCAAACTCCTCTTGCCTCTCTACTCCCTCAGCTGCAGTAAAAAGATGCAGGGCTTTGGCGAGTGGGACAATGGCACTTTGGACAATCTCGTACGCCTCTCCTTTGTCAATATCGCTCACAAAGGATTTATCGATTTTGAGCCTATCTACGGGGAGTTTACGCAGATAGCTTAGCGATGAGTAGCCTGTATCAAAATCATCAATAGCCAAATGGATACCCAAATCTTTGAGGGCATTGAGCAAGGTAAGAATTTGGCAATCATCTTGAGCAATGATACGTTGGGTAAGTTCAAATTCGATATGCTTAGGATTGATTTGAGTTTGAGCAATGATGGCTTTGATGCGTTTCAAAAAATCTTTGGAGGCAAATTGAACGGCGGAGATGTTGATACTTGACAATGCTTTGAAGCTCACCAAAGGCTCTAGTTTGAATGTATTGAATATTGCTCATCAAAATATCAAGAGGATATACCAAAACCTTTTGATAAAAACGCTACATTATCAAAATAAACAACAACCCAATGGCTACCAATATCGAAAAGAGAAAATGGGTATCGTTGCCCTCAAAGTGACGCACAAACGCTACTGTCGTAATCAATGCAATAGCGAGTATTACGCTATTAAAAAGAATAAATTTGGTGCTAAGTTTGAGGCGAAAGCGTTTCATTTTAAAAATTTTCAATTAAATCAACAAAAATATCGTAAAGCATCTCAACTTGGGCGATAGTGGTGTACTCGTTGAGTGCGTGAATAGTATCGTTCATCACACCAAATTCAACGACATCAATCCCATAAGCCCCCATAAACCGTGCATCGCTCGTGCCTCCTGCTGTCGAAAGCTTGGTGGATCGTTGGGTTAATTTTTCGATACTTTTTGCAATGGCTTGAACAATTTTGGAGTCTCTTTGAGTGACAAAAGGATAAGAGCCTTGGGTTAAGCGAAGCTCATGCTCAACGCCCTCTAACGTTTTGGCAAAAAAAGCACGGATACTCTCTTGGGTGGTGTGTGTGGAGTTGCGTACGTTAAACATCATCTTAAGCTCATGGGGTGTGACATTGGTGACCTCCATGCCACTGCGTATATCAGTGATAACAAGTTGGCTAGGGGCAAAATCTTCATCCCCTTTATCAAAGTGGTATCCTGCTATTTTGGATAGATGAGGGGCTAATTGATGGATGGGATTGATTGATTTTTCGGGGTAGGCGGCGTGACCTTGTTTACCTTTGATACTAAGGTAGCCGTTGATTGAGCCTCTACGCCCAATCTTAATAGCATCTCCCATCGCCTCTTCGCACGTAGGCTCAGCGACGACGACACAATCGGGGAGTCTGTTGATTGATTTGAGGTGTTTAAGCATGATTTGCGTACCGTAAGTCGCCTCCCCCTCCTCATCGCTTGTGAGCAAAATCGAGAGTGTGCCTTGGAAGTTGTGAGCATTACGAACCGCCTCGATCATAGCCGCTACACCGCTTTTCATATCTTGAGCCCCTCTTGCGTAAATCTTGCCCTCGTGGATTTTGGGTACAAAGGGGTTGGAGTCCCATCCCTCTCCTGCAGGTACGACATCGACATGACCCGCAAAGCACAGATGCTCCCCCTCTCCAAAGCGTTTGGACAAAAAGAGGTTTTTCACGCCCCCTTCATTGACCCAAAGGGGTTCAAATTCATCCAAATAATTGGCTATAAAATCTAAAGACCCCGCATCGTCGGGGGTAATTGAGGGGTAGCTTAGAAGTTTCAAAAAAAGATCAATGACATTCACAGGGTGCAACCTTAGGGTTTTGCAATTTTGCCACCGTAGGAGAGAATCCCCCTAGATGGTTGATGACTTGAAGGCCGTGGCGTTTGAAGATGCTTTGCAGCATACCGCTTCGATTGGCGGTTCGACAAGTGAGAATGACGGGTTGTGTTTGGGCTTTTTTGAAACATCTCACTTACCCAGCGTTCAAACAAAGAAGTAGGACGTAGCCCATCAACACCGTAGATAAAACCTTGATTGTATTGGCTTTGTTCACGCACATCAACAAGCCAAAAAATCAACCGTTTGGGTCGCTCTTAGTGCTATAAGCTCCTCTAGCTCTTTGGAGGTAACCGTCTCTGTTTGTAGTAGTTTGTGCATCTCTTTTCCCTGCTCAATTTAAAGAGCTAATTATACATAATTCTTTTTAATGCCATTTGAAAATACCAAAGAAGATTGCAAATGTAAAGTTTAGTATTAAATGAAGCAAGAATGGTATTTCTTAACCCATCGCTTAAAAAAAGAGTTAGCAAGTGATGGTTTTTTGTCGGATAGTGTTGCTCCACCAATAGATAGCAAAGAGCAATCCAGGGGTTTTGACAATGGTTTCATCAAAGAGCATTTGGGTTGTCTCTTCTAAACTCATCTCAACCACCTCTATCATTTCGCTATCGACACCACCCCCTTGGGAGATACGCATGGACTCATCGACTTGGCAATAAAACAAAAACTGTTTGCCTCCTGAATGTCCTACTGCGGTGTGAAAAGAGGTGATTTTTATGATAGTATCAACGCCCACAAGGTAGCCGCACTCCTCTTCTATCTCCTCTTTGGCAATCTCTTCGATGGATTTGTTTTTGTCGATAAGTCCCGCACACAACTCTAGCGTTATGCCCTGCCCGTTGCTGTTATAGACGGGTGGTCGAAATTGTTTAACAAAGATAAACGTATCGTGTTCTTTGTGGTAGATCAAAATTGCCACACTGTTGTGCGATTCGATGAGTTCCCATGTTTTGGAAATGCCGTTTTGTTTGTATGAAGCAAGTTTGGGGGTGAGAAATTTGGGATGGGTTAATGGACTCAGTCCAAAATCCTCTATAGCATCAATCATAAAGTATTAATCTCTTTATAGAGGATGCTGTTTTTTTGGTCGGTATCCCACACATGGAGTTTGGGAGTCTCTTTGCTAAGGGCTACGAGTCTGTTTTTATATTTTTTAATACCTTTGATTTGGACAATTTTGGTCTTGAAAATATCAACATCTTTAAATTTATGAGTACTCATATTGATGTGAGCCAATGGATTAACCGCACGTCCATTGATGTATAATCCAAAGTGAAGGTGAGGGCCTGTGCTTCGTCCTGTAGTGCCTATATAACCAATCACCTCTCCTTTGCTAACCTTTTGTCCACTACGTACTCGCATTTGGCTTTGGTGGGCATAGAGCGATACATAACCTCCACCGTGAGAGATTTTGACCACTTTGCCGTATCCACCTTCCCATCCTGCAAAGGTGACGACTCCATCGCCTGCTGCTAAGATAGGCGTACCTCGTCTAGCACCAAAATCAACTCCCAAATGGGGGCGGTAGCGATGCAAAACAGGATGAAAACGCTTATAGGTGAAGCCTGAAGTGATACGTGGGTTATTGACGGGAATACGCATTTTGTCATAAATGGCAACCTTTTGAGTCCCTGCTTTGTAGCGAATGATTTTGCCTGTATCACTAAATTTCTCTCCCTCTTTATTGACAAAAACAAAATGTTTTTTGCCGCTGGTTTCTATCATGGCACTGGTAATATTAGGCTCATTGATAGGTTTGCCCAAACGGGTGCGTTGGGTGTAGAAAAACGCCATCGTATCGCCCTTTTTGAGGCGTTTGAAGTTGATTTCGGGACGATTTTTGAAAAGTTCGCTAAAGTGATTGGCAAGTGAGGCGTAGTTGATTTCACGATTGATATCGATACTGGGAGAACTCGTAATAGGAAGGGCTACTTTGTACTCGGATTCTATAAAGATAGTAGGAATAATATCAAATTTGTATTCGCTTGTAGCGTGGATTTTGATGATTTGTATCTGCATCTCTTCACCGATAGGAATAAGGGTCTGAAGAAGTTCGTTGTCGTTTTTGAGTTCAAAGAAATTATCGCCACTTTGGATTTCAAGTAGCAAAGTTTTGTCGTTTTTGGAGATACTATCAAGGAGGGTTGAGGGGATATTGTTGCGTTGAAGATATTGCGAAAAGGTCTCGCCATGTTTCCAGTTGGTCTCCACCACCCTAGCACTGTAAAGCGTTGAAAACATCAACAATAATATTAAAATTTTCTTCATAATAATAGAACTCCATCATCTTGTAACTGTTTTAATCTAATAGCATTGTAGTCTAAATAGATTAACCAATGGTGTACGAAAAATTAACACAATTGGGGGCAATGGATGCTTTGAGAAGATTGAAACGCTATTGGAGAAGATAATCCA
>DYTG01000130.1:0-1705 GCA_020726085.1 Sulfurovum sp.
AAAGTCTAGTATCCATTAATCACAACAGAGCTTCTTGCATTATTGCCAAAAAAACGCTTTGATTTTTGGAAGTAAAACTGTTTCTATCTCTTTGTAGGTAGCTTCAAACGCTTCATAGTCTTTGCCATCGGGGTCTTCAAAGCCTACATGGATTTTGGGCGTTGGGTGTGGAAACATGGGGCAGGTTTCATTGGCATGGTCACATACTGTCACTACCAAATCAAACGCCTCATCTATCACCGTTTCAAGCGTTTTGCTGTGATACTCCTCTCTCCAAATTCCTTTTTCTTCCAATAGTTTTTTGGCGTTTGGATTGACTTTTCCACTGGCTCTTACGCCGCTACTTTTAGCCTCAACTCCATCTACCTGTGCATTGATGAGGGCTTCTGCGATAATGCTTCGGCAACTGTTTCCTGTGCATAAAACCAATACTTTTTTTGTCATAAAATCTTCCCTATATTAATGTAAGTAAAACAATAAACAACACAGGAGGTGTCACCAAAAGTCCAAATTTACTGTATTGCCCAAAAGTGATAATAACCCCTTTTTGTGCCAACACATGAAGCCATAATAACGTAGCCAAACTACCAAATGGAGTCATTTTGGGTCCTAGATTGCATCCTATAATATTGGCGTATATCATCGCTTCATTGCCAATATTTGCCAGAGAAATATCCATAATCATAATCGTTGGCATATTGTTCATAAAAGCACTCAAAAATGCCGCAACAAAACCCGTTCCAATAACCGCCACAAAATCACCTTGCGTTGCCAAATCTTTGAGTACTATCTCCAGATAATCAGTAAGTCCCGCATTTTTCAATCCATATACCACGATATACAACCCGATACTAAACCATACCACTTGCCATGGGGCGGTTTTGATAATCTTTTTTGGCTCAACCGTTTTGACCAAAGTTGCAATGAGCAAAAACAACAATCCCCCACCCAGTGCAAAAAGCGAAACAGGCAATTGGTAGCTATCGCCTACAAAATATCCCACAAGCAAAAGAGCCAAAAAAAACCAAGCAAATTGAAAAAGAGTTTTACTTTTGAGAACTTCATTTGGATTTTTGAGCAGTTCTACATCGATGCGTGAGGGTATATCTTTGCGTAAAATTGCCCACAAAAGAGCAATCGAAACCGCTACACTCACTACAAAAGGCAACCACATCACGCTTAGATACTCTCCAAATCCTATATTAAAATAGTTGGCGGTGACGATATTGGTGAGGTTTGAAAATACAAAGGGCAAAGAGACACTGTCGCTTATAAATCCACCCGCAAGTAAAAAAGCGATGATGGTTTTGGCATTGAGTTTCAAAATCCTCATTTTGGCTAATAAAATAGGTGTCAAAATCAACGCAGCCCCATCATTGGCAAATAAAGCCGATACAAAACTTCCCAAAAGCAAGGCATAGACAAACATCAGATGCCCATTGCCTTTGCTTAATTTTGCCATCTTAATCGCACACCACTCAAAAAAACCTATCTCATCAAGCACCATTGAAAGGATAATGATACCCATAAAAGCCAACGTTGCATCCCAAACGATGCTTGTTACCGTTTGTACATCTTCAAAACTGACAACTCCCACCATCAAAGCAGTAAATGCCCCAATAATCGCACTTGTACCTATTTGCAAACCTTTTGGCTGATAGATAACCAAAAAAAGAGTCGCTAAAAAAATCAAACTTGCTACTAC
>DYTG01000130.1:1805-4453 GCA_020726085.1 Sulfurovum sp.
ATATATTGATATATTTTACAAAAATCAACGCTTATTGACCTGCAATAACACAAGCCAATAAGCGTTGATTTTAGATATTTAATAGATTGATTTCCTCTTCGGATTCAATCTCTTCCTCTTTGGGACATTTGGCAATAGAGACAACCTTATCCTCTTTTTCGGTGGTGACGACTTTGACACCTGAAGTGTTACGCCCTGCTTGGCGAATGGTTTGCATATCGACACGTATCATTTTACCGATACTTGTAAGTATCATAAGGTCTTGAGCCTCCTCGACAAATACGACACCCACTACATCGCCTGTTTTGGAGGTGAGTTTCATAGCGATTACCCCTTTGCCCGCACGACTTTGCTCACGGTATTCGCTCACTTTGGTGCGTTTACCTAGCCCTTTTTCGCTGATAATGAGTATCTCATCCTCTTCGTTGTTGATACTAATAGCCCCCGTGACAAAATCTTCATCAAGTTTAAATTTAATCGCCGTCACGCCACGAGCCACACGTCCGATCTCTCTAGCATCTTCGACTTTAAATCGGATACACAATCCTTTTTTGGTCACGACAAAGAGCCATTGGGTTTGAGGAGTGATAATTTTGGCTTCCACCACTTCATCATCATCATCAAGATTGATAGCACGTACTCCGACGTTTCGGATATTGGAGTATTCGCTCAAATTGGTTCGCTTGACAATGCCCTTGCGTGTAAACATCACAAGTCCTTTATTATCGGCGAAATCGGTCGTGGGGATAATCGCCATAATCTTCTCATCCTCTTGAAGCTGGATAAGATTAACCACGGCTTTACCTTTGGCTATTCGGCTTCCCTCTGGGATTTTATAGACTTTGAGCCAATAGACTTGCCCTAAATTGGTAATAAACATCAGCGTATCGTGAGTATTGGAGATAAAGAACTTCTCAATAAAATCATCTTCATAGGTAGTCAAAGCCGTTTTGCCTTTGCCTCCACGACGTTGCTTCTCATAAGATTTGACAGGTACGCGCTTGATGTAGCCCCTATGAGTAATGGTGACAACCATGGGTTCATTGACAATAAGATCTTCTATGTCTATATCATCGTAATCATCTTCGATATGGGTGAGCCTTGGAGCGGTGTAGGTATCTTGTACCATTTTGAGTTCATCGGCGATAATAGTGCCTAGTACCTCTTCACTTTTGAGGATCGATTCAAGATGGGCAATTTTTTCTCTCAACTCTTTAAGCTCATTCTCAAGAGCCTCAATCTCCAATCCTGTAAGTCTTCTAAGACGCATCTCCAAAATCTCTTTGGCTTGTATAAGGCTTAGCTCAAAACGCTCTATCAAAGCATCTCTAGCCGTTGGAGTATCCGCCGATTGACGAATAATGCGAATGACTTCATCAATATGCTCGACAGCCTTTAATAATCCCTCCACAATATGTGCTCTTCCTCGTGCCTTTTCGAGGTCAAACAGGGTACGACGAATCACAACCGTTTTGCGGTGTCTCAAAAAGAGATCGATAAGCTCTAGGATAGTAAAGATTTTGGGTTCTTTATTGACAATAGCCAACATAATAATCCCAAACGTGACTTGCATTTGGGTTGATTTGAAGAGGTGATTGAGGACTATATCGCTCATAGCGTCACGTTTGAGTTCTATCACCACACGCATCCCATCTCTATCAGACTCATCTCGTACTTCAAAAATTCCTTCAAGCTGTTTTTCACGCACCAAAATAGCAATGTTTTCAATCAATCGTGCTTTATTGACTTGATAGGGAAGCTCATCAATGACTATGACATCCCTATTGCCCTTTTGTTCGATATGGGTTTTGGCTCGTACTTTGATACGTCCTCTTCCTGTCGTATAAGCATCCATAATCCCTTTTTTACCAAAAATAATTCCCCCTGTAGGAAAGTCGGGACCTTTGATAATCTCCAAAATATCTTCAATAGGACATTGAGGATTGTAGAGTCTGTGGAGATGGGCTTGGATAATCTCATCGAGTCGATGGGGTGGGATATTGGTAGCCATACCTACGGCAATACCCGAACTTCCATTGATAAGCAAATTGGGGACACGAGAGGGCAAAACATCGGGTTCTTTGACGCTCCCGTCGTAGTTGGGGACAAAATCAACGGTATCTTTGTCAATATCAAGCAACAATTCATCGGTGAGTTTCGCCATGCGTGCTTCGGTGTATCGCATAGCCGCTGCATTGTCACCATCAACCGAACCAAAGTTACCTTGCCCATCAATAAGGGGCATTCGCATAGAAAAATCTTGTGCCATTCTTACGAGTGCATCGTAAACGGCATTATCACCATGAGGGTGATACTTACCGATAACATCCCCCACGATACGAGCCGATTTTTTGTAAGCGCTTCGATAGGAGAGATTAAGCTCACTCATAGCGTATAAGATTCTACGGTGAACAGGCTTAAGCCCATCGCGTGCATCAGGCAACGCCCGTCCGATAATGACGCTCATGGAGTAATCAAGATAACTTGATTTGATGCTATCTTCGATTAAAATATTATCAATGTTTTGGGCATTTGATAGAATATCCATGAAAATTCCTTTTGTGGATTTGACCCTCTTTGGGTTTTAGAAAAATAGTAGCTATTATATCCAAAAGATACTAAAAATGCACCCAAAACCAGCAGATGAT
>DYTG01000017.1:0-14618 GCA_020726085.1 Sulfurovum sp.
TCAAGGATAGGTTTGTCGTATTCATCGACAAGAATGACGACTTTTTGGTTGTATTGTCGATAGGCTTCTTCTATCAATCTTTGAAAACATCCAGCCATATCAAACTCTTTTGGACACTCAATGTCTAGTTGTCTTTGATTGAAATCAAGTATTTGATAAAGCGTTTGATTAAATCCCTCTTTGGACTTAAAATCACCGCTATTAAAACTTATCCGTATCACGGGATAGGGCTTAAACTCATACTTATCATAGATATACAACCCCTCAAATAGCTCTTTGTCGCCTTGAAAAATAGACTTCAAGGTATCCAAAAAAAGAGATTTACCAAAACGGCGTGGGCGCGAGAGGAAGTAATATCCTCCGCCGTTTTCGATTAAATCCAGTGCAATATCGGTTTTATCTATATAGAGATAATTACCGTGAATGATTTTTTCAAGTGTTGAGATTCCTATTGGTAGTTTTTTCATCGTCATTCCTTGGGTTGGGATGGGGTTATTATAGCATAAGAGGGCTTTTAAGGGCTACTTTTTGAGATTGCTTCGTACCTCACAAAGACTGTTATTGCCAGACATGAAACAATCCAATTTCGTAGGCTGGGTAACACCCACCAATGACACGCACGATTTTTGCATTTATTCATTGCTTGGTCGTTTTGAGTGTTGAGGGCATTGATGATGGCTTGTATCTCACTAGCCGTTGGGTCGGCGGGGTCTTGGTGTGTGCCGTTTGCAAAAGCTTTGCTGTAATCAACTCCCTCAACTGCACCTGATACACCGCCAATAGCATTGAGTTCTTGCGAAGTAATAAGCGTCGTGGCTTTGTCGGCTATCACTGTGACTACCTTTTGCATTGCTAGTTTACTTGCTGTTGGGGGTATTATAGTTATAAGCATGATATAGAGTGCATAGTAGAGATAGTCAATATTTCGGGTGCTAATAAAAAGTGCAAAATGATAGAACATCAACGCTAAAAACATCCCTGAGGGTATGACGCTCAGAAGATGCTTACTAATTAATTCATTGACAGAGTTATCAAAATCAAAGAGTAAATATTCAAAATAGTGATATGCGTAGCTTTGTGTATATAGAGTGTTTTGGTTTGTGTGGGGTGGAGTGTAAACTCATAGATGCTATCACTACCGCTCAATACCTCTTCACTCTTTTTTGTGTGCGATATCATAAGATCTCTTGTTGTGTAGCGTATTGCCATTATATTCATAGACGGTAATAAATCGATAAAAATATCTAGCGGAGTTGTGGAGATAGAGTTCTTTGGTCTTATTTGCCTCGTTGGTGAGAGTGAGTCGTACTCAGACACTCTTGATGCTACTATCAAAAGTTTTGCGATTGCCCGATTTACTAAACTGCTCTTTTTTGAGCTCTTCTGCAGGTAGCATCTAGGTCGTATCGACACAAACCAAAGGTTGTACACATACCTATTTGGGTAGCCAAAAAAAATATTTATTTAGTGGGGATTCATTTTGATAAAGCGGTGCGTAATATTGCTTTGTTTGAGTGGGAGAGGGTGTAAGGGGATACTCTTTGAGGTGGGCAAAACCACCTTCTCTGTAGGTTAGTGTTTAGGTTGTAAGTTTTTGATAATCTCTTGAATGAGTTTTTTATCGATTACGACACTCTTATCGCCTCGTTTTTGGGCGTGTAGATCTCGTACGATTTGCTCTATGCGTGGGTCTTTGTCCATATTGGCGTAGAGGGTTTTGAAGATTTCATCATTGCGGCTCAATCGTTTGTTTGTTTTTGGATTTTTGAGTTTAGGTACAAGCACAACCAGCAACAAACTCACCACACCACCACCCAAAAAGGCTAGAAGTAGCCATGCTTTGTCGATAGAACCGTGGGTCTCTTTTGCCAATGGAGCAGCCTTGAACACTACGGGTTGATTGGTCGATGGATTGACGGTTACGACGCTTTGGGTTTTGGGTTTGCCACCTTTGACTTTGATACGATACTCTGGGATGACCAATGTGTCGATTTTTTGGGTAGAAGTGTTGTAAAATTTAATTTCTTGTTTTGGAATGACAAAATCGCTCTCACTCAAAAAAACAAAGGATTTTTTATAGGTACTAAAGATAGTGCCGTCGTTTTGGACGTTGCTATCGATATCGGCATCATCGCTAAAGCAGGTCACTCCATCTAGTTTGTACTCAATCTCCTCAAGTCCATCAAGCGACCCCTCTCCTGAAATTTCTACTTTGAGTTTAATAGGTTTATTGGCTTCCACCTCTTGATTGTCCACTGATACCACAATATCAAATTTGCCTACAAGTGCAGCATCTTGGGGGATAGGTTTAGCGGTGATAGCTAGGGAATTAGAATGGATTTTGTTCCATTTGCTCTCCATAAACATCGCTCCAAAAATATCGTTTACATTGTTGCGACTCGTTTGAGGAGTAGCTATATGAATAAGGGCGGGCTCGATGGTAAGATTGCCCTCTTTTTTGGGATAAATGGTATATTCGATATGCTGCACGATATAGTTTCCCTCTTGGGTGGGTTGGAGTTCACCTTTTTCTTTGACTTCAAAGTTATTAAAAACAGGTTTGTTGTATTGGAGTTTCATCACCTTTTGATCGATTCGTCTGTAAAATTTGAGCGTCACATCAATAGGTTCACCTACCATTGCTTCATCTTTGGAGGCACTAATCTCCGCCTTGAAAAGCCCATCCAAAACATTGGAAGTATCGGTAAGAGTAATATCAATAGGGTCACTTTTGTGAATTTTATCGTCTATTTTGACCTCAAAAGCGGGGATTTTCAGCTTTTGATTGGGATAGAAGCTAAAGCTCATGCTCTTTTTGACCTCTTTGCTACTACCGCTATTGGATGAAAATTTAAAAAAGGTCTGCGTTGAGACTCCTACGTTTTCGATAGTATAACCCAATGCCTTTTCGATAGCTTCATTGGTGGGAAATTCTACTTTGGTACCTTGCGCTTCGAGTGTCACCTCCACCGCCTCACCTTTGGCAATGCTTCGTTGCGATACGTTGGTCGTAAGCGTTGCAAAACCAAAAGAGGTTAAAACTAGAGAGATAAATAAAATTTTACCAAGGTTTTTCATCGGGATTCCTTTTGGATTGTTTGTCGTTGATTTGATACATGAGTGTTGGCATAGGCTCTTTGTTGAGTTTGCGTAAGAGCCTTTTGAGTTCTTTGTTTTTAAACTGCTCCTCCTTGGAGAGTTTGGCGGGTGCGGCTTCTAAGGCTTTTTTGGCTTGATGGGCTTTTTTGGCTTCTTCGGCTTTTTTCTTAGCCTCCGCTTGTGCTTTTGCCTCTTTGTCTTCTTTGTTGTCGCCTTTATTGGCATTAGGCTCTTTGGTTTGGTTTTGGTCGCTACTGGGCTTTTGCTGGGGGTTTGGTTTGGGTTTTTGGGTGGTGTTGTTTTCCTCTTTGGTGGTGTTATTGTCTTGCTTTTTGTTTGAGTTGTTTGTGGTGTTGTTGTCTTGATTGTTTGGATTTTCTTTGGTGTTGTTGTTTTCTTGATTATTTTGTTGGTTCTTGTTGTCTTTGTTTGGGTTATCAGATTTGGATTGGTTGTTGTCGTTTTGTTTTTTATCCTCTTTGTTTTTATCTTTATCTTTTTTATCCTCTTGCTCTTTTTTCTTCTTCTCTTCTTCTTGTTTTTTTATTTTTTTGGCTAGTTCCAAATTGGCTTGTGTGTCTTTGTCTTGATTCCATTTGAGTGCCTCTTCGTAGTGCTTGATTGCTTTGTCAAGCTCTTTGGTTTGCATATAGCTACTGCCTAAATTATGGAGTCGTTGAGCTTCGTACTCTTTGGGAGCATTAATATCTTTTGCTTTTTCATACGCTTCAATTGCTTTTTTGTAATCGCCTTTTTTATAGTAACTGTTTGCAACATTGTAATCAATACTTTTGGCATCTTTTTTAATCTCTTTGTAGCTTAAAATCGCCTTATCGTACTCACCTTTGTCATAGCTCTCTTTTGCTTTGTTTATCTCTTGAAAATCAAAAAGCGATGCGTTAGCAAAGCACACTATCAATAACCACACTAATCTTCTCATATCTTTCTCCTAGTAGGCAGTGAGCTAAAAGCCAACAACAAAAAGAAAACAGATGCCCCTAGTGGATAGTAAAAAAGCTCCTCTCTATCTTTGATATGGGCAAAGGATTTTTTATCTTGTGTGTTGGTACTTTTGATCACTTCGACAAGCTTAGCAATATCTTGATCACCGCTATTAGCCACGATATAAGCCCCACCGCTCTCAAGGCTAAGCTCACCCAACGCATCGTTTCGTTGTGAAAAGGCGATATTGCCCTGTTTGTCAGTTACTTGTTTGCCTTTGCTATCGACAACCACTCCGCCCTTTTGGGTGCCTACGAGTACGGTATAGAGGATGATATTGTCGGCTTTTAGGATAGTTTTAAGCCCCTCTAAGTTCTCTTTTTCGCCCCCGTCGCTAAAGAGTACGAGTATCTTTTTCTTGCTTTTATTGAGTACCTCTTGAGAAATCTCCCCTAGTGTTGTAAAATTGGTATTGCTCATCGAGATGTACTTATCATCCACGTTTTGGACAATATAGCTTAGTGTCGCTTTGTCACTGCTCATGGGCGCTATCATAAAGGCATTGGAGGCAAAGGCTACCACGGCTATCTCATCGGTAGGGGTATGTTTGAGAAACTCTACGATTTTGTTTTTGGCAAATTCGAGTCGATTGGGGTAGATGTCTTTGACACGCATCGAACCCGAAATATCCAACGCTACCATCATATTAAGCCCCTCTATGGCGACTTTTCTCTCTCCCTTTTCAATCACAGGACGTACCATCGCTACTAGCATCAAAAAAAGAGCCACAAAAAAGATAAGATTACGCATTGATGAGGGCAAAGAGTTGTTGTCGACTCGAAGCTTTTGAAGCACTTTTTCATCAAAGACTCGTGAGATTTTGTCTTTATTGGATACCATCAAAATAGCAAGTATCAAAAGTGGAATACTCAAAACCCAAAAAAGTGTCACATTTACAAAACTTATCACTATAACCCCCTTTGATTACGCAAATAGATAAGCAAAAGTAACGCCAAAATAGCCACAAAGAGCGGATAGATATAGAGATACTCATAAAGCACCACCTTTTTATCATCGATTTGTGTCACTTCCAAAGCGTCAATCTCGTCGTAGATTTGTTTGAGCGTGTCGCTGGTGTTGGCAGAATAAAATTTTCCCTCTCCTACACTCGCCAACTCTTGAAGGTATTTGGCATTAAAATCGCCTCGGTTTCCGATACCAATTGCGTAGAGCTTGATTTTGCCTAGCTTAATAATCTCTTTGACCTCTTCGGGGGCGACTCTGCTCATATTGTCAATCCCATCGGTGAGTAAAATAATGATTTTTGATTGGGTCTTGGAATCCTCTAGGAGTGCGTAGCCTTGAATAATGGCATCGTTAATCGCCGTTCGTCGCCCCGCTATACCGATGCGTTGCATCTTCAAAATACCGTTTAAAAACCGCTTCTCAAAAGTAAGCGGAGAGGCACGAAAGGCCACATCAGCAAAGGTAATAAGTCCCAAACGGTCGTTTTGGCGTTTGCTAATAAAATCGCTTACGATATCTTTGGTGGCATCAAATTTATTGCGGTAAGGGTCATTGGGGTCAAAGCCTCCTTGAAACATCGATTCACTGCTATCAAGGATAAGGACAATATCCCGTCCCTCTTTTTTGGAGTGGCTTAGCTCCTCTTTGAGTACAGGCGAAGCCAATGCACTAAGCGTCATAACAATCCCTAGCCATTTAAGAGCAAGAAGCGTTCTATCTTCTTTGATACGATTGACAAAGAGCCTATCGATATGAGGAAAGTAGAGCGATTGGGATTTTTGTTTGCACCATCGAGCACATACCAAAAAAAGAATTATCAACGCAAAAAGCCACGGATACTCAAAAGTAAAATTGTTCATCTATCGCCTTATACCGTATTTCAAAGCTAAGCTAACCACGGTGTTTTCTAGTGGCAATTGTATAGAAGCTTGTTAAATCAAAGGTAAATATTGACTTTTACACACCCGCTTCATAATGGCATTTTGGAAGTGGGACTTCAGTCTCACTTATTAATTTGGATAGTAGTGACAACTAAATCTTGCTTTTTGGTGGGACTAAAGTCTGATAAAAGTGTACAACATCAGATACTAGCAAGAAAGCTCTTCCTCTTTTGTATAGATAAGCCATGATAAGCTAACCAGTCTATCAACACCAAGATTAAGTATGCATTCCGCCTCGGGAGAGGTATTTCGCACTCTCACAGCTTTGGAACGAAAAAAAAGTATCTATTGCATACAAAGTCATAAAATGTTATAATTAATCCTTACAAAGTAAAAACCTCTGCGCAAGGCTCACAATGTCTAAAATTTTAGAATATTTTAAACGCATTACCCAAATACCCCATTGCAGCAACGATACGACGCAACTGCGAGACTATTTGATAGGGTTTGCGACACACAGAGGCTACAGTGTAGTTGTCGATGATGCTAGTAATATTCTCATCTCTAAAGCCCATCCCAAAATTGCCCTTCAGGCCCATTACGATATGGTGTGCGTTGGCAAAGCACCGCTGATTGAAACCTACGAAGAGGAGGGGTGGCTCAAAGCCAAAAACGCTTCATTGGGTGCTGATAACGGAGTAGCTGTTGCGATGATGATGGCACTCATGGATAGAGGCGAAGCGTGTGAATTTTTGCTTACCAACGATGAAGAGATTGGGCTTGTGGGGGCCAAAGCGGTGGCGTTTGAACTCCAATCAAAATATATGCTCAATCTTGATAGCGAAGAGGAGACGCAAGTCTGTATTGGGTGTGCGGGAGGTGAGGATATTGTCGCTATGCAAAGCTTTGAAGTGTTGCGTAATGTCGATAGCTCTATCTATGAAGTAGGCGTTTATGGGCTTAGTGGAGGACATTCGGGTGTAGATATTGACAAAGGTATCCCAAACGCTATCAAAGTGCTAGTGGAGTATCTCAAAGCAAACGATGTGCAAATCCTAAGCTTTGAAGGCGGAGAGCGTCGCAACTCTATCCCTGTCAATGCCAAAGCACTTGTCTATGCCCCCCATGCGTTGCCCCCATGCGATAAGGTAACCATTCAAAAGCGAAACGGAAGTTTTAACCTCACCCAAAACAACCTGCTAGAACTCCTTGATACTCTCCCTCACGGCGTTTTGGAGTACAACAGTGAGCTTAATATGCCCCATAGCAGTGTCAATTTGGCTTTGATTGCATTTGCCAACAATCAAGCAACGCTTACGCTTACAACTAGAGGAATGAACAATCAAGTCTTAGCAGTAGCCTCAAAGGGCGTGGTTGAGCTTTTGAATCGTTACGGTTTTGAGGTCAAAAAAGAAGACAGCTACCCTGCATGGAGTCCTAGCACCAATGACTTTACCCATCTTGTTCACAGTGCCATGAAAGAGGAGTTTGGAGACTCTGCTCTTGTAGCTATCCATGCAGGATTGGAGTGTGGGATACTTTTGAGCAAATATCCTCATATAGCCTTTGCCTCCATTGGTCCTACCATTGTATCTCCCCACTCTACGTCCGAAAAACTCAAAATTGACTCGGTGCAAAAGAGCTTTCGTGTCGTTTGCAAAATTATTGAATGTTTACAATAGTCACAAGTCCATTACAAGGTCTCGAAGCTATTTTAAGTTTAATATAATATAATTAAATAATAAAAGATTGTAGGCTAGGTCATGAAACAACGAAAACTCAAAATTGAATTTCATTCAGCTGTTGCAATTTTAATCTCTTATCTTTTACGCAAAGCAAGAGTGCAACTTCAAACCATTCTTCCTGTACTTTTTTTGATGAGTGTTTTTCAATTTTTTGTGATTCAATATCCACTTCACGAAAGTCTCTCAACCATCTTCTATCTTGCACTTTTAGTACCTGCTATGATTTTTTTGCTCGAAGGGCTCAAATTGGGTCTCATGCCTGTAGTCGAAGAGGTTTCGGCTACGCTAGTCAAAGAGAATCGCAAAATCTCTTTTGTGGGTTCGATATTTGTCTTTGGAGTTACGATTGTGATGTTTGAACACTACAAAAATTTAAACACTCTTTTGTCCACTAGCTATATCATCCTTTTGGCATTGACGGTGAGCCTCATTACGCTCTATGGAATGTTTAGATTTTTGTTTCATATGTCATTTTACAAGATTATCCAAAAACTCTTCATTATTATACTTTTACTCTCAACTATCATTGAATTTACCATAGATGATATACATTTGGCTTATAGCTTAGATAGTGTCAATATTATCATCAATCCCATTGTCTATGCCATGCTTTTAAGTTTTGGCTACGGTGTGACACGAGTAACGCTCAACAGTGTCCATATCAGCCGTTCAGGATTTGGTACGATTACTACCATTTCACTATCGGCTCTTATCTTTACACAGCTCTATATCATTATTTTTTCAACATTTATTGTGACAGAAAACATCAGACCTCTTAGCAACATCAATAACACGCTTGACTTTATCTACAGTATTGAAATCAACGTTGTTATGGTCATAACCTATATTCTCTACATTTTGTTTTTGCAATTTGCTGTGATTAAAAAACCACTCATACACAATCGAGATATGTTTATAGGACTTATTTTTGTCATTTTTGGTACTTTTTTATTTTTTTTGGGACTCAAGCATGGACTGGCTATCCTAGCACACGATGTTTTTTTCTTTTTGCCCAGTTTGATTAGCCAAATTGATATCTACGCTCACGATATGACCATAGGTTATGGGCCTCTCTACTCCAAAGGGACGGGAGATGTTATTATTATACTTTTTTTATATTTTTTAGGATACAGTGCCACCATTGCCGAACCAGGTCTCTCCATTATCGCTTCGCACACTTCCAATGTCTCTGTAGGTTCGTTTAGAAAAAATCTCTTTACACACGTCGTAGCGATAGGCGTGGGAGCAGGGGTTGCTATGGGTGCTTTGAAGTTTATTTATGATTTAAACTATTTTACTCTTATAATTATGCCATTACTTGTTATAATTGTGCTATTGCCACGAACTGATAGGCGAATTTTAGCTATTGGGATGGATTATGCTACGGTAGCAGTAGGTCCTATCAGTATCATTTTAATCACTTCACTTATGCAAGGTTTTCAAATCAAGACGGACAATCCCACTTTTTTAGGTGTCTTGGCACTGTGTTGGATGTACGGCTACAGCAGTGTCTTAATATTTAGTTATTTTAGTAATAGAGGAAGATATGAGTAAAAAAATTTACTTAAAAGATTTTGTGATTATTCGCTGTATTGTAGAGAGGGGTGAGGCTCAAAAGCTCTTTGAGGCTGCTCAAAACGTAGGGGCGTTGGCTGCTACTATCTATTTTGCTAGAGGAACAGGCGTACGGGAGAAGATGGGGCTTTTGGGTATCGTTGTAGAACCCGAAAAAGAGGTTATTGAAGTAGCCGCTCCCAAAAATTTGGCCGATCACATCTTTGATGTCATGGTCGATACAGGTAAACTCAATCTCCCAGGCAAAGGCTTTATTTATATGACCGAAGCCATCAAAGCACTCACCTACGTTCCACACGAAGATTAATTTATGCTCAAAAAATCTACACTTTTTAAACAAATGATTGCTACCCTCAAGGCCTCCCCTAAAGCCAAAATTATTATGATTATTCGGGGAGTGCTTATTCTTTCATTTTTAGTGTTGGCTTTTATTATTCAAAACGATATTGCACGCTATCTCATCAACGAAAACGTCGATAAAGCTAAAAAAAGTGTCCAGCAACTCCAGCTTACACGCGAGACAATTGAAGGCGAGTACAGTGATAAGGATGTACTTCGAGAGCTTCACAATGACAATTTTAACTTTTTTGCCGACTATCTTGTCTCTAATATTGCAGCCAATATGTCCAATCAGCACAATATGACGATCAAATATCTCTCAGATGACAATCGAAATCCTAAAAATGCACTCCACAAAGATGATAAATACATCTACAACAAATTGCGTTCCAAAGATATTATAGAGTATTACGAAGTCGATTCAAAAAGTGATTTCATCAAATACGCCAAACGTATTAATGCCGAAAGACGTTGCTTGAAGTGCCACGGGCAACCTCTTGTCGATGTGGATCCTTTTGTACACAAAAAAATTACTGAACACTACGGCGGCGAGGGAGGATTTGGCTACAAAGAGGGAGATATGATGGGCATGGTGCTTGTCAATGTACCCATGGCACTTGCCAAAGAGACGATATCGCAATTGGGTAATACGCTTTTGAAATCGGGGGCTATTATCGGTATTTTGTTCGCAATGTTGCTTATTTTTCTCATCAACCGCTATTTTGACAACGACATTATTGCCCCTCTCGATAGAATCGCCAATGTGCTGGAAAACTATGAAAATGACTTTACCAAAACGCTTCCTATTAACAAAAAAAACAAAGAGTTACACACTGTCGCTACATCCTTCAATCAGCTTGTCAATCGCATCAAATCCTTTTTGGTCTTTTTTAGGGTACGCATCTACAATATCGCCGACGCTATCAAGGAGATTCAAGTGGTACTTGATTTGCTCAATAGCAATCTCAAAAAGCAACTCTCTCTTCGCTCACGTCTCGATGGACAGCTCAAAACCAATGAGAAACTTATCAATCACATCAAAGAAAGCCGCAACACTATGCCCATCTCATTGGATGATATTGAATTTATCAAACAAGAATATACCCAAAGCACCTATCAAAGCAATTTGATGCTAGATCGTTACATCGAACAAAAAAAGATGCTAGAGGAGATTTTGGAGTCCTTTAAAGAGTTGCTTCAAAAGTTGCAAAAAGGTCAAGCCCTCCATCCCAATACGTTTCATCTTATTAAATACAAACTTGACAATACCTTTGATTTGAACCATATTCATGCCACAGAAAAAGCTATTGATGACAACGTTGCCAATATGATGCGGATGCATGAAAAGATTAATCTGCTCGTGAGCTATAATCAAATCAAAGATGGGATGATTGCCTCTTTGTTGCTTGAAGATGAAGAGATGCTTGAGATTTTTGAAGAACTCAACGCCAATACGCAAAACAGTTTCAAAAACTTTAAAGATCTCTCACGCCTCAACCACAAAGCCAAAGATTTTCTTGAAGAGATAGCTTTAGAGATCGAACATTTTAGACTTAAATAACGCAAACACGTACTTTGTACATCAAATAGTACATACCAAAGGAATTTTACAATGTACCTTTTGAAATATACGCTCTTTGTTTTATGCCTTAATTTGATAAACCCATCCAAACAACACAAAGAGTTCAGCGTATTCCACCATAAAGCACGGAGTAAAAATAGGGTTTATTGCGAAAATTGAGTCAAATCAATGCAAATTAACGCAAATCTCTCAAACATAAAATGAAAATGAGTTTTTAAAGTCAAAAAGAGCTATGATAAAAACAGTTATTAAGGAGGGTTGGGGAATTTGCAAGTGGTTCGATAAATTGGATATAATAACCCATTTCATATCTATGGGAGCCTCCATGCAACATCTTGTCGATACCAACGATTTAAGCGACAAACAAATAGAAACGATACTAGCCGATGCTTTTGCTTTTAAACACAAAAATCCTCCTCCATTTTTGGAAAACAAGATAATGGTCAATCTCTTTTTTGAAGACTCTACACGCACACGTACCTCTTTTGAGATAGCCGCCAAACGTTTGGGGATGGGGGTGATTAACCTCAATCCATCAAGCAGCTCCACCAACAAAGGCGAGACATTGGAAGATACCTTTGCCAATATTTGTGCTATGGACCCCGATTGTGTGGTGATTCGCCACAAAGACAACAACGTAGCACGAAATCTATCGGCTATGAACCTCTCTAGGGTACTCAACGCAGGTGCGGGTAACTACGCTCACCCTACTCAAGCGTTGCTAGATTATATGACACTTGTAGAGCATTTTGGAGATATTCGAGGCAAAACTATCGCTATTGTGGGCGATATTGTTAGTTCTCGGGTGGCTTCAAGTGCGATTAGACTTCTTAAAAGAGTGGGTATGAATATCTTGCTTGTAGGCCCCAAAGCCTTTTTGCCTCCTATCTCTTTTGTGGGCGATGCTTTGCCTCAGTATAAAAAACTAGAAGATGTGATAGACAAAGTCGATGCTATCATGAGTCTAAGAGCCCAGATTGAACGCCACGAGAAGCCTATTTTTAAAGATTACTCTCACTATGGCGCTAACTATTGCATTACTCAAGAGGTGTTGCAAGGGCGTAATATTTTGATCATGCACCCAGGCCCTGTGATGCGTAATATCGATATTAGCGATGAGGTTCTTCAAGATAGTCGTTGCAAAGTCTTGACGCAAGTGACCAATGGGCTTTATATGCGTATGGCGATATTGAAAAATCTGATTTTAGATAGTTAAATTGGCTTCATTTGAGACTATTACGGCGTTAGCCAAAGCCAAAAAACCCTTTTTGTTTGTGATTTCGTTTGACAAAAAGGAGATTTTTGCCCAAGAGCTTGATAAACTTGACAATATCTTCTACAAAATTGACACGTTGCAAAATTTTGAAGATATTACCCTCAATACCTCTTATGCTTTGGTTAAATCCCCTATTGAGTTTAGTATCTATCAAAAAGCAATCGATAGGGTCAAAGAGGAGATACAAAAGGGCAATACCTATCTGCTTAATCTCACCTTTGCCACACCGCTTTGCACTCCTTTGAGTCTTGAAGAGATTTTCTATCGTGCCAAAGCCCCTTTTAAGCTCTATTTTGACAATCGCTTTATTTGCTTTTCGCCTGAGCGTTTTATTTGTATCCAAAACAATACGCTATCAACCTATCCTATGAAAGGTACAATAGATGCCAATATCGCCCACGCTCAAGAGAAAATACTCTCCAATCCCAAAGAGATGGCAGAACACACGATGATGGTTGATTTGATGCGTAACGACCTCTCTAGGGTTTGCAATCGTGTAAGAGTCGAGCGTTTTCGCTACATCGACACCATTCAAGCGGGTTCTAAGGAGTTGTTGCAAGTAAGCTCAAAAATTGTGGGGGATTTGGAGGAACATTGGCATGAGCGACTGGGTGAAATCTTAGATACGCTCTTACCCGCGGGTTCTATCTCGGGTACTCCCAAAAAAAAGACACTCGAACTGATTAACGCTATTGAGAATTACGATAGGGGATTTTACAGCGGTATCTTTGGGATTTTTGATGGTACAAACTTAGATTCATCGGTTATGATACGCTTTGTGGAGCAACAAAACGACACACTCTTCTACAAAAGCGGTGGCGGAGTAACCATCGATAGCAACGCTCTAAGCGAGTATCAAGAGATGATGGATAAGGTCTATTTTCCTTTTTAAATACTAAGTTTATGTTTGACACTGCCAAACGCTTAAAAACTTAACTGACTTTTAGTCCCACTTCCGATAAAAGTGCGTAACATTAGTTTTTAATTGATGTTGTGCAAAACGAATGTGTTATGAAAAATCAACTTTTGGCATCTTTTTGACCTCTTGAGCCTCTGCATCGTCGAGTTTGAAATAGTCTCTATCACCAAAGCTAAAGTGATTGGCGACAAGCAAATCGGGAAACTGTTTGAGTTTGCCATTGTACTCCTCGACGACGGCATTGTAGTAGCGTCTAGCGTTTTGAATATCATCTTCTATAATCACCAATTGTCCTTGAAGATTGGCAAAGGTGGTATCGGCTTTGAGGTTTGGATAGGCTTCAGCTAGTGCAAAGAGTTTGCCAAGCGATTGCGTGAGCATACTTTGTGCAACGCCTTGTTCATGGACGCTTTGGCTGCTCATCGCCATGTTTCTAGCTTCAACAATCTTTTCAAGTGTAGAGGATTCATAAGCTTGATACCCCTTGACCGTCTCTATGAGGGCTGGAATGAGATTATAGCGTCGTTTGAGCTGGATATCAATATCAGACCACGATGAGTCTATCGAGGCACTAAGGGAGACAAATTTGTTGTAAATAGCAATAAAATAGATAACCACAGCTATGACAATCAAAAGTAAAATACCAAAAAAACCCATGAGATACTCCTTAAATAATACTAAATAGCATAATAACCAATAGAATCTTAAAGTAGGGGGAGGTTCTAAAGGCTCCTATGTTGTAATGCATCCAAATTCTACACTAGGAGATAAAGCAATGGAGTTGTCTAAATACAGTAAAAAATCTCCATGGATATTGCACTACAACGCAGGAAGTTGCAACGGGTGTGATATCGAGATATTAGCGGCTCTCTCGCCCAAATACGATTTGGAGCGTTTTGGGGCTATCAATAGCGGTAATCCCAAACCATCGGATATTTTTTTGGTCACAAGACCCGCTATCTACCGCTCTCGTACCCGTCTAGTCGAACTCTACAATCAAATACCCCACCCAAAAGTGGTTGTAGTGTTGGGTAGTTGCACTTCCACAGGAGGGGTTTTTAAAGATATGTACAATGTCGAAAACGGTATTGACCACTATATCCCTGGACATGCTGCTTCTCCAGAGCTTATTATCGATGGTATTACACAAGCTCTAAAGAGACTTCAGGAGAAATCGCAAAAAAAGGATAGAGGCTTCAAGCTAGAGCTATTTTACGACAATATTGACCAATTT
>DYTG01000017.1:14718-20242 GCA_020726085.1 Sulfurovum sp.
AAAAAAGGATAGAGGCTTCAAGCTAGAGCTATTTTACGACAATATTGACCAATTTATTGGGTACAACAATCTCTTTAACGATTGTTTTGCCCTCAATCCATTTGGCGACAACCTCTTTGGCTTTGGCGATAATCTCATCCTCAGTCGCTTCTGTCGCTACTTCAATCTCATCTCGTCTTTTTCCATTGATGCTAATGGCCAATATGATACTATCTTTTACAAAGACTTCATTTAAAATCTCAATCTTGGTATGAAGATTTTTACGACCAAAGAGAGTCTCGCTTAGCTGGGTTGCAATATGAGGGATGATGGGTTCAAGAAGATTTAAAATAATAAACATCCCCTCACCCCATACCGCTTCATTGTCTTGCCTATCCAGAGCATTAAGGGCTTCCATGCACGCTGCAATCAGGGTATTAAAAGCAAAACTTGTCTCATAAACATGCAGTGATTTTTGCAAGGCTTCATAAACTTTGAGTCGTGCCTCTTTTTCATTTTTATTCAAAGTAGCATGGTCAATCGTTGGCATTTTATCAAGAGTTACTCTATTTTGTCTATCGTAGAGCTTTTTGATAAATCGATAGGCACCCTCTACTGCACTATCATTCCACTCTAGCTCTTTTTGCGGAGGAGCGGCAAAGAGGATAAAAAGCCGTGCCGTATCAGCTCCGTACTCTTTGATAATGGCATCGGGATCGACGGTGTTGCCTTTGGATTTGGACATTTTTGCTCCATCTTTGAGTACCATTCCTTGCGTCAAAAGGCGTTCAAAGGGTTCATCGAATCCCTCAAAATAGCCCAAATCTCGCAACGCTTTGGTAAAAAATCGTGCATAAAGCAGGTGCAAAATGGCGTGCTCGATTCCACCCACATATTGATCTACATTCATCCAATAGCTTATATCCTCTTTGTTTATAGCCTCCTTTTTCCATTTGCTAGGATCGGTAGCGTATCGCAAGAAGTACCAGCTTGATTGCACAAAGGTATCGAGTGTATCGGTCTCTCTTAGGGCATCTTTGCCGCACTTTGGACATTTGCAATGTTTCCATGTAGGATGGTTATCGAGTGGATTTCCTGCTCCCGTAATCTCTACATCTTCAGGCAAGGCAATAGGTAAATTTTCGAGTTTTTCGCTCACCAATCCGCAACTATCGCAATGCACAAAAGGCATCGGAGCGCCCCAATAACGCTGTCTTGTCACACCCCAATCGCGCAATTTAAAGTTGATTGTCGCTTTGCCCAAGCCCTTGTTTTCCATCATCTCAATGATTTTGGCTTTGGCTTGAATGCTGCTTAGACCATTAAAATCGTGCGAATCGATGAGTTCGCCCTCGCCAATATGGGCTTCATTCTCATTTTGTCTGCCACTTATTACGGTTTTAATGGGTAAGTTGTATTGAGTAGCAAATTCAAAATCTCGTTCATCGTGAGCAGGAACTGCCATTACCGCACCCCCACCATACGAGCCTAGTACAAAATTCGCCGTCCACACAGGGATATTTTCACCCGTAAGAGGGTGGATTACTTCGATATCCAATGGATAACCCTCTTTGTCCATCATGGAGCGTTCTCTCTCACTCATATTAGCAAGATGGGTGATTTTTTGTGCCATTTTTCCTGTGATAGAGCCGTTATCAACAAGCTCTTTGACGATAGAGTGTTCGGGGGCAAGAGCGCAGTAGGTCACACCGTAAATCGTATCGGGACGTGTGGTAAAGACTTTGTATTTAGTGAATTTATTATTAAGTTTTGCTTTAGACTCATCGGTAAGCTCAAATTCAAATTCCAATCCTTGCGATTTGCCAATCCAGTTTTCTTGCATGGTAAGGACTTGATTGGGCCATTTGCCTTCGAGTTTTTTAAGATCACCAAGGAGTTCATCGGCGTATTTTGTGATAGCGATATAATATCCTGGCATCTCTTTTTGTACCACTTCATTGTCGCAACGCCAACAACACCCCTCTTCAACTTGTTCATTAGCTAGTACCGTATGGCACTCTTCACACCAATTGACATGGGTTGATTTGCGATACAAAAGACCCGATTCAAACATTTTGATAATAAACTCTTGCTCCCATTGGGTATAGAGTTCGTCGCACGTTGCAAATTCACGCTCTTTGGAAAAGGAGAGTCCCAGTGAGCTAAGTTCGCCTCGCATATAATCAATGTTTTCATACGTCCATTTTTTGGGGTGAAGTTTGTGTTTGATAGCGGCATTTTCAGCAGGCATTCCAAAGGCATCCCAACCAATAGGATGAAGTACATTGAAAGAAGCTTTTCTATAATAACGTGCCAACGCATCGCCAATAGCGTAGTTGCGTACATGCCCCATATGGATACGTCCACTAGGGTAGGGGAACATACTTAAGATATATTTTTTGGGTTTGCTTTTGTCAGCACTAGGCTCAAATGCCTTTTCATCTTCCCAAATATGCTGCCACTTGGCTTCGATTTGGCTAGGATTATAGCTCATAGATTCTCCATCATAAAAAAATTGGGAAATTATAACATAAATCTATATAAGTAAGCAAAAGGGGCTTTGTGTCGAGAATAAATCCTCCTCGTTTTATTTCAGAGATTGTGCTTGTGTTACCGCCATGTAGGCATTAATCTTCCCGTATGCTCGTTTCTCATCTAATCCATCTACGTAATGTGCATCCTCTCCACCAATTTTTGTTGCAGTTGCAATCAAGATAGAACGCACTTGCGATGGTGCAATATCGGGATTGGCTCCGTACATCAATGCCACAACACCCGCAGCAATGGGCGCAGCAAAGCTTGTACCGTCCATAAAAGCGTAGTTGTTATCGACAAGTCCTTGTTGGTTGGTAGAGCCTTGTTCACCGCTATCATCAATGCCCAATAGTCCTAATTTCTCCGTATCACCTCCTGGGGCGATGATTTCGATATTTTTGCCGTAGTTTGAGTAGGTTGTTACATCGTTATTCTCTCCACTTGCCCCTACGCCAATGACCCATTCGACTTCTGATTCATCATTCACCCCCGCAACATCAAGCGATTCGCCCTCATTCCCCGAAGCAAAGAGTACGGTAATACCCGCTTCATAAAGCTCTTTGAGTTTGGCTACAATTGCCTCAGAGACATCATTGGTTCCCCAACTGCAACTAATGACTTTGGCACCTTGGATTTGGGCGTATTCAAAGGCTTTGATGGTATCGCTATCCTCTTGTGAGAGCAGTTTGATACCAATAAGTTTGGCACTAGGAGCTATCCCCATGCTTCCTTTTCCATTGATGGGAGCGACGATAAATCCAGCGCAACTGTTTCCATGAAGTGCAAGGGTTTTGTTTTGGCTTGTATTACCTACTTCGTTGTTGTCGTTATCGACACTGTAAACGACGGCTATGTTCTCTTTGAGATCTTCGTGATTGACATCAAAACCGTTATCAATCACGGCGACTTTGACACCCTCGCCATGCGTCGTCTCCCATGCTTTGGTTACGCCAATATCAGCCTCTTTATCCACTGCACTATACTCATCGTATTGGTTGGCTACTATCGAATCAATATGCCATGAGTATTTGCAATAGGGTTCATCGCTAGGCAATAATGGAGTGTCGTTTTGGGTGGAGTTGTCGGTGGATGTTTGGTTATCGTTGATAATGGGTGGGGGAGTTTCATTGCTATCGTTGGTGTCGCCAGGTGTTGTCTCGTTGCTCTCTTGGGCGGAGTTATTGCTTTGATTCTCTTGCGTATTGTCCAATGAAGTTTGATTGTTGTCGGTTGTCTCACTGGGAGTTGTTTCATTGTTCTCTTGTGGGGTGGTATCGTTTGGAGTAGGTGTTGTGCCACCACTACCGCCTCCACAACTATTGATAATCAAAGCCAATGTAAGCAATAAGATTGTATTTTTCATCTCTATCTCCCTTTTCTTTCTTTGACAAAATTGGGGTGAGCAAATGCAATATCGCTATCGTTGTGCAATATTTGCGAGTAGTTAAAAACATCTTGTGTCGGCGTGAGTTTGACCAAAAAGATAGTCGTTGAGAGCTTGGAGATAGAAGCAAAGTCGTATTTTGCCAATACTTTAGCACAATCAACACCTGCTTTGCATTGGGTAAGAATTTCATCTTTTTTGATACCCATAACAGTGCCATTTTGCTTTTGATAATACTTTACTGTATCGTTTGAGCGTTTGTTGGTTGATTGCGAAACCTCGACCTTTTGTCCGTACTCGTAATAAAAATCATTAGCATAGACCAAAGAAGCCAAAAGCAACAAAACGATTAATTTCATAATATCTCCTAATAGTCAATCATAAAATAGATTAAAACATAATAGAGCTTAAGAGGGATTAAAAAAGTTCAAAGAAGTTTGGGTATAATCATTTAAAAATTGTATGGATAGTGTATGAAAATAAGAGAACTCTATATCGAAAACTATAAGATGTTTCAAGACTTCAAAATCGATTTTGTCGATAGCGATGATAAGCCTTTGGATATTGTGGTACTCGTAGGGGTAAATGGAAGCGGTAAGACGACGCTTTTGGAGTATTTAAATAGTCCTAACAGCTATCATCATCACTTGAGTCAAAGTAAGCACTATATTGAGATTAGAAATGAAAGTAAAAATATCAAATTGCCAAATGTATCGTTTGAACTTAAGACAATCTATAATAAACTTGAACAAGATGCGGTAGAGAAATTAATAAAAGAAAAAGTTATTTACTTACCTATTTACCAAAACAACATTATCGATTTAAAAGAGAGCATTCGCCAAAAATATATCGATAGAGCTTTTGAGATTGATAAGCCTTCTAAGGCTCTTGAAGAGTTGCAAAGTTTTATTGCTGATATTTTTAAGGGCTTGGGTTTGACTTTCAATCTATCATCTATTGATTACAATAAAAATCTTGTACGATTTCAAGATAATAGTGGTAATGAGTTTGATATAGATGCACTCTCTACGGGCGAAAAAACCCTCCTCTCTAAAGTCCTCTATCTCTACTTCAAAGATTACAACGATAAAGTGATTTTAATTGACGAACCCGAACTCTCCCTCCACCCCTCGTGGCAAAATAGAGTATTGAAAATATATGAAAACTTTGCGAAACTAAACAATTGTCAGATTATTATTGCGACGCATTCACCGCATATTATTGGAAGTGCAAAAAATGAGTCTTTGAGAATTTTACGAAAAAACAGTGAAGGCACAATCGAAGCTCTTAAAGATTTAAAAGCTCATGGAAGAGATATTAACTCTGTTTTGTTTGATGTAATGGGCGAGGTGGATTATCGACCCAAAGAGTTTAGGGATAAAATTGATAGATTGCATATCGCCATTGATGATAAAAAGTTTGAAGAAGCTACGAAGCAACTAGATGAACTCAAAAAAGATTATGGTGAGAATGATGCTGTAGTGCTTGAAGCTCAAATGTTAATTGATGTATTGAACCCTAAAGAATAGAGTTATGAGATATATCCAAAAAAAGAGAACAGGTATTGGCTACAATAAGCTTTTGAAAATTCATAAAGCAAAAGGGTGTTATGATGATATCAAAAAT
>DYTG01000131.1 GCA_020726085.1 Sulfurovum sp.
GGGTATAGTACATCTCTTCAGGTTGTGGGTCTTCTTTCTCGTTCCACCTCTCCTGAAGTAGAACGAGAAAGAAAGAATCTTATCGAATCTTTTTGATGGCATAAGGGGTGAGTTGGTAAATCTTTGAAGCACGTTGCAACGATGCGTGTTTGGGAAATGAGACGATAACATCGGCATGGTTTTTGGCAAATGTTTCGTCGTAGCTTTGAGCGCTTGGATTGGCGGAGGTGGTATATGCCCAGCCCAATCGCTTCAACAAAAGGGCATGAGGGTAATTTTTGATGATGCGATAGGAGATACCTCCAATAACAAAACTTGTTTTTGTCGCTCGTCGTACCCAATTTTTATGGGCATTAGGTATGCGTGTACGGCTTTTGAGTGCTTTGAGAGAGGACAGGGCTTGAATGTAATTTTTGTTGGCGGGGCGTTGTTTGATATGCGATAGTTGGATTGCGTTTTGGCTTACAAAACCGATAGTGGTATCGGTGGGTGTAAGAAAAACAAGGGCGTTGAAATTTGCCATAGCTTATTGGGCTAGGTAATCTTGCAACGCTTTGGGTTCAATCAAACCTCCGCACGCCTCAAGGTCTTTGATGGCCTCTGCAGCTGCATCGGCTGCTGCTAATGTCGTAAAATAGGCGACGTTGTTGGAGAGTACGCTTTGGCGAATGGTAGCTGCATCGCTTTTACTTGCCACGGAGTTGTCGGAGGTGTTGATAGCTAGAGCAATTTCACGATTTTTGATCATATCGTCGATATTAGGGCGACCTTCGGATATTTTGAGGACTTTGTGCGATTTAATCCCCGCTTCTAGGAGTTCTTTGTGCGTTCCATCCGTTGCGTAAATCTCAAAACCCAAAGCTTCAAACTTTCGACCAATCTCTTTGGCGTAGGGTTTGTCTTGATTGGTAAGTGAGATAAAGAGTTTTCCACTCATAGGAATGTTGTTTTTACTTGCCAATTGGGCTTTGGCAAAGCTCATACCAAATTGATTGGAGATGCCCATTACTTCACCTGTTGATTTCATTTCAGGCCCCAAAATCAAATCCGAACCAGGGAGTTTACTAAAAGGAAAAACCGCCTCTTTGAGAGCAATATGTCCTTTGAGGTTGGGTTCCATGATGGCTTTGTCAAAATTGACGACTTTAAAGGTATCGTAAAAAGCCAACGCCTCTCTCAAATCCCCTTGTATCATCACCCGAGTGGCTACTTTTGCTAGTGGTACACCCGTGGCCTTGGAGACAAATGGGACGGTTCGTGAAGCGCGTGGATTGACCTCGATAAGATAGATTTCGCCTTGAAAGATGGCGTATTGGATATTGAGCAGACCTACTACGCCCAGTCCTAATGCGATTTTTGCAGTTTGTTCTTTAATCTCCTCTTGAAGCTGGGTTGAGATAGAGACAGGAGGCAACGAACAAGCACTATCGCCTGAGTGAATCCCTGCCTCTTCGATGTGCTGCATGATAGAGCCGATATAGACCTCTTTTCCGTCGCAAATAGCGTCCACATCCACCTCAATGGCGTGGTCAAGGAATTTATCAATGAGTACGGGTGCATCGTTGGAGACACTCACGGCTTCATCCATGTAGGCTTTGAGTTCTTTGTCGTTAAAGACCGTCTTCATCCCTCGTCCACCCAATACAAACGAAGGCCGTACCAATACAGGGTAACCGATTCGATTGGCGATACCTATGGCTTCATCTTTGGCAAAAGCGGTGCCGTTGTTGGGTTGTTTGAGCTGGAGTTGATTAATAAATTCTGAAAATTTCTCTCTATCTTCAGCTAAATCAATGACTTTGGCACTCGTACCAGAGATATTTGCCCCGATAGCCGTGAGTGCTTTGGCAAGCTTGAGCGGTGTTTGTCCTCCAAAATGCACAATGACTCCATCGGGCTTTTCTACCTCAATGACGTTGCGTACGTGTTCAAAATCGATGGGTTCAAAGTAGAGAATATCGCTTGTATCGTAATCGGTTGAGACGGTTTCGGGGTTGCAGTTGTACATAATAGACTCCAATCCCATATCGCCCAGTGCGTAGGAAGCGTGAACGCAACAATAATCAAACTCAATCCCTTGTCCTATTCTATTGGGTCCTCCGCCGATAACCAAAACCCGCTTTTTATCACGTGCTTTGGGTTGGCTTTGGGGGATAGGAGTAATGTTGGTGGTGGAGTATAGGTAGGGAGTGAGGGCTTTAAACTCTGCACCGCATGTATCAACTTCGTTGTATTCAAGTGCAATGTCAAGCTTTTGACGTGCGGTGTAGATATCGTTTTCGACCAAACGCAATCCCTCTTTTTGGTTGATGATTTGGGCTATCATCGCATCGCTAAAGCCTTCTGTTTTGGCTTTGCGTAATCGTGTAGCATCGCTAAGCATGGCTATATCCATCGCTTTTTCACTCGATACTAGCTCTTCAAATTGATACAAAAACCACTTATCAATCTTGCACATTTCGTAAATATCCTCTACGCTTATCCCTCTTCTAAGGGCTTCATAGACGTAGAGTGTGCGTTGTTCGTTGGGGCGACGTATCTCGTGGACGAGTTTGGTATCATTACAATCCATCATTTTAAACCCTACAAGCCCCGTCTCAAGCGAACACAAACCTTTTTGGAAAGACTCTTTGAAGGTTCGCCCTATGCTCATAACCTCACCCACACTCTTCATTGCTGTGCTTAGCGTCGAACTAGCATTGGGAAACTTCTCGAAAGTAAAGCGTGGCAATTTGGTGACAATATAATCAATCACAGGCTCAAAGGATGCCGTCGTACCCGTAATGTCGTTTTCAATCTCATCAAGCGTATAGCCTACGGCTAAGAGTGTCGCCACTTTGGCAATAGGATAGCCTGTCGCTTTGGATGCCAATGCGGAAGAGCGGCTTACACGAGGATTCATCTCTATAACAATCATACGCCCCGTCTGGGGATTAATCGAAAACTGCACATTTGAACCCCCCGTATCCACACCAATCTCACGCAATATTTTAAACGAAGCATCACGCATCATTTGATACTCTTTGTCGGTCAATGTAAGTGCGGGGGCTACCGTGATAGAGTCGCCTGTATGGACTCCCATGGGGTCAAGGTTTTCGATAGAGCAGACGATAATGCAATTGTCTTTGTTGTCTCGAATCACCTCCATCTCGTACTCTTTCCATCCTAGCATCGATTCTATAATCTCTATTTCATTAATAGGACTTGCTTCAATTCCTGATTTGGCAAGTTCTTTGAGCTCTTCGATATTGTAAGCCACACCCGAACCACCTCCTGCTAACGTAAACGAGGCACGACTAATCACAGGAAAACCGATGGTTTTTGCCACTTGTATCGCCTCTTCTACAGTGTAGGCATTGGCACTTCTGGGCAAATCCATGCCGATTTTGATCATCGCTTCATTAAAGAGGTGTCTATCTTCACCCTTTTTAATCGCATGAGGTTTAGCACCCAAAAACTCGATACCCTCAAGCATTTTTTTGTCGTACATACTCATTGCCACATTGAGTGCGGTTTGTCCTCCCATAGTAGGAAGCAACGCATCAACCTTTTCTATTTCGATAATTCTAGCAACAACCTCTTCGGTGATGGGTTCGATATAGGTGCGATCGGCAAACTCGGGATCGGTCATGATAGTAGCGGGGTTGGAGTTGATAAGTACCACTCTGTAACCTAGTTCTTTGAGCGTTTTGGCTGCTTGTGTGCCTGAGTAGTCAAATTCACACGCTTGACCAATCACAATAGGACCAGAACCTATCAATAAAATTGTCTTAATATCTTCTCGTTTTGGCATCGAAAATTACCCTTAGTTTTTAGTTCTGATTATACTCAAAAGGCACTTAAGAGGCGTTAAGATTTGCGATGGGTTTGATGGGTTGTGGTGCTTTTAAGCAACCGCAAAATTTAATGAAAGTAGTACGCTAAAATGGTTATAATACTCTATGTTTATTCCAAAAGGTAATTTTCATGCGATTAATTTTATGGCTCGTTTTGATGGTAAGTTGCTCTTTTGCTCAAGCAAATCAATACATTACGTTAGGTTCATACAAAACCTACGCCCAAGCGCACCAAGCACTAGAGGAGATAAAAGAGAATGGTTTGATCAAAGAGCTTTCCAAGCGTCATCGTTTTGAACTCTCAACCCAAAACATAGGTCAATACTTCTCGCCTATGCTCTATGATTTTAATAATACACGCATGATTCCCCTCATTTATGGCATCTTAAAACACGACTACCCCGATATCAAGATAGATTACGACAAAGATTACAAAGCAACGCTTACCAACACGACATGGTTTTTTATGACACTGCTTATCATG
>DYTG01000018.1 GCA_020726085.1 Sulfurovum sp.
GCAGCTGATTTGTAATCAGCAGGTCGGGGGTTCGAGTCCCTTCACCAGCTCCATTTAATATAATTATCAGTGTTTGACCAGTAATTAATAATAAATAAAATTCAGGTGAGCCGATGGTGAGTTACTCAAGCGGCCAAAGAGGGCAGACTGTAAATCTGCTGGTTTATACCTTCGAAGGTTCGAATCCTTCACTCACCACCATTTATTAATTGGAAGCCTTGCGGGAATAGCTCAGTTGGCTAGAGCATCAGCCTTCCAAGCTGAGGGTCGCGAGTTCGAGTCTCGTTTCCCGCTCCATTAGCATACTGGGAGCTGTGTAAAGTAATTGTATTCTATATATTTACTCAACAAACTTACACAACTTAAACAATCAAATACTGTAATTAAAACTATTGTTTTGCTATTTATTGCAGTAAACTACTATTCGTTATGCCCATATGGCTCAGGGGTAGAGCACTTCCTTGGTAAGGAAGAGGTCGTGAGTTCAAGTCTCACTATGGGCTCCACACACTATGGACACAAAAGTTACAAAACCAATGTAATTTTTGTGTCCATATTGGGGGCTAAAGTAACATTGAGCAAAAACTGATATAATATCAGTCGTAAAATTAAATTAAGCTAGGAGAGATTTACAGATGGCTAAAGAAAAATTTGCACGTACCAAACCACACGTAAACATCGGTACTATCGGTCACGTTGACCACGGTAAAACAACATTAACTGCTGCTATTACAATGTGTATGTCGGTTAAAAACGGTTCTAAGGCTATGGATTATGATCAAATTGATAATGCCCCAGAAGAGAGAGAAAGAGGGATTACCATCGCTACTTCTCACGTAGAGTATGAAACAGCAATTAGACACTATGCTCACGTTGATTGTCCAGGACACGCCGACTATGTTAAAAACATGATTACAGGTGCTGCTCAAATGGATGGTGCTATTCTTGTTATTGCAGCAACTGATGGACCAATGGCTCAAACAAGAGAGCATATTCTTCTTTCAAGACAAGTTGGTGTACCTTATATTGTAGTGTTTTTGAACAAAGAAGATCAACTTGATGATGAAGACAGAGAAGAGATGCTTGAACTCGTAGAGATGGAAGTACGAGAATTGCTTTCTGAATACGATTTCCCAGGCGATGATACACCTATTATATCTGGTTCAGCTTATCAAGCTTTGGAAGAAGCAAAAGCAAAAGCTCAAGGTGCATGGTCTGAAAAAATTTACGCACTTATGGATGCAGTAGATGATTATATCCCAGAGCCAGTACGAGAGAATGATAAAGATTTCTTGATGCCAATCGAAGATATCTTCTCCATCCAAGGTCGTGGTACAGTTGTAACGGGTAAAATTGACCGTGGACAAGTATGCGTAGGTAACACTATTCAAATCGTTGGAATCAAAGACACAAAAACAACAACCGTCACAGGTGTTGAGATGTTTAGAAAAGAGATGGATTGTGGTCAAGCAGGAGATAACGCAGGTGTTCTTCTAAGAGGTATTGGTAAAGATGACGTACAAAGAGGTATGGTTCTTTGTAAGCCAGGCTCAATCACACCTCATACTAAGTTTGAAGCGGAAGTTTATGTGCTTAGCAAAGAGGAAGGTGGACGACACACTCCATTCTTTAACAACTACAGACCACAGTTTTATGTACGTACAACAGACGTTACAGGTTCTATCCAGTTACAAGAAGGAACTGAGATGGTTATGCCAGGCGACAACGTAAAAATTAATGTTGAACTTATTGCACCCGTTGCTCTCGAAGAGGGTACACGATTTGCTATCCGCGAGGGTGGACGAACCGTCGGTGCTGGAGTTGCAACTAAAATCATCGAATAGTCTCACTATCTAGGAGTTTCTCCTAGAAGAGCCTATCAAACAACGGAGAAGAGATGAGAGAAAATATTCACTTAGGTTGTGAAAAGTGTACGAGAAGAAACTATCACACAACAAAAAACAAAAAGAATACAACAGAAAAACTTGCTATGAAAAAATATTGCAAGTGGTGTAAAGAGCGAACTGTACACAAAGAGATGAAACTCTAATAGGTTTATCTCTTTATTTGTAGGCGTATAGCTCCAACGGTAGAGCATCGGATTCCAAATCCGAGTGATGGGGGTTCGAATCCCTCTGCGCCTGCCATAAAAGGTAGAATTAAAATGAAAAAAATTTCAACATTTATAGCACATGCAAAAGAAGAGATACATAAAGTAATTTTTCCAACCAAAGTGCAAATGAGACAAGCGTTTGTTTCAGTCGTTTTGGTTGTAACAATTATTTCAATATTTTTAGCGTTAGTTGATCTTATGATGTCATCAATCGTCTCATCTATTGTATAAGGGAAGAAGAGATGGCTTATCAATGGTATGCTATACAGACTTACGCAGGAAGCGAACAGGCTGTAAAAAGAGCAATTGGGCAACTTGTAATAGATTATAAATTAGAAGATAGAGTAAAAGAGATAGTTGTTCCTACCGAAGAGGTAATTGAAGTTAAAAATGGAGCAAAAAAAATCACTGAAAAATCAATCTATCCAGGGTATGCCTTTGGGAATATTGATTTAGATACAGATCTTTGGCATAAAATACAAAGTCTTCCTAAAGTTTCACGATTTATTGGAGAGCAAAAAACACCCACACCTTTGGGTGAAGCCGATATTAAAAAAATCTTAGAGAAGATGCAAAATAAAGCAGCACCGAGACCTAAAATACAATTTGAATCAGGAGAAATGATTCGTATTGTTGATGGTCCCTTTGCAAACTTTACGGGTATGGTAGAAGAGTATGATCTTGACCATGGTAAATTGAAACTTAATGTTTCCATTTTTGGTAGAAATACGCTCGTGGAGATTATGTACACTCAAGTAGAGAAAATCATTTAAATTTAGTTAGGAGAAAATTCGATGGCAAAAAAAGAGAGTTCAAGATTTAAGCTCATTATTCCAGCTGGATCTGCAAACCCCTCACCACCTGTAGGACCAGCTCTTGGTCAAAGAGGTGTTAATATTATGGAGTTTTGTAAAACCTTTAATGAAAAGACAAAAGAGTCAATGGGGTTTAGAATCCCTGTAGAGATTATTGTTTATACTGATAAGAGTTTTACATTTATTACAAAGCAACCTCCTGCAACTGATTTAATTAAAAAAGCAGCGGGTATTAAAAGTGGAAGCAGTAATCCTATAACAACAAAAGTGGGTAAGATTACAAAAGCTCAACTTGCAGAGATTGTAGAGAAGAAAATAGCTGATTTAAATACAGATGACAAAGAGATGGCTGCAAAAATTATTGCAGGTGGATGTCGAAGTATGGGAATTGATATAGTAGATTAATCATAATACCACTGCATGATTTAAATAAAATGTGGGAGCAAATAAGCGGAGAAATATATGGCAAAGAAAGTTAGTAAAAGAAGAGAAGCACTATTACAAAAAATTGACAAAACAAAACTCTACAGCATAGATGAGTCTATAGCATTAGTAAAAGAGTTAAAATCGGCAAAGTTTGATGAGACCGTTGAGATTGCATTCAATCTTAATGTTGATCCACGACATGCCGACCAAATGATTAGAAGCTCGGTTGTGCTTCCTCATGGGACAGGTAAAACAGTAAGAGTAGCCGTTTTTGCAAAAGGTGCAAAAGTTGATGAAGCCAAAGCTGCGGGTGCAGATTTTTTTGATGCTGATGAACTTATTGAAAAGATTCAAGCTGGAAACATTGACTTTGATACCGTAATTGCAACACCCGATATGATGGGTATCTTGGGAAAAGTTGCTAGAATTTTGGGACCTAAAGGTTTGATGCCAAACCCAAAAACGGGAACCGTTACGATGGATATTGCACAAGCCGTCAAAGATGCTAAAGGCGGAAAAGTTGATTTTAGAGTCGATAAAAAAGGTAACATTCATGCGGGAATTGGTAAAGTAAGTTTTGATTCTGATAAAATCAAAGAGAACTTCATCGTCTTTGTAAAAAAAATCAATAGAGTCAAACCTTCAACGGCAAAAGGTAAATATATTAAAAATCTAGCTATCTCCTTAACCATGAGTCCTGCTGTTACGATTAGCACAAGCGAACTTATGGATCTTAGATAACAAAAAACTTTTTTCAAAGTTTATCTTAAAACTAAAGACAGCTGGTGAGAAGCGATTCTCATAAATCCCGCCGAAGTTTTGGTTTTGAAAGGAGGAAAAATGACAAAAAAAGAAAAAAATGAAATTGTTAAATTTTTGACTGATGAATTTAAAGACTCACAAGCTATCGTTGTTGCTGATTATAAAGGCACAACGCATAAATCACTAGAGCAGTTGCGAAAAACAGCACGTGAAGCGGGTGTTAAAGTTCAAGTTGTTAAAAATACTTTGGTAGGCATTGCTGTAAAAAATAGTGAACAAGAGTCTGTAGAGTTGCTTGGAACTAATATATTTTTATGGTCTCAAGATCAAATTTCTGCTTGTAAAATAGCTGATAAGTTTGCTGAAACCAATAAAAATACTTTTTCTATTAAAAACGGTATTATTGAAGGCAAAGCAGCAGATCAAGCCAAAGTTATTGCGTTTGCTAAATTACCTGGCAGAGAAGAGCTTCTTGGTATGTTGGCATCGGTTTGGATGGGTCCTGTACGAAACTTTACTATTGGACTTGATGCGCTTAGAATTAAAAAAGAAGAGGAAGCTGCTTAATTATCAAAAGATGATTAAAGCCAATGATTAGATTTATAGAAATAAAGAGGAAAATATAATGGCAATTTCTAAAGAAGATGTATTAGAGTATATCTCTAATTTGAGTGTTTTGGAACTCTCAGAGCTTGTAAAAGAGTTTGAAGAGAAATTTGGAGTATCGGCTCAACCTGTTGCTGTAGCTGGTGGTGCTGCGGCTGCGGTTGAAGCGGTAGAAGAGCAAACTGAATTTAACGTAGTACTTTTGGATGCTGGTGCTAAGAAAATCAACGTTATTAAAGTGGTTCGTGCCGTTACAGGTCTTGGTCTTAAAGAGGCTAAAACAGCTACAGAAGAGACTCCATCAGTTATCAAAGAGGGTGTCTCTAAAGATGAAGCTGAAAATATTAAAAAGCAATTTGAAGAAGCGGGTGCGAAAGTCGAACTTAAATAAGTTTGAATTTTGGTGCATTAAAATGCACCCTACAGCTTTCATTGCTTGTAGGGTGTAATGCATCACACTATTTTTTGATTGCTAGATATAGTGACAAGCTATTTAGAGCCAATATTTACGTTCTAGCATAATAGTTTTTTGGTGTATCTTAGAGGCATTGAAATAATTGAGCCAAACGGTAAAATGCCGATAATTTTTCCCATAAGATGCCAAAAAAATTAAAACCTATCTTTTTTAGCATTTTTTAAGTTTATTATGAGTATTTTATTCTTTTGAGTCACTTTTTCAAGAACGAATACTAATGACAAGGTTGAACTATGTTAAACTCCTTATACTCTGGGAATAGATTGCGTGTTGATTTTACCAAAACACCTAAAATTATTGATATTCCAAATCTTTTGCAACTCCAGCAACAAAGTTATGACAACTTTTTGATGATCAACGACAAAGATCGCACCAACTCAATCATTGAGAAAGTTTTTAGATCATCCTTTCCTATTCATGATCAACAAAACAGATTGACCCTAAATTACAAAGGGTGTGAAATTATTAAGCCCAAATACACCGTTCGTGAGTGTATGGAGCGTGGACTTACTTACTCTGTTTCACTTAAGATGAATATCTCCTTAACCATTTGGAACCGAGACGAAAAGAGCGGTGAGAGACTTGACCCTAGAGAGATACGAGAACAAGCAATTTTTGTTCGTGATATTCCCTTGATGACCGATCGAACCTCATTTATTGTCAATGGTGTAGAGAGAGTTATCGTCAATCAGCTTCACCGTTCACCAGGGGTTATCTTCAAGGAAGAGGAGTCCGCAACGGTTTCGAACAAATTGGTTTACTCCGCTCAAATTATTCCCGATCGAGGCTCGTGGCTCTATTTTGAATACGATACCAAAGATATACTCTATGCACGCATCAACAAGCGACGAAAAATCCCTGTTACGATACTCTTTAGAGCTTTGGACTACTCCAAAGAGGATATTCTCAAACTCTTCTATCCTATCAAAGAGATTTACATCAAAGAGAATCGTTTTGTAAGTCGCTTCAATCCCGATGAGTTTAAAGGGATTTCCAATTTTGATGTCAAAGATATAGATGGTAATGTGATTATTGTTGCGGGTAAACGGCTTACCAAACGCAAAATGGAGCAGTTGATTGAAAAAGGATTGGAGTGGATTGAATATCCGCTTGAAATTTTGATGGATCGCTATTTGGCATCTCCTATTATTGATAGTGAAAGCGGAGAGGTGATTTATGACTCTATTTCACCGTTGGATGAATCTAAACTCAAAGATCTTATTCAGCGCAATATTAAAGTCATTGAGATTGCCGATGATTTGGCTCAAGGAAGCGATAGCTCTATCATTAAGTCGTTTTTGGCAGACAACGAAAGTCTTAAGTTACTCAAACAAACCGAAGATATTGAAGATGAGAATTTGCTCTCCATCATTAGAATCTACAAAGTCATGCGTCCAGGAGAGCCTGTAACGCCAGAAGCGGCTAAAGTCTTTTTAAAACAGCTCTTTTTTGATATTGAACGCTACGACCTCACCAAAGTGGGGCGTATGAAGATGAATCATAAACTTGGTCAAGATGTGCCTGAGTATATCACGGTTTTGACAGCTGAAGATATTATCAATACCGTCAAATACCTTATCAAAGTCAAAAACGGCAAGGGGCAAATTGACGATAGAGACCATTTGGGCAATCGTAGAATTAGAGCCATTGGAGAGTTGCTAGGTAATAAGCTCCATACGGGTTTAATCAAAATGCAAAAAGCCATCAAAGACAAAATGACGACCTTGACGGGGACACTGGATGATCTTATGCCCCATGATTTGGTAAACTCCAAAATGATTACCAACTCTATTTTGGAGTTCTTCTCGACAGGGCAGTTGTCACAATTTATGGATCAAACCAATCCGCTCTCCGAAGTAACGCACAAACGACGACTTTCGGCATTGGGCGAGGGAGGTTTGGTCAAAGAACGAGCAGGTTTTGAAGTGCGTGACGTTCACCCTACGCACTATGGAAGATTGTGTCCGATAGAGACGCCAGAGGGGCAAAATATTGGTTTGATTAATACTCTCTCTACCTACGCCAAAGTCAATGAGTTGGGATTTATCGAAGCACCCTACAAAAAAGTTGTTGATGGTATCGTAACCGATGAGATTGTTTACATTACGGCTACACAAGAGGAGAATCAAGTCATTGCTCCCGCTTCAACCAAAGTCGATGAGAACGGTAAAATCGTTGAACCTCTTATTGAGAGTCGATTAAACGGTAACATTGGACTTAATGAGACCAAAAAGGTAAACTTGATTGATATTTCGCCTCTAATGATTTCAGGAAGTGCAGCTGCCCTCATTCCATTTTTGGAACACGATGATGCCAACCGTGCGTTGATGGGATCGAATATGCAACGTCAAGCCGTACCTTTGCTCAAGACTCAAGCCCCTATGGTAGGGACGGGTATGGAGAAAATCGTTGCCCGTGATGCGTGGGAGTGTGTCAAGGCGAGACGAGCGGGACGTGTAGAGAAAGTCGATGCCAAAAATATTTACATTATGGGTGAAGATGAAAATGGAGTCTTTATCGACCACTATCCACTTGAAAAAAATATGCGAACCAACCAAAACACTACCTTTTCGCAAGTGCCTACGGTGCGATTGGGAGATGATGTGGCATTGGGGCAACCTATCGCTGATGGACCCAATATGGACAAAGGGGAGTTGGCTATTGGAAAAAATATTCTTCTTGCCTTTATGCCATGGAACGGATACAACTACGAAGATGCGGTTATTGTCTCTGAGAAGCTTATCCGTGAAGATGCCTTTACTTCCATCCATATCTATGAAAAAGAGGTTGAAGCACGAGAGCTAAAGCATGGGGTTGAAGAGATTACAAGAGATATTCCCAATGTGCGTGAAGATGAGCTTTGCCACCTTGATGATAGCGGTATTGTCAAGATTGGTACTTACCTTAAGCCAGGGATGATTATTGTTGCAAAAGTCTCTCCCAAAGGCGAAATCAAACCTACCCCCGAAGAGAGACTTCTGCGAGCTATCTTTGGTGAAAAAGCGGGTCATGTGGTCAATAAATCGCTCTATTGTCCTGCTTCTATGGAGGGTGTTGTTATTGATGTCAAAGTCTTTACCAAAAAAGGGTACGAAAAAGATACACGATCGCAAAAAGCCTATGAAGATGAAAAAGCACGACTTGATAGCGACCATCATGACCAACTTTTGATGATTGATAGAGAGGAGATGATGCGTATTATGAGTTATCTCTCCAAACAGCCGTTGCAACGAGATGTCAATATTGGAGAGGATGAGTACAAAATGGGTTCCATGATTCCCTCCGATGTTATCAAGGGGGTTAATCGATTTGCTCTTAGAAGTGTCGTACAATCCTATTCCAGTGAGATTCAAGGGGAGTATGAGAAGCTAAAAAACTACTTCTTGAAACAAAAGAAAAAGCTCAAAAATGACCACGAAGAGAAGCTTAGTATCCTTGAAAAAGATGATATTTTAGCCAGTGGTGTCACCAAACTTGTCAAAGTCTATATCGCAACCAAGCGTAAGCTAAAAGTAGGGGATAAAATGGCAGGGCGACACGGAAACAAAGGTATTGTCTCCAACATCGTACCCGAAATCGATATGCCCTATATGGCAGATGGTCGTCCTGTGGATATGATTTTAAACCCTCTAGGGGTTCCTAGTCGTATGAACATAGGACAGATACTTGAGGTGCATTTAGGATTGGTTGGCAAAAAACTCGGTGAGCAGATTCAAGCGATTTTTGAAGCCAAACAAGCCGATTATATCGACAAACTTAGAGCCAAAATGGTTGAAATTGCCGATATAGCCAAACTTATGAACGCCAAAGAGACCATTGGGGCAATGGACGATGAGACTTTCTTGGTGCATGCTCGTGATTGGGCCAATGGTGTGAAGTTTGCTACGCCTGTATTTGAGGGGGTTAATACCGTAGAGTTTAGAAAACTCTACGAACTCTCCAATATGGAACTTGATGGCAAAACAAAGCTTTATGATGGCAAGACAGGCGAAGAGATTTTGGAGCGTGTCAATGTAGGATATATGTATATGCTCAAACTCCACCACCTTGTTGATGAAAAAGTCCATGCACGAAGTACTGGTCCCTACTCTCTTGTAACGCAACAACCCGTGGGTGGTAAGGCTCTCTTTGGAGGGCAACGATTTGGTGAGATGGAGGTGTGGGCGTTGGAAGCTTACGGTGCATCGCATATCCTCAAAGAGATGCTTACTATCAAATCGGATGATGTTGAAGGACGTGCTAGAGCCTATCGTGCTATCACACGAGGAGAGAGCGTACCCGAATCGGGAGTACCCGAAACCATGTTTGTATTAACCAAAGAGCTTCAAGCTCTAGGACTTGATGCAGAACTCTATGAGAAAATACCAGAAGGAGTAGCCGAGAATGAGTAGTGATTTATTAGAGAATTTAAGACCAATAGACCTCAACAGCGAAGAGAGACCCAGTGATATTGAGGCGTTGCAGCTTCGTGTAGCTTCTCCCGAAAAGATACTATCGTGGAGTTTTGGTGAGGTCAAAAAGCCTGAAACCATCAACTACCGAACTCTTAAGCCTGAACGTGATGGACTCTTTTGCGCTAAAATTTTTGGACCCGTTCGAGATTATGAGTGTCTGTGTGGTAAATACAAAAAGATGCGTTACAAAGGCGTTGTGTGCGAAAAGTGTGGCGTTGAGGTAACAGCTTCCAAAGTTCGACGTATTCGTATGGGGCATATTGAGCTTATTGCTCCTGTGGCACATATTTGGTATGTCTCTTCACTTCCTTCGCGTATTGGTACGCTTTTGGGTGTCAAGATGAAAGACCTTGAGCGTGTACTCTACTATGAGGCCTATATTGTCAAAAACCCTGGCAACGCTTCGTACGATAGCGAGGGCACGAACTTGCTTAAAAAGTACGATATTCTCAATGAAGAGCAGTATCAACAAATCGTTACCCGTTTCCCTGAGGGGACTATTGATGCCCGTATGGGTGGTGAGATCGTCAAAGAGCTTTTGGCTGATTTGGATTTGGTTGAGATGTTTAACAATCTCAAAGAGGAGATTGAAGCGACCAAATCGGATGCCAAACGCAAAACAATTGTGAAGCGTCTTAAAGTCATTGAAGCCTTTATTGCTTCGGGCAATCGACCTGAGTGGATGATGCTAACCATTTTGCCTGTATTGCCACCCGATTTGCGACCGCTTGTATCGCTTGATGGAGGTAAATTTGCGGTTTCGGATGTCAATGATCTCTACCGTAGAGTCATTAACCGTAATCAACGTCTTAAGCGTCTAACCGAGCTTGATGCTCCTGAAATTATCGTACGCAACGAAAAACGGATGCTTCAAGAGGCAGTAGATGCTCTTTTTGACAACGGACGACGAGGCAATGCCGTCAAGGGTGCCAATAAACGACCGCTCAAATCACTCTCAGAGGTTATCAAAGGAAAACAAGGACGTTTCCGTCAAAACCTTTTGGGTAAACGGGTCGATTTCTCGGGACGTTCGGTTATTGTTGTGGGACCAGATCTTAGAATGGATCAATGCGGTATCCCCAAAATCATGGCACTTGAACTCTTCAAACCCCATTTGATGGCAAAGCTTGAAGAAAAAGGCTACGCTACGACGCTCAAACAAGCCAAAAAGATGATTGAGAAAAAAGCCAATGAGGTATGGGAGTGTTTAGAAGAGGTGGTTGAGAGCTACCCTGTGTTACTAAACCGTGCGCCAACACTGCACAAACTCTCCATTCAAGCCTTTCACCCCAAGCTTATTGATGGTAAGGCTATTAGGCTTCATCCGTTGGTTTGTTCGGCATTCAACGCCGACTTTGATGGGGATCAGATGGCGGTTCACATACCCCTTTCTGATCAAGCCATTGCAGAAGCAAAAGTCTTGATGCTAAGTTCTATGAATATTTTGCTCCCCGCTTCGGGTAAGGCTATTGCGGTACCTTCGCAAGATATGATTTTGGGACTCTATTATCTTACACTTGAAAAAGATGATGTCAAAGGTGAACACAAACTCTTTGCCAACGTCAATGAGGTAACTATAGCGTTTGAGTTTGGCTATTTGCACCTTAATGCACGGATTCGTACCGTCGTGGATGGACGTATTTCGCAAACAACAGCAGGGCGTATTATTCTTAGATCCATCATTCCCGATTATGTACCCGAAAAGTACTGGAATCAGATAATGAAAAAGAAACAAATCGGTGCACTCGTCGATTACATCTACAAGCACAGTGGTATTTCACTTACCGCAGAGTTTTTGGACAACCTTAAAGATATGGGATTTAAGTACGCTACCAAAGTAGGTGTATCCATTTCGATTGATGATGTTATGATTCCCGATATTAAATCTCAAAAAGTAGCCGAAGCCAAAGCCGAAGTAATTGAGATCCAAAAACAATACGGTGCGGGTTTGCTTACCGAACAAGAGCGATACAACAAAATTATCGATATTTGGACCGATACCAACAACAACATCGCTTCAACGCTTATGGAACTTATCCGAAAAGACAAAAATGGATTTAACTCCATTCACATGATGGCAGACTCAGGGGCTAGGGGTTCGGCTTCTCAAATTCGACAACTTTCGGGTATGCGAGGACTTATGGCAAAATCGGATGGTTCGATTATCGAAACGCCGATTACCTCAAACTTCCGTGAAGGATTGAATGTATTAGAGTACTTTATTTCTACTCACGGTGCTAGAAAAGGTCTTGCCGATACGGCGATGAAGACAGCCTCAGCTGGGTATTTGACACGAAAACTCATTGACGTTGCACAAAATGTCAAAGTCACGATGGATGATTGCGGCACACATGAGGGTGTTGAGGTTTCGGATATTATCGTAGGAAACGAGATGATTGAGCCTCTAAGCGATAGGATTTATGGGCGTGTTATCTCCCAAGATATTATTGACCCTATTAGCAACGAGGTGCTTATTAGTGAAGGTACGATGATCGATGAAGAGATGGCGATAACGGTCAAAGATGCGGGTGTACGTTCGGTTATTATTCGAGCCCCATCGACGTGCAAAGCTCCCAAAGGTATTTGTGCCAAGTGCTACGGACTCAACATGGCAGAAAACAAAATTGTCAAACGAGGTGAAGCGGTAGGTGTTATTGCGGCTCAATCCATTGGAGAACCTGGAACACAGCTAACGTTGCGTACTTTCCACACAGGAGGAACGGCTACGGCGGGCAAAGAGGATCGTCAAGTTATTGCAAATAAAGAGGGCTTTATTCGCTACTACAAACTCTCCGTCTATCGCAACAAAGTCAATCGACTCATCGTGGCCAACCGAAGAAATGCGGGTGTATTATTGGTTGAACCAAAAATCAAAGCGGTGAGCGATGGTACGCTTCATGTCTCGATTGTACACGATGAGATTACCATTTCGCTTAGAGCCAAAGATGGCAGTGAGAGCAAATACAATATCCGAAAAGTCGATTTGGCAAAATCCAATGAACTTGCAGGAGTTGTGGGGAATATCGAGGGTAAACTCTATATTCCTTTTGAAGATGGTGAGCATGTCAAAGAGGGTGAATCAATCCTTGAAGCTATCAAAGAGAGTTGGAGCGTACCCAATCGTATCCCTTTTGCTTCCGAACTCAAAGTCGAAGATGGTGTGCCCATTACGCAAAATGTCATTGCTGATGCCAAAGGAAAGTTGAAGTACTTTATTCTCAAAGGCGACTACCTAGAGCCTATTGATACGATTATTCATGGATTGCCTGTGACCGAAAAAGGACTTTTTGCGGTTATTGTCGATGATAACGGTCGTGAGGCGGCACGTCACTACATTTCACGTGGTTCGGTTGTGCAAATCGCCAAAGATGGAGTAGTTGAGCGAGGGGATATTATCTCTACACCCCAAACCTCTTCGCAGGTGGTTATTGCCGAATGGGATCCCTACTCTGAGCCTATCATTGCCGAACAAACAGGTACGATTAAGTTTGAAGATATTATCCCTGGCGCTACGGCTACGGAGCAGTTTGATGAGATTACGGGCGATACGAGATTGGAGCTTAATGAGTATATCCCATCGGCTTACAAGCCCTCTATTATTTTGGCAACTGATAGCGGAGAGATTATGCGTTATCAACTTGACCCTCGAACCATTTTGTTTGTTAAAGATGGTAGCCAAATTTCCATCGCCGATATTTTGGCCAAAAAACCCAAAGCAGCGATTAAATCAAGCGATATTACTTCGGGTCTCCCTCGTGTTTCCGAACTCTTTGAAGCACGACGACCAAAAGATATTGCTTTGATTGCCCTTATTGATGGTGAGGTAACCTTTGGAAAGGCTTTACGAGGTAAAGAGCGACTCATTATCGTGGGTGAAAACGGTCAAATGACGGAGCAGTTTGTCGATAAAAACAAACATATTTTGGTTAAATCAGGAGAGTTTGTACATGCGGGTGAAAAGCTCACCGATGGAGTAGTCTCTAGCCATGATATTCTCTCTACATTGGGAAGCAAAGCGTTGTATGAGTACATTGTAAGCGAAGTCCAACAAGTTTATCGACGACAAGGGGTAAATATTGCTGATAAACACATTGAGATAGTGGTATCGCAGATGATGCGACAAGTCAAGGTTATCGATAGTGGGGATTCAAAATTTATCGAAGGCGATGTGGTCTCAAGTCGTAAGTTTGAAGAAGAGAACACACGTGTCATGAGGCTCTTTGGTGAGCCCGCTATTGCAGAACCTATCCTTGTGGGTATTACACGAAGTGCTGTGGGGGCTGATAGTATCATCTCTGCCGCCTCTTTCCAAGATACCACCAAAGTACTCACTTCGGCTTCTATTGCGGGCACTATTGATGCACTTTACGATCTCAAAGAGAACGTCGTTATTGGGCGACTCATCCCCGTAGGTACAGGCATGGTTAGAGAAAAGTATGTTACTTTAACGGAATCCAAAGAGTAATAACTGTATTGCTTCCAAAAATATTGGAAGCAAACGCTCTGCCTATCTCTTGCCAATTGATTCACTTCCATCTACAAACCAATCCTCTTAATGAGATTGTTGCGCAGAGTGGATGAAACCCACCATTTTATCCATTTGAATAGTAAGCTTTTGGTGGGTTGTTCCACCCTATGAAATTAGAATATGTCATCGAAGCATGAAGCAATCCTATCAATAGAGCAGGGGGATGGTGAATGGTTTGATTAAGTGGCGAGTTGTCCAGCTAAAAATCCACTTGAAAAGGACCATTGCAGATTGTATCCGCCACATGGTCCATCGATGTCAATCACCTCTCCAGCGAAGTAGAGACCTTCTGTTTTTTTGCTCTGCATGGTTTTGGGATCTATCTCTTTGAGGCTCACTCCTCCTCGTGTAATCATCGCTTTGTCAAATCCATCACTGCCAATAACCGTTAGAGGAGTCCATGCCAAGATTTTGATAAGCCTATCACGCTTAGCCCCCTCAAGGGCTTTGTAATGGAGCGTGGCATCAATATCGGCAAGTTTGAGAAGTTCTAGGCTTAGAGATTGGGGCAGTAGCTTTGCAACGCTTTGAGAGATAGTATCGTAGGATGTTTGTTTGAGATGTTCTCGTATTTGCTCTTCGTTCATCCCTTTGGTAAGGTTGATTTCAATAGGAACTGTGCCGTATTTATGAAGCAAAGGGGTAATCTCGCGTGCAAAATCAAGCACCACAGGCCCTCGTATCCCTTTACTTGTGAAGATAAGATCCCCTTTGGCTTTGGCTTTGGTTGCCTTTGATAGAGCTACTCTTAAGGTAGCTTTGGGGATAGTATCGGCTTTGCAGTTGGCTACCCAACGCTCTTGCGTATGGAGTGGTAGCATGGCGGGATAGAGCGGTGTAATGGAGTGTCCCAAAGCACTTGCCCATCGATGCCCATCGCCCGAAGCACCCAACATCGGGTAGCCCAAACCTCCTGTAGCGATAATGATATTGTGGGCTTCTAGGGTAGTATTGGCTGTATGAATGGTGAAGTGTTGTGTTTTGGTAATAGAGTGGATGGTTTGAGCTAACATCACCTCAACACCTATGTGTTGGAGTTGCTTTTTGAGTGCTTCGATGATAGTCACAGAGCTGTGTGTCGTGGGAAAGATGCGAAAACCATCGGGTGAATGCGTCTCTACTCCAATGGATTGAAAAAATTGCGTAAGGTCTTGATGGGAAAAGGCTCTAAGTGCCTCTTGCATAAAACGCCCATTGCGTCCGAAATGTTCCATAAAAGTCGCACTATCAAGCCTATTAGTAAGATTGCATCGTCCTCCGCCTGTAGCTTTGAGCTTGGCTCCTATTGCGGAGAGTTTCTCAATCAAAAGGACACGTTTTTCAAGCTTTTTGGCACTAATAGCCGCCATGATTCCTGCAGCTCCCCCGCCAATAATAATCGCATCTCTCACACTGTTTTCTCTATTGACTCCCCAACGTACCAAAAGGGACTATATTAAACTGTAACGTCAAAGAGCTATTCTCTAAGGCATCGGCTCCCGTGGTGGTAAGTATGGGTTGTGTATTTTGTTGGAAGAGCAAAGCAACCGACCAGCAATCCCTATCGTACTTCAACCCAAATTGCCATTGTGTTTTGTAGTGGTTTTGCAAATCGTAATTGATTCCACCTTGCAGACTTAGGCGATCATTGGCACTGTATTGAAAGTTTAATCCCAAACTTTTGGTTTGTTGAAGCTCAATAGTATTGTTGTAGTAATAGGTAGCTCCAAAGTAGAGATCGCTATTGCGAAACCCCAACGAACTCAAAGAGGATGTAATCTTTTTATCCTCTTGTGAGTAGATGAGATTGTTGTAGAGGACAAAGGTGTCGCCGTAGTAGCCCATTTCGTTGCGAATATCCCCTTTTTTGACTTCACCCTCAAGGGAGTGCGCATAGAAGAGACGATGATAAAACTTCAATTTGCCACTTTTGGCATAGAGATAGTGATTAAATCCCACCCCAAAAGATTTTTGGCTATAATCAACCCAAAAAAGCTCTTTCGCTTCATTAGCGAGGTCACTGTAAGCAACACCCGACTCCTCTTGTGCTGTGGGATGAATGTAGTAAACAAAGGGGCGAATGGTATGCGTTGCGTTGTCGTAGATGCGTGTAAGTTCGCTGGAGAGTTCTACTTTGGTGTAGGTTGTGGCGTATCTGTAGTCATCAAGCTTTGCCTCGCCGCTATTGGTAAAATAGACTTTGGTTGCATAGATATTTTGCGAGAGTTCTACATTGAGATAGTCATTCAAAAAAGAGTGGTTAAAGGACAAAGGGAGAAAAAAATCTATCTTTTGGGCTTTTGTGCCATCTTTTCTAAAGTAGTTGTAGGATTTTAAATCGACGCTATAGATGAGGTCATTGTAGAGCTGTGCGGTGCTTTTGTGTAGATGAAACGTTGGAAGTTCTTGAATGGTATCGTCGTTGTCACTATCGCTCTTTCGGGTATCGATGAAGTATTTGCCGTAGAGTCCAAAGTAGTAATTATCGTTGTGCAAAAAATAGTTGATGCGTGACTCTCTAATATAGCTATCGTTTGCAAAGAGTGACACCATTTGATCTTTTTGAAGGTTGAGGTAATCTATATCGTTGAGCAGTGTAATATTGGTATAGAGACCATCTTTGAAACCTTGAAGCTTGAGTGAGGTTAAAAAATCCGATGAATCGTAGTGAAATTGCAAACCGTAGTGGGTGTTGTTTTTGAGATTATTGTCTTGTGAGTACTCCAAAGTATCCTCAAAGTGTCCCAAACGCAAACTCCCATAAGAGTGAGGCGTATCTTTGAAACGAAACGTACCGTATAGCCCACGGCTTCGTTTGGTGCGTATTTGAGGGTTGAGTTCTATATCCCAGTTGGCATAAGGAGCAATAAAGAGGGGTTGTTCGTAGATAAATCCTTCGTTTTCATTGTAACTAAAAGTAGGAAAGAGTAAACCGCTACTGCGTTCTTTTTTGGTCGAAAAGGAGAGATAGGGAAAATAAAAAATAGGCACATCTTTGACATAAACTTTGGCGTGATAGATCTTCATTTTGGAGCGGTTGGTATCGTAGAGTGAGCGTTCGCCCCCTATAATCCAATCGGGATTTTTGATAGCACAACTTGAAAAGATCGACGGACCAAAGGTGTATTGATTGTCGTGGCGGTCAATGGTGTCGCTGTAGAGCCAAAAATCCTCTTGTGTCACAATAAAGGCATCTTGATAGTGCGATGTTTTGGCTTTTTCGTTGGTCTCGATAGCGTTGGCAATGATATTTTTGCCATCATACTCCAAGATATTAACCCCTCCGCGAAGGCGAATGGCTGTGGTGTTTTTGTCATAAGCAAGGTGGGTTGTGTGAACCATTGCATCGTTTACAAAGGCTACTACGTCGTTGGAGGCTTCAAATTGTTGGTTGGAGGAGTTAATATCTTTGGCATTAACCTCTGCACGAGAGGCACTCCATAGAGTAGTAGAGAGACTCACAAAGAGATAAGCAAAGGCTCTATTTGTCATTTACCACAACGCATTTGGATAGTTTATCGTGAAGCGTTTGAGCCATAGGGGAGAAAAAGGCAAAAATAAATCCCACATAAAAAATCGCTTCACTTACAATACGTAACGATGCTCTCAAAAAAGCCGTCACAAAGGTAGGATGCGTGGCACGGAAAATCTCAATCACTTTGATTTTCATCAGATGTTTGCCCAGTGTTTTGCCGTTTTGCCACACAAAAAAGGTATGATAGACCAGCTTGATAGCCACAAAAACGGGGATGCTTTGGTTTAAAAAGAGTTGCACGGCACTGATACGCTCTTCAAGCGATACAATGGCACTAAACCCCATAAGCTTTTCATAAAAAATAGCAAAGACCAAAAAGGCTATGACTAAATCATCGATAAAAAAAGCCACCGTACGCTTTTGGGTTGAGGCTATCTCAAACTCATACTGCTCTATCATCGCCTCCTCCTAAAGGGCTTGATAGGCAATATCGGTACGACACTGTTTCCCTGCAAAGTGAATTTGACCGCAAAGTTTGTACGCCATGGCGTGTGCCTCTTTGAGACTCTCACCCACGCCTACGCAGACAAGCACCCTGCCACCCGTTGCCAAAAGCTCCCCATCGCTCCCTTGGCTTACTCCCGCAAAAGAGATATGGGCATTGGCTTTGATATCGTCATGGATAATATCATCGATAATAATTTGAGTGGGTGGGGAGGATTTGTAGGGGTAATCCTTGCTTGCCATGACCACCCCTACGGCGTATTTGTCGTGAAACTCAATCGTTGCGTTTGCCAAATCCCCTATCGCTGCTTTGTAGAAAAGCTCACTTGCGGGTGATTTGAGCAACGGCATAAGCTCCTCGCATTCAGGGTCACCAAAACGCACATTGTACTCCAAAATAAGCGGTTCACCCCCGACGACCATTACACCCATAAAAAGTACACCTCTAAAGGGCATACCCTCAGCTTCCATTCCTCTAAGGGTAGGTTCGACGACTTTTTGACGTAATGCGGTATAAATTGTCTCATTGACCAAAGGCGTGGGGGCATAGGCTCCCATACCGCCCGTATTGGGTCCCTTGTCGTTGTCAAGGAGACGTTTGTGGTCTTGTGCAGCGGGTAAAATCACATAATCTTTGCCGTCGCAAATAGCAAAAACCGAGAGTTCGTAGCCATCCAAAAACTCCTCTACGACGATTTTTTTGCCCGCTTCTCCGAAGCTCGAACCGTTTAGCATTGCTTTGATAGCCTCTTTGGCTTCGTGGTGATTGGGGACGATAATGACCCCTTTGCCACCGCACAATCCATCGGCTTTGACAACAATAGGGGGAGTCAAGGACTCTACAAAGGTATAGGCTACCTCTTGAGAGTCTGTCTCGATGTACCTTGCCGTGGGGATATTGTGACGAGCCAAAAAGTTTTTCATAAAAATTTTAGAGCCTTCAAGCTGGGCTGCTGCTTTTGAAGGACCAAAAATCCTAAGCCCTCGTGTTTCAAACACATCAACAATCCCCTCTACCAAAGGCGTTTCGGGCCCAACAATAGTCAAATCAATCCCATGAAGCTCTACAAAATCGGCAAGTTGTTCAAAATCGCTAATAGCAACATTCTCACCCAATCTATCACTTGCCCCATTACCAGGAGCAAAATAGATATTTTCTACGTTTTTGTCATTTCGCAACGCCAATCCAATGGAGTACTCTCTTCCACCCGAACCCACTATTAATATATCCATAACACTCTCTTTGAATTGATTTTTATAAAATATTCACGGTCTATCTTATAAAAACCAATTTCCCAAGTGGCCGTTCTGCGTAAAGTTGGCCCCAAAAAGCCAAAGAGAATGGGAGAGAGTGTGCCATTAGGGATCAATTTCTCGCTTCGTTGGAAGCTCAAACAAAAAAGCGCACGCACAAGCCCACTACACATCCCATAAAAAAGTAATGTTGGACCACATAAGTTGCAGGGTGTCGCACCACTCAGGGACACTATTATAGCAACATTTTTGTTAAATATTTACAATTTTTAACCATTTCAACGCATTATAGTCTCTAGCCAACCCTGCTTTTTGACTTTTGCCCATTCTTAGAGAGTGAGGAATTGTCACTTTGATTCTCGAAATGTAAGCAATTCCTTAGCTTTGTTCTCTATCTGCTCAATATCTATATCAATAATTTCACCTTTTGAGATTTGAGCTATTTGA
>DYTG01000132.1 GCA_020726085.1 Sulfurovum sp.
TGCAATAAATTGACACCCTTTATTAAAATTTTGATATTATTATGTCCAAAAAGTAGCTACAAGTACATTTAAGTTTTTTATTGATATTTTACATTAAAATTAAACTCTCAACACAGCAAAGGAGAAGAAGATGAAAAAAGTTGTTATTAGCGGTGCAAGTGGCTTTGTGGGAAACTATTTGCAAGAGTATTTTCGTGATACCTACATAATCGAAACCATCACACGAAACGAACTCGATAATCCACAAGCACTCAAACAAAAATTGCAAGAGAGCGACGTGGTTATCAACCTTGCAGGGGCTAACATCATGCACAAATGGAGCGATGAGTACAAAAAACTGCTCGTTTCAAGCCGTATTAATACTACGCAAAATATTGTTGATGTTATCAATGTTTTGGAGACCCCTCCTGTGCTTATCTCTACTTCAGCCATTGGTATCTATGATACTCACAAATACCACGATGAGAGTTCACAAGCCTATGCCAATGATTTTCTCTCAACTTTGTGTCAAAACTGGGAGGCAGAGGCTCAAAAATCCAGAGGCAAAGTGGCTATTTTTCGCTTTGGTGTCGTGCTTGGCAAAGAAGGGGGAGCGTTGAACAAGATGCTAACTCCTTTTGAATGGGGAGTGGGTGGAACAATTGGTGAGGGCAAACAGCACTTTAGTTATATTCATATAGAAGATTTAGCTCGTGCTTATAAGTTTGTCATTGAACTCTCCTTTGAGGGTATTTTCAACCTCACCACGCCTCATCCTACTACCAATAGTGGATTAACCAAAGCTTTGGGCAAAGCACTTCATAGACCGACGTTTCTACCTGTGCCAACTTTTGTGCTTAAAGCAATCTTTGGAGAGGGGGCTGCAGTCCTTATTGATGGGCAAAACGCTACTCCTACAAGACTGCTTGAACGTGGATTTGATTTTACATACAAAACCATTGATGAAGTTGTGCAAAATCTTGTATAATTGCAATCAAAAAAGAGGGCTTTGATGCGTTATTTTATAGGATTTATGCTACTTATTAATTTGCTCTATGGCAATCTTCATCGATACGACGATAGCGAGTACATTGATGAAATCAACGAAGAGGAGTATCAAGGGGCTTACGATGATAGCGACGATGAGTATCGCCCCAACTCATACTACCATCAACCCCCAAGACCTCTCAATAATCGAGTCATTCGCCCCAATCAAGAAAAAAGAGGCTATGCGTTGCATCATGATGTTGTACGTTTTAGCGATGAAGATAGGATAAGAGAGATCAACAAAGAGGAGTTTGAAGAGATAGAACAAAGCCGTAGCATCAGTGAAAACCTCTCTATCCCCTACGGTGTACCTATCAAAGTAGAGGTGGATATCGCCTCGCAACGTATGAATATTTACGCTGGAGGCAAACGCTACCATCAGTGGAAAATCTCTACAGGCACATGGAAATACCCCACACCCACAGGCTACTACAGTCCCTATTATCTCAAAAAAATGCACTACTCCAAAAAGTACGACGATGCCCCTATGCCTCACTCTATCTTTTTTCGTGGAGGGTATGCGATTCACGGTACGGAGTCTATCTCACGTCTGGGTCAAAGAGCCTCCCATGGGTGCATTCGTCTCCACCCCGATAATGCCAAAAAGCTTTTTCATCTGATGCAAGAGCGTGGTAAACACAAATTTTCTATTGTGGTACGCTAAGTGAACCTACGCATAGTCTCCAAAAATATCAAGCATATCTACATTCGCATCAAACCCTCAGGCGAGGTTGTCGTAAGTGTCCCCTTGCGTACGTCGCAACACACCATTGATAGAGTACTCCACGATAGAAGTCACTGGATAGAACAAAAGCTTAGAGGTATGGAGAGCAAATATCCCACTCAAAGCCAATCCATGGAGGGCGATAGGCTCTTTTTTTTGGGTGAGGCATACACCTTGCATCTTGTAGCCTCCCATCGAAGTGGGGTTGAGCTAGAGGGCAACAATCTCTATCTCTTTGGTTCTAGTGATACAAAAGCCAAAATCCTAGAACAATGGTACAAAAATCAAGCAAAACATTACTTTGAACAAGCTATTGCCACCTATCACCCTCTCATCAATCGCCCCATTTATGCGGTGCGTATCAAAAAGATGAAAACCCGTTGGGGAAGTTGCAACCCTGCCAAAGGCTACATCAATCTCAATCTTGAACTTATCAAAAAACCTCTTGAAGCGTTGGAGTATGTCGTTTTGCACGAGTTGGCACACCTCGTTTATCCCCATCATGGCAAAGATTTTTACGCTTTGATTGCAAAACAGATGCCCGATTGGAAACAAAGAGCCGCTTTGCTTAAATAGCCACACCATCAATACAAAAGGAAACCCATGACCATTACACTCCTACACCACACCCCTCTTACTATCTGCTCCAACGCCATACGCACCTGCTGGCAAAGCTTTGATAAGAGCGACAACGGCGGTGAAAAAGACAAAGAACTCATCGATAGAGTAGGCAACAAATTCAAACACGCCTCAACCCTTGAGCATCTTACCTACAACTTCTACATCCAAGGCATATCACGGGCATTGCTTCAAGAACTCGCCCGTCACCGTATTGCTTCGTTAAGTGTCAAAAGCACACGCTACACGCTCAAAGAACTCAAAGATATAGAACCATTTCACCCAAAAGATTTCGAGGGGGCTTCACGTTTTTTGGTACTTACGGGGGTTGAAGCCGTCGATTGTGCCTCCATTGAAGCACTCAACAACCTACAAGCCATTTTAAAAAGCGGAGTAAGTAACGATAGAGCCAAATATTGTCTCCCCGAATCCTACAAAACTGAGCTAACATGGAGCATCAACGCCCGAAGCCTCCAAAACTTCCTTAGCCTAAGAAGCGACAAATCGGCTCTATGGGAGATACAAAATTTGGCACATGCACTCCTTGAAGCCTTACCCAGTGACCACAAGTATCTATTTGAGAATTCAATCAAAACCAAAAAGGGTTAAAGTATATTTTCAAATATTACTCAATAAGGATAAGCATAGATATTTCTATATGATTTAATATTATATAAGTTTAAAAGTGTTAAAATAAGCTATTCTATTTAAGGAGAATGACATGAAAAAATTAGCACTGAGTGTTGCAACAGTTGTTGCAATGAGTAGTTTGGTCTTTGCAGGTGGTGACGTTGAATCCGTTATTGAGCCTAAAATGACTATTCCAGAGCCTACTAGAGTGGTAGAGACTCCCATGGAAGTGGAATCTGAAGGCGGATTTTACGTAGGTATTGCGTACGCTTATGCCATGGAGAAAGAGAGAGCAGGATTTGCCCCAAGTGGCATTGTTGCTTCCGATGATCCAACATGGGAAGTGGCAGGTATGGCACTAGCTGGATACCAAATCAACGAAAACTTTGCTGTTGAGGGTCGCTTTAGCGGTAACCTTGATGATGTAAAGTATAGCGATAACGATGTTGCCGATTACGATCTAACCAATGCAGCACTCTATGCCAAAATGATGTATCCCGTAGCCGACGTTGCCACTGTGTATGCATTACTAGGTTACGGTGAGACGACGATTGAGGATAAAAACTTAGGCGTTGAATCCAAAAGCGACGGATTGCAATGGGGTGTAGGTGCTGCTTACAAAGTCAATGACAAAGTATCGGTATTTGCTGACTATACTCAACTCGCCCAAGAGGAAGAGTATGAGCGAAACAGTGTCGATGCCACACGTCCAGAACTCGATGTAGGAAGCGTCAATCTAGGCGTAGCTTACAAATTCTAACGCACTTTTATCGGAAGTGGGACTTTGGTCCCACCAAAAGCCAATAAGTAGGAGTTTGGTTTCACTTCCAAAATGCCATTCCATCCATATGCAACATTGGTTAAAAAGTTGCGACTAATTGTTTAAAACGAATCTTCCCAAATTAAAGATAGCTTAAAGCACTTAAAGCTCCCAATGCAGGGCTTCGCAGGGCAAAATGACAAAATAATTTTCCGTGACTACACTAAAATATTCATAAGGAAAATAAGATATAATAATCACTTATAAGCCCTAAAATAGGGGGGTTTGCTTGACTTACGCACAGAAAATTTTAAGCATTCCTCATGGATAGGACTTTTGATGGGTAATTTGACGGGAAGATTCGTTAAAATCTTTCATATCTCTACTTTGAATATAATAATTTTCTGCATCCATTGGAATCTTTGTATTGAGCATAGAGTGCTTAGACAGTATAAAACCGTTTGCAATTAATGATTTTC
>DYTG01000019.1:0-8421 GCA_020726085.1 Sulfurovum sp.
CCTCCGCCTCCACCGCATGAGGTCAAAGCCAATGCAATGCCCAGTGCCAAAAACAATTTTGTTAAAGTTTTCATCGTAACTCCTTTTGTGTTATATTCTGAATTATAGCACTTTGGATATGAAATAGATATTAATTGGATAGCACTATTTTATTGGCATCGGTATTTAAATCGGCCTCATAGAGTCTATCGATCATATCCTCATTGGTAATCTCATAAATATCACCATCTTGAAGCTCGTTATTATTAAGACTAAAGAACTCTCGTCCATTGAGAAAAAATCGACAACTTGTGCCGTTTTCGTATAAAAATCCCCCTACACTATCGGTTTTGTTTCTATCTAAATAGCCACACTCATACTCCATTCCTGCTACGGGGTATTGTGCGACGTAAAGATAGGTTTTACCAAATCCCTCTATATCGCTTTTGGTAGCTTGATCGTAGTAGGGATTGTTGCAGTTTGTCAAAAAACCCATGATTATAAGGGCGATAAACAATCTAACCATCTGCTTCATTGTACTCCTTTAAAAAATCCTGAGAGTCTAGGGTAATAATCTCTCGTTTTTGTGCTTCTAATGCCATTATACCACTATATTGATTTGAAATGAGATTTTTTTGACTATCGTAGAGCTTTGCACTGCCCACACCGCAACTAGGCGATCGACTCTTGCCAATGAAAAGATCAAGATTGGGGTTATCATTGAAAAAATTTTGCACATAGGTTTTGATAGGAGTTGTAAGATCTCTATGAGTTACATTGCAAATGACTTTGAGGCTATCCTCTTGCACTAAATCCATCGTAGGGCGAGGCGTACCAAACGCCCAATCTTCGGGACAAAAAGGGATGAGTTGTGCATCAAGTCGCTCCAAATAGGCTACCAAATCCTTATCGAAGTTGCTTTGCCCGTCATATTTGCACAGTGTGCCTAGCAAACACGCACTAATGGCTACACGTTTCATTATAACGCAAAGAGTATCGCATAGACTAAAAGACCCGTAAGCGAAGTAGCCACAATCCCCATAGCCACCCTCATACCCGCTTTTTTGTGATCGTATTGCGGTGGAATTGCTACGATACGCTGTTTTTGAGCTTTTAGGATCACTTCAGCCCACAAATAGAGCGTAATAATGGCAATAGCAATATGCACAATCAAAACGCTCAAAGCCATTGAGTAGCTCACAGAGGTATCTTTGACAAACTCTTTAAATCCACCGCCAATACGCACACCGTACTCAAAATAGCCCACAACAATCATAGATACTATCAAAATAACAATTTGCGTGATTTGATGCCATTTGAAACTCTTTTGATGTGCCAAATAGATAGACCCCGCTATCAAAAAAGGCAAAAGTGCCACAATCACCGTCACAAAATCCATAAAAAAGGGTGCTCTCGTCCCCAAAAATCCTGCTTCAAACATATATTCCATTTTTTCCCTCTAACAAATCACTATCGATTTAACCTCTGTAAACTCCTCCAATGCCCATCTAGGTCCCTCACGTCCGATACCTGAAAGCTTCGTTCCGCCATAGGGTTGCACATCAAAACGAAGCGTGGGAATATCATTAATCACTACCCCACCGCATTGAGCCTCGTTGATGAAGCGTTGAACAAGCTTAAGGTCATTGCAAAAAATCGAAAATTGCAATCCGTAATCGGTGTTGTTGATTTTAATCATCGCCTCATCGAAGCTCTCTAAGGCAATAAGACTCACAATAGGAGCAAAAACCTCTTCACAAACAATCTTCATCTCATCGGTTACATCGCTCATAACGGTAGGCAAAAAGACTCCATTTTCATCCCATTTGGCCCCGCACAACGCTTTTGCTCCCTCATCGATAGCATTATGAACCCAACTCATGGCTCGCTCATTGGCTTCATCATTGATAAGCGGTCCAATAAAGGTCTCATCCTCAAAAGGTGAGCCTACTTTAAGTTTTTGCGTTTCACTTGCAAGTAACTTGCTAAACTCTTCATAGACTTCACTATGGACATAGATGCGTTGCAGTGAGATACAGACTTGTCCGCTATTGATAAACGCCCCAAAGGCACAACGAGTGGCTGCTAAGCCCAAATCGGCACTCTTATCGATGTAGGTTGCTGCGTTGCCTCCAAGCTCTAAAGAAACTTTTTTAATCCCTGCTTGCGACATAATGATTTTACCCACAGGCACCGAACCCGTAAAGGATAGTACTCTAGGGATAGAACTTTGTACGAGTGTCGAACCCACCTCTACATCGCCGTAAACTACGCTCAAAGCGTCTTTGATAGCGTACGGGGAATCAATAAAGGCTTTGGCTAAAAGATAGGCGATCATAGGGGCTTCGGGTGTAGGTTTGAGGACGACTGCATTTCCAGCGCCCAATGCAGGGGCGATTTTGTGTACCACGAGATTAAGAGGAAAGTTAAAAGGGGTAATACACGCCACCACTCCTGCAGGTTCACGTCGATAGAAAGCTATGGTTTTTTTGCCACTAGGAGCAATATCGGTAGGAATAGTCTCACCGTGCAAATGTGCCAATTCATAGGCAGTAATTTTAATCGTCTCAATGGCACGTTGAACCTCTATACGAGAAAAAGCGATAGGTTTGGCGACCTCTTGAGTCAAGACCAAAGCAAACTCCTCCAAATGCTCTTGCAATGTTTTGGCGACATCTTCAAGCCATGCTATGCGTTGCGATAGGGGAGAAGATTTGGTAGCCTTAGATGCTTGTGAAGCTATTTCAAGAGCTTTTACTGTATCCTTAGCACTACAGAGCGGATAGGATATTACCACCTCTTTAGAATAAGGGTTGATAATATCTCGTCGTTCTTCTTTGTCGGCTTGTGTCGAGCCAAAGAATATATAAGCCTTACTATGCTCTTCGTTGTTTTTGGATTTAAAAAATTCAAACATTCATACTCCTTTTTAGTGCAATATTTTAACTAAATATGGTTTAAGGGTGCATAGTCATTAAATGAGTAAAATAATTTTAATGTCATGTATGCTATCATAAAGCTATTGCTAAAAAGGATAAGAACATGAGTACATTAACATTAAAAATGCCCGATGCTAAATATGAACGCCTCAAACTCTATGCCAAAAGCAAAAATATATCTCTCAACAAACTCTTTGATGAATTTGCAATCATTGCTTTGACACAGTAGGGCATTAAGTCCAATTTTTCTTTTGCTTTGGTCAATAAAGATAGAGTCACTACGCACTATTTTAGATTATTGGCAAATTTTTCAACTTCATCGATAAATCTATCGACCAATTGGTCTTCGGGTAGTTTGGCAATCACTTCACCTTTGACCATAATAAGTCCCGCATTTTTGCCATAAGCGATTGCTATATCGGCGTGTTTGGCTTCGCCAATGGCATTGACAGCACACCCCATCACCGAAATATCAAGTGGGGCTTTGATATGAGCTGTGCGTCTCTCAATCTCTGCCACCGCTGAAACCAAATCGGCTTCAATGCGTCCACACGTAGGACATGAGATGATATTGACCCCTTCACGGCTTCGACCGCTATCTTTGATAATGGCTTTGGCTACTTTGATCTCCTCTTCAAGCTCTCCCGTGATAGAAACCCGCATCGTATCACCAATGCCATCAAGCAACAACGCCCCTAAACCTATCGCCGATTTAATCGTGGCATGAAAAATTGTCCCCGCTTCCGTCACGCCCAAATGAAAGGGATAATCCACTAGAGGGCGTAGCATCCGATAGGCATCTACGGTACGATTGACATCACTGGCTTTGAGCGAGATTTTAATATCTTCAAAGCCCAAATCTTCTAAAAACTTGATATTATAAAGAGCTGACTCCACCATTCCTTGTGCGGTAGCTCCATGTTTTTGCTCAAACTCTTTTTCAAGACTTCCTGCATTGACTCCTATACGGATAGGCAAGTTTCGCTCCCTACACGCCTTGACAATCTCTTTGACTCGTGATTTGTCACCAATATTACCTGGATTGAAGCGAATGCAATCAACCCATTTGGCAGCCTCTAGGGCGAGTTTGTAATTAAAGTGAATATCAGCCACAAGGGGAATAGCAATTTGCTCTTTGATTGCTTTGAGAGCCAAAGCATCCTCTATATTAGGCACAGCCACTCGCACAATATCGCACCCTGCAAAGTGGAGTCGATTGATTTGTTCCACGGTAGCTTCGATATTTTTGGTATCGCTATAGGTCATAGACTGCACACTTATAGGAGCATCACCCCCTACGGCAACTTTGCCTACAAATATCTTTTTGGTTGGGTATCGTTGTTTCATTTTTTTCCATTTTTGTCGATTTTCTGCTTTGTCAATGGAGTTATTATATCTTAACTGACCTTATACGCTTTGAGAGAAAATTTGATATTTTGTAGGTTTGGTATCACCAAACGATAGACAAAACGTATCATACAGATACAATGACCCCATTCAAAGTTAAAATGCGTAACTATTTGTTGTTTGTTGTCATTTTTTTTTCAACCTATTTCTAAAGTCGGTGCATTTGTCATTATATTTTTTACATTAATAATTAAATTATACTGTAAATAATATAAAGAAAAAAGTTTACAAAGCAAGGCAAAGCCCCCACCATCCGAAGTTTATGGTCTATCCAAATGTTTCTCAAGCTCATCGATAGAGATATTAAGCTCTTTGGCTACCTCTTCGATAGAGAGTTTAAATTTTGTTATCATTTTGATAGCACTGTTGATGACTCCTTGCTCCATCCCCAACTCTATTCCTTTTTTCATTCCTCTTTCTATCCCCTCTTCTAAACCATCTTCTTTGGCTTTTAAAATAGCAAGTTTTTGGATAGAGATGAACTCTTTTCGTTTGTGTTGGGCTTCGAGTTCTTCTTTGGTGAGATTGGCTTCATTGGCGTTGTTGAGGGCGTGAATGATGCACTTATCGAGGGTTTTGGGGATGTATTCCAAACTTCCTGCGTTTTTGAGGAAATAGATCCATTGCTCTTTGATGTTGGTGAGTTCTTCAAGACCCTTGTCAAATTTGGGCAACTCTACAAAGATAAGCTCTATATCGTCGCTGTAGTCTATGAGATGCTCTTTCTCGATGAGTTTGAATTTGTTGATGATAGCCTCGCTCTCTTCAAACATCGTAAAATCAACGATACTTAGAGCAATGACAGGATTAAGGAGGTGGTACTCTTGCCCTTTGGTGAGTTGGACGGAGTAGTTTTTGGTAGCGTTGTAGAGGACTCTCTTTTCAAATCCTTTGTGATTGAGGACTTGCATCTCTATAATGACCTTGGAGTCATCATCCAACACCGCTTTGACATCGACAAAGGTATCTTTAACTCCCTTGATCATAGGAATATTGTAGGGATCAACAATGGTGAGGTCTTTGATTTTGTAAAGAGCATCTTCATAAACAAGAGCGTTGAGGAAACTTATCAGTATCTCTTTGCTCTCAATACTCCCAAACACCTTTTTAAAAGCATAATCGGTTCTAACATCAAGGAAGTTCATAAGGTTTACCTTTTTTGGGATTTGTTTTTGTATTATAGCATAATGGTGGAAATCGTTATCAAACAACATGAGGCTTAGTTTACGAAAAATCAATAGGATCCATATCAATATCAATATCGTTTTGATTGATATAATTTAAAGCTTTTAGCAACGCTATTCGCTCTTTGGAACGTAGCAAGATATTGTAGCGAAATCTATTGGCGATGCGTTCAATGGCATTTTTACCATATCCCACAATCTCAATATCTTGGAGGGTTTGAAGCTTGGCTACGTTTTCATGCATGATGGTTTGGGCTTTGGTTTCATCTTTGTGTGCAATCAAAACACGAGCAAGCGATGCAAAGGGAGGATAGAGGTTTTTGACAAACTCCAGCTCATCGCAAATAAAAGCCTCGTAGTTGTCTAAATATTTGCTAAAAAATTCTCGATTGGCACTCTCGATCATAATCGTAGCCGCTTTGGCTCTTCCGCACCTTCCGCTAAGTTGTTGCAACAGTGCTACAGCTTTTTGAGAGGCTCTATAATCCCCAATGCTCAAAATATAATCCAATCCCGTAATAATGCCCAAAGTGATATTGGCATAATCATGCCCTTTGCTAAGCATTTGCGTACCTACGAGTAGATGGGTTTGACCGCTCTCGAAGCGTTCAATCGCTTTTTGCAACTTGGATACACTGTTGATGCTATCTTTGTCAAACTGCTCTATCGCCATCTCGCTTATATGCCCACTTATCTGCTCAATCGCCTCTACCGTGCCTATGCGTTGGGAAATAAGAGGCGAATATCCGCACTCACTGCACTCTATCACAATAGGCTCGGTGTAGTTGCAATAGTGGCATTTGAGGAGTTTGTATTTGGCATGAACCGCCATACCCACGGAGCAAAAAGGGCATTTGTGCATCACACCGCAACTAGGACAACTAAGATATTTAAAATTGGCTCGTGTGGGTATAAAAAGTATGCTTTGGTTGCCTTGGTTGTAATTTTGCTTTAAGGCTTGGATGATGGTAGAGTCGATGGTATTGTGCGAGGGGGTTTTAAAAAGATAGCTCTTTTGGGTTTGGATATAGGGCTGTTCAAGTCGCACAATGGGTAATTTATGATAGGAATTGAGCGAGGGAGTAGCCGAAACGAGTAGAATGTTTATTTTGAGTCTATCTCCCATTAGCAAAGCAACATCACGGGCGTTGTAGCGAGGAGTAGAGGAGGATTTGTAACTGTCGTCGTGTTCTTCATCCACCACAATAAGCCCCACATGAGCCAAAGGCAAAAACAAAGCACTCCTAGCCCCGGCTACGATACGTACTTTGCCACTACCAATATCTTCTAAAATCTTCTCTTTTTGTTTTTTGGTTAGTTTGGAGTGCCAAATAGCAACGCTTTGCCCAAAGTAGTGTTTGAGTCGCTTTCCCATTTGAGGCGTAAGGTTGATTTCGGGCATTAGCAAAATAGCTTGTTTGCCCTCTTGGAGTATGTCTGCAATAAGCGTAATAAAAACCTCACTTTTACCGCTACCCGTGACACCAAAGAGTAGGGATTTTGGGTGTTTTAATATTTCACTGTAGGCTTTTTGTTGAATAGGTGTTAAAGATGGATATGAAGTTTTAACCTCACTTGGTGACACTAAAGTGCCACTTCCTATAGAAAAAGGAACAAAAAGGGATAGTGCTTTGGATAAGGTGCTAAAGTAGTAGGAGCTTATAAATTGGGCTATTTCGATTTGAAAAGAGCTGTAATATTGCTGGGTAATAGATACAATCTCCAAAGCTTCAAAATCTTTGGGCTTGGAACTCTCTTTGATAACAATAGCTTTTTTAATCGTTGTCCCAATGGGTACTTCAATAATCGTACCTATTGGAATGGTTGTGTGTGAAAAATAAATTAAATATGGGGCTTTTGAGCCAACAAGAGCGACAAGGTAGTAGTGCAAACCATTACTCTAATTTACTACAAGAACCGCTTTTGCAACTAAGTTTGTTGTCTTTCAATTCAAAGGTTGCACTACCCATGCTTCCAGGCAAAACAAAAGTATAACTTATAGGGCTGTCACGCTTCCAACACCCTTTTGCACCCGTATCACAACTTTTTTGGGGATATTGAAGTACATCGTTGGCAGTCCCTGCACCATCGTTATCTTTGTTGAATGTACTAAAGGCATAGCTACCTGTACTTCCTAAATCGGTAATAGCCGTAAAATCACCTTTTAAGATTCTTTTTTGTTTTTCGGCACCTATGGCACCACGAACGGCTGCTAGTGTGGTACGAGCCTTAATAATTTTTGCATCATCTCGTGAAGAGGCTAATTTGGGGATAGCAATACCTGCTAAAATACCAATGACAACAATTACAAATATCAATTCTATCATTGAGAATGCTACTCTTGAGTTAGTCATATTATACCTTTTCAAATTTTATTTTTGCGTATATTAATCAAATAGAGACATCTAAAAAAGCTAGATATCTCTATTTATTTAATGTAGATACAAAATAATCTTTGTGTTTTTACTCTATTACACTTGAAGCACCAAATTGATGAACTCCTACTAAGTTTTTACTTGTTGCTTTTTGGATAACTTTTAGACAAATATCGCTAGAACTTAATGCGCTAACCGTTAAATTGCTCTCTTGTCCTGATAGACCAAAACAACTGTCATCGTTTACAACTTTGCACGATGAATACAAGGCACCCAACTCCGAAGCTGTAGATGGAAAAAGTATAGCTTTGGCAGTGTAACCATTGCCAACATCATTGAGACATGTTGTTAAACTTGTCATTATGGATATCATTCTAGCATCGTCTCTACTAGCTTGTACTTTAGGTATAGCAACAGAAGCCAATATACCAATTATTACAACAACAAAAACAACCTCAAGCAGTGTAAAGGCTTTTCTGTGTTTATGCATTTTTGACCTTAAAAATATCAGACCAAATGGCGTAGTGCCATTTGGTA
>DYTG01000019.1:8521-19545 GCA_020726085.1 Sulfurovum sp.
AGTGCCATTTGGTATAATCGACTACTCAGTTACGTTTGAAGAACCAAATGTATGTTTACCCTTCATGCCTTTAGCTGTAGCTTTATCTTGAGCTTTTTTACACGCACCTAGTGTATCTGCACCATCACTAACAGTCAAGTTTGAATCAGCACCTGCAAGTGCGAAACATTTACCATCATTTACAGACTTGCAAGATGCATAAGTAGCACCAAAATCCATACCAGTAAGAGTTGTACCAGAAGCTGTATATCCAGCACCTACGTCACCAATACACGTAGCTAGGTTTGTAAGCTCTTTAGATACTTTTGCATCATCTCTAGTAGCTGCCAATTTTGGGATAGCAACCGCTGCCAAAATACCAATAATAACGATAACGAAGATCAATTCGATCATTGTAAAACCTTTTCTCATAAGAGACTCCTTGAATAAAAAATTAAATTTTAGTTAGTTCAATAACTAACTATAGGAATTGTAACATCTATAAGCTTAAAAAGATATTAAAGTAAAAGAAAAAGTTAGAAATTTTGATAGGTGCGACCATGTCGCACAATTAGAATGAATCGAGCGTTTCAATAAGCAACTCTATCTCATCTTCGTAGCTGTTGGATTTTTTGGCTATTTTGAGATAGGCTTTGAGTAGATTGGAGGGGTTGTTGTCGCGTGCAAATGAGATGCCTGACTCTTCTAGGTCTTTGATGATAAAGCTTGCAAAGTCCTCTTCGAGCGTGATTTCGTATTTGTTTCCAGAGATAGTGAGACTAAGTTTTTTCATGTAGGTTTTCTCCTTTTTTAGGTTGCTAAAAGCTCTTCGACTTTGGCAATGAGCGTATCGATGTGTTCATCTTTTTGCTCTAGCTCCTCTTGAAGCTTTTTGATAAGGTCTTGTTGCTCTTTTTGATCAAATGATGGATTTTGTAATCGTCTTGTAAGTTTTGCGTTCTCTATTTTGAGCTGTTCGTACTTTCTTGTGAACTCTTCAATTTTGACCTGCAATCTCTCTACTGCTGAGGACATCTTGGCACCTTTACAATAATAGTTTTGTTATAATATCCAAAGATTAATTAAAAAAAGGGCAATCGCATAGGATTGCCCCTACGCATTGTGCGTTAAATATAAAAATAAGGTATATTTAAATGGCAACATTTCAACTTAGTAGCGATTATAGCCCCTCAGGTGACCAGCCACAGGCGATTGAACAGCTTGGTTACTCTTTAAGGCAGGGCAATAAGTTTCAAACGCTTTTGGGGGTGACGGGCAGTGGGAAAACCTTTACAATGGCAAATGTCATTGCCCAATACGCCAAACCCACACTCATTATGACCCACAACAAAACCCTTGCGGCTCAACTCTACAGTGAATTTAAGAGCTTTTTTCCGCACAACCATGTGGAGTATTTTATTAGCTATTATGATTATTACCAACCTGAAGCTTATATTCCCCGATCGGATCTCTTTATCGAAAAAGATAGCTCCATCAATGAAGAGCTTGAGCGATTGCGTCTAAGTGCTACGGCATCGTTGCTTAGCTACGACGATGTTATTATTATCGCTTCGGTTTCGGCAAACTACGGATTGGGTTCGCCTGAGGAGTACAAAGAGATTGTGCAAAAACTTGTTGTGGGGCAAGAGTACAATCAAAAAGAGCTTTTGCTTAGACTCGTCGATATGGGCTACAAGCGAGAAGATAATTACTTTGATGTGGGCAACTTTAGAGTAAACGGTGAGATTATCGACATCTATCCTGCTTACAATCACACCGATGCGATTAGAGTGGAATTTTTTGGAGATGAGATTGAAGCCATTTACAGTTTTGATGCACTTACCAATCAAAAAATCGCATTGATGGAGTCTATCACTATCTTTGCCACCAGTCAATTTATCGTCTCCAAAGAGCGACTAGCCCTAGCTATCAAGAGTATCGAAGCGGAGCTTGATGGGCGATTGCAATACTACAAAGAGCACGATAAAATAGTAGAGTATCAACGCCTCAAACAAAGAGTAGAGTTTGATTTGGAGATGATGGAGACTACGGGAATGTGCAAGGGGATTGAGAACTACTCACGCCATCTTACGGGCAAAAAAGAGGGTGAGACTCCCTATACGATGCTTGATTATTTCCAAGCGATGCACAAAGATTATTTGGTTATCGTTGATGAATCGCACGTCTCTTTGCCTCAGTTTCGAGGGATGTATGCAGGGGATAGGAGTCGTAAAGAGGTGCTAGTAGAGTATGGGTTTAGGCTTCCCTCAGCTTTGGATAATCGACCGCTCAAAATCGATGAGTACATCAACGCTGTACCGCATTTTCTCTTCGTATCGGCTACGCCCAATGTGTTTGAAATCGACAACTCCGCTACGGTGGCTCACCAAATCGTGCGTCCTACAGGACTATTGGACCCTATCATTGATGTAGTCGATAGTAAGTACCAAGTCGATCATCTCCACGATGAAATCAAAAAGGTAATTGTCAAAAATCAACGTGTACTTGTGACGGTACTGACCAAAAAAATGGCAGAGGAGCTAAGTAAATATTACAACGAGTTGGGGCTAAAGGTCAAATACATGCACTCCGATCTCGATACGGTAGAACGAAACCAAATCATTCGGGCTTTGAGAGCAGGAGAGTTTGATGTGCTTGTGGGTATCAATTTGCTACGAGAGGGGCTTGACATCCCCGAGGTCTCACTGGTGGCGATACTCGATGCCGACAAAGAGGGGTTTTTGCGTTCGCTTACGTCGCTCATCCAAACCTCAGGAAGAGCAGCACGCAACTCTGATGGACGGGTGATTATGTACGCTTCCAAAACCACGCAATCGATGAGCCAAACGATTCAAATCACGCAAGAACGACGTGCTAAACAGATGGAATACAACCAAACCCACGGCATTACGCCCACAACGACCATTCGCAAGATGGATGAAAATCTCAAACTTGAAGACCCAACCCATGCCTACAATACCAAAGCCAAGCTTGAAAAGATGCCAAAATCCCAAAAAGAGGCACTCATGCGAGAACTCAAAGCCAAAATGCTTCAAGCGGCTCAAAAGCTAGAGTTTGAAGAGGCAGCAAGGCTAAGAGACGAAATAGCCAAAATCAAGAAGCTGTAGCTTTTCTATGCTATAATCACACCAATTTTTTGCAAGGGATAGAGATGGATTTAAATCAACCGCAATTGTACTTCAATAGAGAGCTTTCGTGGCTTCGCTTCAACACACGCGTCATTGCCCAAGCCCAAAACAGTAACCTACCACCGCTTGAACGGCTTAAATTTATTGCCATTTACGGGACGAATTTGGATGAATTTTATATGATACGCGTTGCGGGACTCAAAAGTCTCTTTGCGGCAGGGGTTCAAGAGAGTGGGCCCGATAAATTTACGCCTTTTGAACAACTTGATTATATTAATGATTATATCCACAAAGAGCAACACGTTTTGGAACACTCTTATCTTTCTATTATAGAGGAGCTTAAAAAGGAGAGTGTTTTTATCCAAGATTATGCCGATATTCCTTTGCAGTATCAAGAGGCGGTTGAGCGTATATTTTTTGAAGAGATTTATCCTATTATTATTCCTATTGCCGTCGATTCTACGCATCCTTTTCCGCATCTCAACAACTTAAGCTTTGGATTAGCCCTCAAACTAAGCGATTCCAACAACAACATCAAACACGGCTTGGTACGTATTCCTCGGGTTTTGCCTCGTTTTATTGAGGTGGGACACCTTTTTGTGCCTATTGATTCGATTGTGGAGCATTTTATCGACCAGCTCTTTCCAGGATTTAAAAAAGTAGTTTCAACCACTTTTAGGGTTACTCGTAATGCCGATATTGATATCGAAGAGGAAGAAGCGGATGATTTTTTGGAGATTTTGGAAGAGGGGCTTCGTTCTCGTAACAAAGGGAGTTTTGTGCGGCTTGAACTGCTCAAAGAGAGCGATGAGGATTTGGTAGCCTTTTTGACACGCCATTTGAGGCTCTCAAACTACGACATCTACTACTACCAAAATATTCCGCTTGATTTGGGAAGTCTTTGGCAAATCGTGGGCAAAAAAGAGCTTTCACATTTGACGCTTCCTAGCTACAAACCCAAAACTCTTCCCCCTTTTGATAGCAACAGCGACGATATGTTCAAAGCCATCGAGCATCAAGATATCATGCTCTACCACCCTTTTGAGAGTTTTGACCCTGTCATTAAATTCATCAAACAAGCCGCTAGTGACAAAGATACGATTGCTATTCGTATGACACTTTACCGTGTAGGAGCCAATTCACCTATCGTCAAATCACTTCTCAATGCCATTCAAAACGGCAAACAAGTGACGGTATTGGTAGAACTCAAAGCCCGATTTGATGAAGAGAACAATCTCCAGTGGGCAAAACTGCTAGAGGGTGCAGGTGCGCATGTGGTCTATGGAGTACCAGCTCTAAAAGTACACGCCAAAATCGCTCAAGTGATTCGCCGTGAGGGCAATATCCTCAAATCCTATCTCCATCTTGCTACAGGCAACTACAACCCCTCAACAGCTAGAATCTATACCGATATATCCTATTTCACCACCAAAGAGAGTTTTGGACACGATGCGACGAAATTTTTTCACTTTTTGACAGGTTTTTCGAGTCATATTAGACTAAATAAACTCTTCATGTCGCCTACTCAAATCAAACCCAAACTGCTTCAACTCATCGAAAACGAAGCCAAAATGGGCAAAGAGGGGTATATTGTCCTCAAATCCAACTCGCTTGTTGATCCAACCATCATCAAAGCCCTCTACAAAGCTTCACAAGCAGGGTGCAAAATCGATTTGATTATTCGAGGTATTTGTTGTTTGGTGCCTCAGCTCAAAGATGTGAGCGAGAATATTACCGTCTACTCCATCATCGGAAAATATTTAGAGCATCCACGGATTTACTACTTCAAAAACGACACCACAAGGGTTTATATCGCCAGTGCCGATTTGATGCCTCGCAATTTGGTTCGACGAGTTGAGCTTATGACACCTATCGAAGAGGAGAGTTTGGTCACTAAAATCATTTATATCTTAAAACTTCAACTCGACGACAACACCCTACGATGGGTACTTGATGCACAGGGCAACTATACCAAAGTCACCAATCCCAACCCCCCACTCAACAGCCACGACGAACTTGAAATCTACATCAACAAAATGGAACAAAAAAGCAAAAAAATCAGCAACAACTACGTCGAAAAGTTGGCAAGAAAATTGTTGGAGGAGAGTTGATGCGTACCGATAGTGTGTTTAATCATTTAATGTATGAATTGGACTACTTAGAACGCAAATTAAAATATCAAAATAATAAACTAAGCGATGATGAGATTGAAATATTTAATGAAATAATCGATAGATTTTCATCTATCAAAAGTTCGCTTGATATAACAAAAGGGAATGTATCAATCTCTTTTGAACATGGAAAAATCAAACATTTTGACTCCATAACTATTGCACAATATAAACTCTTTAGGGATTTCAAGATAGACAAACTTAATAAAATTAATATTTTTGCAGGGTTTAACAATAGCGGTAAATCTTCTTTGCTTGAAGCGGTTTACTTTTTGACCAAACAAAACGATATTGTTTCATTTTTGGAGATTATTAAATTGAGAAATAAACTAAAATCACTCAATCCGATATGGCTAAATAAAGTATTTGATGAGAATGAAATCATAGATATAAAGGGGGTATTTAATGAGGTCAATACATCAATCTATTTTCATAAATTTGAAGCATCATCCATTGATAAAAAGGATGATTATATCGCCTCGTATAGCCTCAAATCGACCATCAATGACCAATCATTAGACAACATTATCCATACTTTTGGCTATGAAACGCTAAGAAGAGAAAATGAAAAGGTAGTGCATCTTTGCAGTTCCATTCTAAAGAGTCCCTATTTTTATAATTTTGATGAAATCAAAGCAACATACAGTAAAAATACGATTTATAAAAGCAATGAAGGGAAAACAGCTATACGATTGGTTGTAGAATTTCTCAAAAACGAGATAGATTCAATCATCGAAGATGTACGACTTACCGACATAGAAGATGCGGAGAGGTTTATTGTCGATTCGACTCAATTTAGTGATAAAAATTTAGAGATAACCCATTATGGAGAGGGATTACAAAGAATTTTTGAAATAGCCCTTAGTTTTGCTTTTGCAAGAAACGGTATTGTGTGTATAGATGAGTTTGAGACGGCTATACACTATTCATTGTTGGTCAAATTTACCAAATTTATTCAACAATTGGCAGATACATTTAATGTTCAAGTTTTTTTGACATCGCACTCCAAAGAGTGTATTGATGCGTTTGTTAGTAATCAATATAACAATGATGAGATTAGCTTCTACACAATGGTACAAGATGATAACCAACAAATTCAAACTATCTACTATGATAATAAAGCACTATTGAATGAATTGAGTCAAGACTTAGAGGTTCGGGGATGGTAAAAAGCAAATCATTGATTCTATGTGAAGGTGGTGGTGATGTTGGATTTTTCAATAAGTTTTGCAGTTATTTAAAACTTGCTACAGGGAAAAATGGTATCATTGAAATTCAAAAAATTAGTCAAGATAGTAACACAAATGGTAAAAGTGCATTTTTTAAAGAAGAGACATACTCTACAATTAAACAAAAAGTAGATATTGGAGTATATCGAAAAGTACTTTTTATTGTTGATGCTGATTATAATCAAAACGATACTAAATATGGTGGCTTTGAAAATAGTGAACAAGCATTACAAGATATTATCTCTACTTTGGGGTTTAGTGATAAAGCAAAATATTATATTATGTGTGATCCGATTGAAAAAACAGGAAACCTTGAACATTTAATCTTATCGACAATTGACAATAGAAAAAAGAGTGTATTCATACCTTGCTAGATTGTGTTGTAGAAATGGAGACTCACAGCAACAAAAAAATTGTTTTATCAAGCCATGAGGCAATCTTCAAAGAGAGTCCTTGTAATTTAACACATCAAAATTTTCAAACATTAAAAGAGCTACTGTTATGGCTCAAATAACAAAGGAGAAAAAATGACACTAAAATTTAAAGAGTGGGAACCCAAACTAGCCAAAAATGCGTGGATTGCGCAAGGGGCGAGTGTGATTGGGAATGTAGAGATGGGTGAAGATAGTGCGGTGTGGTTTGGTTGCGTGGTGCGAGGCGATGTGCATTATATCAAGATAGGCGATAGAACCAATATTCAAGACCTTAGCATGATACACGTTACACACTACAAAAAAGAGGATAGGAGCGATGGCAATCCAACCATTATTGGCAACGATGTCACGGTGGGGCATAGAGTCATGCTTCATGGATGCACGATTGAAGATGCGTGTTTGATTGGAATGAGTGCGACAATATTAGACGGTGCAGTGATTGGCAAAGAGTCGATTGTGGGTGCGGGGAGTTTGGTCACCAAAAACAAAGTCTTTCCTCCACGAAGCCTTATTATGGGTTCTCCTGCCAAAGTGGTAAGGGAATTGAATGACGATGAGGTAGCGGAGCTTTACGCTTCAGCAAGTCGTTATGTCAAATTTAAAAATGAGTATCTTTAATCATGCAACTATCCAAAACACTCGCATTGGGACTCAAAGATATTCTTTCAATAGAAGTGATGAGCTTTGTTTTGAAAGTTGGATTGGGCTCTATCGCCCTATGGATTGGAGTTTTTTATTTTTATTGGCATGAAATTTTAGCCATTATCGCCTCTTATTTGGGCTTTCTCCCGTGGGAGTGGCTCAAAACGACAGGTTCGGCTATGGCTACTTTTATAGTGGCTTATGTTTTGATTATTACAACTATTTCCGTTCTCACTTCGCTTTACAGTGAAGATTTGCTCAAAAAACTTGCCCTTAAGCACTACGGCGTGGAGGCTAGGGGCAATCCCAGTATTGTCGATTCGATTTGGATTAATGTGAGAGTCAATGCGATTTTTTTGGCTCTTTTTCTCCTCTTTTTTTGGTTGATATTTGTGCCTATCTTGGGACAAATTTTTATGCTCTATCTTTGGTCGATTCAAATCAAAGAGCCAACCGTTCACGATGTAGGTGGTTTGTTTATCCACGACAAAGAGGTATTGAAACAAAAAGCCAAAAAAGCAAGAGTATTGGCGATTGTTCCCTCGGCGTTTAACTACATACCTCTGCTTAATATCTTTGCACCTCTTTATTTGCAAATTCTCTTTTTGCATCATATTTTGCATGATTAAAACCCAAAAGGAGCGTAATGAAATACTCCCTAATGCTTAGGCTTTGGCACTGGCTTAATGCTTTGACAATCTTTGTCCTTGTAGGCACAGCACTGCTACGCAAAACCTTTTTCGATACCGATACACTGATAGAAAGTATCGCCAAAAGCACTCAAGAGTACGGTGTGAATATTGATTATGAGATGGCTGAAGTTATTGCAAAAGCTATCCATCGACCGCTGTGGGAGTGGCATATCGCTTTTGGGTATCTTTTGAGCTTTTTGCTTATTTTTCGAGTTTTTATCTTTGTAAAGGAGGGGGTAAGTTATGTCGATACTGTTACGATTTACAATAAGCTTAGCACGGTTATCTATACCATGTTTTACTCTTTGACCTTTTTTATGGTACTTTCGGGATTGGTACTGGCTCAAAGTGACCAACTTGAAGCTTCAAGCTTTATTTTGCACGATATTAAAAATCTCCACGATACAGCGGCGTGGTTTTTTATTCTCTTTGTGCCTCTGCATATCCTTAGCGTCGTGGCTAATAGTGCTTTGAAAAAAAATAAATCTCTTTCGCGGATGGGAATAGAGCATTAAAAAGTTACTTTTTTACAAAGCGTTGCAATTGATTAAATTTTCATCATCTTTAAGAGTTGCTCAAATTTTTTTTAGGCTATAATATGTTCATTGCAAATATTTTTAGGAGATATATTTATGGGTAAATTTGTGAATAATGTAAAAGAGTTTTTTACATTTTGTGAAGAAAATGAAGTGGAATTTGTAGATTTACGATTTACAGATGTTAAAGGTGCATGGCATCATTTGACTTACAGATACAGTGCAATCAATGAGACAAACCTAACAATAGGTATTCCTTTTGATGGTTCTTCTATTGATGCGTGGCAACCCATTAATCGTTCCGATATGTTGCTTAAGCCAGAAGTTGAAACCGCCTTCTTAGATCCTTTTACAGCCGATCCAACCGTCATCGTTTTTTGTGATGTTTACGACATCTACAAAGGTCAAATGTATGAAAAATGCCCCCGTTCTATTGCCAAAAAGGCACTCAAATACGCTGAAGAGCTAGGTATTGCCGATGCAGCGTACTTTGGGCCTGAGAATGAGTTTTTTATCTTTGATGATATACGATTTGTCGATACCATCAACGAAGCGGGATACAAAGTCGATTCGGCTGAGGGCGAATGGTCTGACAATGCATCTATCGAGGGTGGAAACACTGGGCACAGACCACGAACAAAAGGCGGATATTTCCCTGTTCAACCAACAGACTCTATGGTTGATTTAAGAGCTGAAATGATGCAAGTACTTGAAGAGGTGGGGCTAGAAGTTATCTTAGGACACCACGAAGTAGCACAAGCTCAAGGCGAGATTGGTATTGTATTTAGCGATATTATTGGGGCGGCCGATAATGTACAAAAATTAAAATACGTTATCAAAATGGTAGCGCACCTCAATGGTAAAACTGCTACATTCATGCCAAAACCACTCTTTGGAGACAACGGTAACGGAATGCACGTGCATCAATCGCTTTGGAAAGATGGCAAAAACCTATTTTACAAAGAGGGTGCATACGCCAACCTTAGTGAAGATGCGTTGCATTACATCGGCGGTGTATTCAAACACGCACGTGCCGTTGCAGCCTTTACCAACCCATCAACCAACTCCTACAAACGATTGATTCCAGGATTTGAAGCGCCTAGCATCTTGACCTATTCAAGCCAAAACCGCTCCGCTTCTTGTCGTATTCCATGGGGTGCAGGTGAGAAAGCGACACGTATTGAGATGCGTTTCCCCGATAGCACATCATGTCCCTACCTTGCGTTTGCTGCGATGATGATGGCTGGGCTTGACGGTATCAAAAACAAAGATATCCCAGTAGGACCCATGGATGAGGATCTTTTTGAGCTTAGTCTTGATGAGATTAGAGAAAAAGGTATCCCACAAATGCCTCATACTCTTAGAGGATCGCTTGAAGCTCTTATTCGAGATAACGATTTCCTTAAGCCTGTATTTACACAAGAGTTTATCAATATCTACCAAGGGTACAAATTCCAAACACAAGTGTGGCCAGACGAAGCTAGACCTACAGCGTTTGAATTTAAAACAACCTACTCATGCTAAACCCTCCAAAGAGTCTCTTACGGCTCTTTGGATTTTTATTTACTCTTTTATCTCCAAATATTAGACATCTCTTGACTTTTTTGACGCATCTCAATCACCATCATGGCACAATTGAGTGCATCTTGCTCAACTCCTTGCGTTTTGGGGTCACCAAAAAAGAGCATAATGGCATCGCCGATAAATTTATCAATCGTCGCTCCATACTTCAAAGCAATTTGAACCATCTCATCGAGATAACTGTTGAGAATATCCGTTAGCACCTCGGGTTCAAGCTCCTCTGTCATACGGGCAAAGCCAACCAAATCCGAAAAGAAAACCGTAAGTGCTTTTCGAGTCGATTGGACGGTTGCATCTTGTTTTCCCAGATAGATTGATTCGTAGATTTTATGTAGTGGGTAATATCTCCTTGTTCGTTTCGGATAGGGGAGATGTTCTACTCTACATGGTATGGAGTGCCATCTTTGCGGTAATTGATGGTGTTACCTTGAAAATACTCTCCCTTTTTGCACTGCTCTTTGGGCTTGATAAGCAATTGTCTATCGGTTAGTTCACCTTGAAGAATGCGAGGTGTTTTGTTTTGAAGTTCATCAAACGTATAGCCTGTTTTGCGGGTAAAAGCGGGATTTATATAGACAAATCTAGGTTCTGGCAACTCCAAATTGGCATCG
>DYTG01000133.1 GCA_020726085.1 Sulfurovum sp.
TCACCTTTGTTTATACGCTTACCACTTTGATTATGGTAGCAACTATCTATCTCTATATCAATCGCTTTGGCTATTCGCCTACCAATTTTATTCTCTCTTCTATGGTAGGGCTTTTTTGCGACGATGTTGGGATATTTGCTTATTGCCTATATTGTTGAACGTCAAAAAGCACTCGATGATACCTTGCTTCATATTACCAAAGAGACGCTTCATGAGCTTAATATCCCTCTTGCTACCATTCAAGCCAACAGTGCCATGATAGCCAAAAGCAATCCCGATGCCAAAACGCTCAAACGTCTAGGGCGTATCAATGAGGCTTCCAAACGCCTTAAACGTCTCTATATTGAGCTAAGCTACTCCATCAAAAAAGAGATAGCCACGGTTGAAAAAGAGCCTTTTGAGCTTAAAAATCTACTGCGTGAGAGGGTTGAGACGCTCATGGAGCTAGGACGAAATCCTATCACACTCCATGAGCCTTTGGAACTTGTACTCTATCTTGATAAAATAGGATTTGAAAAGGTGATTGATAATATTTTGCATAATGCGATGAAATACAGCAACAAAGAGAGTCCTATTGATATTTTTCTTAAAAATAAAAGAGTGCATATTGTCGATAGGGGTATAGGGATTGATGAGAGTCAAATGGTAGCTATTTTTGAACGCTACTTCCAAGCTACCAACACCTATGAAGGCAAAGGGATAGATCTAGCCTTAGTTAAGAGCTATTGCGATAGATACGGCATTGGTATCGATATCAAATCCGTCAAAAACTTAGGCACTACGGTGATGCTTGATCTTAAAGCCGTTTGTTTTGTTGTCTCTCAAAAAAAATAACACGGTTACTGACCTTACGCACTCAAAAAATTACCCCATTGCAAAGTGATTGTCAAACCAAATTCACCTATATAGCAGATGGATATATCGGATTTGCCAATGAGGCTTCGCAAGAGACAATAAAACATTTGAAACTAGATATTGACAAATTAAATACACTGCGTAAAAATGCTACATCCCCACTTCATCAAGTTCTTTGAATTTAAAAGCCTCCAAAATTTCATCGAGGTGTTTTTCGTTGCGAACCGCAAGTACCATACTACCTGCTTCCATGTATTCAAGATAGTTTTCAAATCGATTGAGCAGTATCACAAAATCGATCCACGGGGTATCTATTGCCTCTTTGGTGGCAAAGAATTGGGTTGTCTCTACTACTCCCTCATGAAACTCTACCAAAGCCCACTGGGTGGCTTCGTGTTGTGCCACAATCTCTTGAGCGGGATTTAGAGGTATTAAAATTAACATTCATCTTCTTTGATTTGAGAGAGGTCAAGGGCAAGTTCTTTGTTGCTCATTTTGCCAATTCCTTTTTTGAGTACTTTGGCGGCTATCGCTTGTGCTTCTTCCAAAGAGTGCATTTTGCACGTTCCGCATTGAAAGATGTTGAGTTCGGGGATTTCGCTCTCGCTTGTGACATTTAAAACATCTTGCATTGATTGCTCCCACGCTTTGGCTACCTCTTTTTTCTTGGGTCTGCCCATCAAAGACATATAAAATCCCGTACGACATCCCATGGGTGAAATATCAATAATCTCTACCTCTTTGGAGTTGAGATGCTCTCGCATAAATCCCGCAAAGAGATGCTCTAAAGTGTGAATCCCTTTTTGGCTCAAAATATCTTTGTTGGGTTTGACAAATCGCAAATCAAAAACGGTAATATCATCCCCGCTAGGCGAACTCATATGTTTAGCAACCCTTACAGCGGGGGCTTTCATGCGTGTGTGATCAACCATAAAACTATCCAGTAGTGGCATCTTTATTATCCTTAGGTTTGAATTTTTGAAGATTATAGCATAATTTTATTTGGGTATAATCCACCTTATTATTTTTTTTGGAGAGAAGATGAAAATCGTACTGCTTGATGCCAAAACGCTTGGCGAAGATTTGGATTTGGGTGCTTTAAGGGAGCTAGGAGAACTGGAAATCCATCAAACAACAGCCTACAAAGAGACACTTGAACGTATCCAAGAGGCAGATGTTGTCATTACCAACAAAGTAGTCCTAGATCAAGCCATTATGAGCCACACTCCCCGTCTCAAACTTATCTGTATCGCTGCAACAGGGACGAACAACGTCGATGTAGAGTTTGCCGCAATCCACAATATCATCGTCAAAAATGTAGCGGGGTATTCGACCAATAGCGTCGTACAACACACCTTTGCGATGCTTTTTTATCTTTTGCAACAGATGAGCTACTACTCGCAAGTAGCCTTCAACGGTGCGTGGCATGGCTCTAAGATTTTTACCGATATTTCCAAACCCTTTTATGAAATTAGCGGCAAACAATGGGGGATTATTGGACTAGGAGCTATCGGGCAAGAGGTAGCCAAAATAGCCTCTGCCTTTGGAGCCAGTGTTGTTTACTACTCCACAAGCGGCAAAAACTGTGATCACGACTATCCTAGAGTAGAACTCGATGAACTTTTGAGCATGTGCGATATTGTCTCTATTCACGCTCCCCTCAATGACCAAACACGCTATCTACTCAACGCCCACAATTTAGCACTCCTCAAACCCAACACTATTTTGCTCAATCTAGGACGAGGCGGTATCATTCACGAGGGGGATTTGGCAACGCTACTTGATCAAAAAGAGATTTACGCAGGGCTTGATGTGCTTGAAAAAGAGCCTATTGAGCCCAATCATCCTCTTCTAAAGATACGCAAAAACGAACGTTTGCTTATCACACCCCATATCGCATGGACCTCCAAAGAGGCACGAACAAAGTTGCTCAAAGGCGTAGTCGATAATATCAAAGGACTAAAGTAATCGTTTGTTACCGATGATTTAATCAATAGCATTATAATCATTCTAAATATATAAGTGAGATTGAAAAAAAGTATTGCAAATTGAAAAGTTTGCGAGAGATTCAATAGAAGTTATGTTAAAATATCTCTGCATTCAAGAGTTAAAAACAAGGGTTTTGTGATGGAAAGTGTATCAATGAATGGTTTGACCTATAATTTAAATAATAATTTTCAATTAAATTATGACTACCGCACAAAAGAAAAATCATCCACATAGAGAGATAAGAGATTTTCTAATCCCTCCACAACTCTTAAATTAGCCACCATGTTTTCAGGTATTGGTGCTATAGAATTTGCTCTTAAACGGCTCAATATCAACAGTGAAATTGTATTTGCAAGTGATAGTGATAAATTTGTAAAACAGAGCTATTTTGCCAATTATGAAATAGATGAAAGCAGATGGTACAATGATGTTTGCCGTATTGATGGCAAAAAATATCACAATCGCATTGATTTATTGGTTGGTGGAAGTCCTTGCCAATCTTTTTCCATGGTAGGTAAGCGTAGAGGATTGGAAGACACAAGAGGGACGCTTTTTTATGAATTTGCCAGAGTCGTCAAAGAGTCTCAACCCAAAGTCTTTATTTATGAAAATGTAAAAGGCTTAGTCAATCACGACAAAGGCAATACCTTTGAGGTTATAAAAGCAACTTTTGATGAATTGGGATACAAATATTACTATAAAGTCTTAAACGCAAAAAATTACGGAATACCTCAACATCGAGAACGTATTTTTGTGGTAGGGTTCAAAGACAATAGTGTAGCTTTTGATTTTCCCCAAAGCATTGAGCTTCAACACACCATGCAAGACTTTTTGGAAGATTATATTCACAGCAAATATTACCTTAGAGAAAAAGGGATAAAGTTTGTAACCAGCTCCAAAAATAAGAAAAAACGCTACACGCAAATCAATGGAGATGTAGCACTTTGCCAAAAAGCCAATCAGCAATTCAATTGGCATGGGGATTTTGTTTTTGAAAATAGTTTAGACAGAGAGTTTGATGAATTTGTTTTTGATGTGCAAGATGTAGAGGAGAAGTATTATCTATCCGAAAAAATCAAAAATTATGTCTTGGCTTGGGGAACAAAAAATTTTAAAACCAATAGCAATGAAACCGATTTAGATATTGCACGACCGTTGCTTCAAACAATGCATAAAATGCATAGAGCAGGAGTTGATAACTATGTAACCCACAACAAAGGACGTATTCGCAAACTTACACCCAAAGAGTGTTTGCGATTAATGGGTTTTGGAGATGGATTTAAACAAGTCGTGAGTGATACACAAATGTATCGACAAGCAGGAAACAGTATTGTA
>DYTG01000134.1 GCA_020726085.1 Sulfurovum sp.
ATGCAACGGCTATACTAACACCGCTTTTGATAGCACCAGAGACTTGAGCCGATTTGATTCCTGCTCCAAAGCGATTCGCTCTTCAACCCCACGCAAATCACCAATACCAAATGAGAGTGTAGCAAGATTGTAGAGAATATCCTTACTCTCAATTTTCCATTGGCTAAAATCGGGCTGTTCAAAATACCCCTCTATATTAATCAAAGCATTATAAACCACCACTTTATAGATGCTACGGTAGCGTATTGAGGGATTGACGGTGGCTTTGATATCGAGTTTAGCGGGTAAAAAGTGTACGTATTCAAGACGTTTTTTAAGCTCTTTTTTTGGTGATGGTTTGATTGGAATCGGGGATTTTCTCCTCGTAATAGTCCCACCAACGGAATAAGCAAGGGTACAATCAAAAAAACCTATAATAGAGAGCTTAAAGGTTATTGATTCGCACATCCATTGAGAAAACTTTGTAGTCATTTCTATCCCCTTAAGGTTTGAATAGTCTCTAATATTTTTTCTACTTTTTTTGTTGGATTATTGTCTTGATAGATAGGACGACCAATCACAGGAAAATCAACACGGTTTTCATAGGCACTTTGGAGCGTTGCTACACGCATTTGATCATCGCTCTTCTCTCCAAAGGGACGAATGGCAGGTGAGAGGGTGAGAAATCGGGAATGAGTGAGTGCTTTGATAGCCAAACTCTCAAAAGCCGAACAGACTACCCCATCCAAACCGTTTGCGTAGCTCATAAGGGCAAAATCGTTGGCTTTGGTGGCAATATCTTGTCCATAAATCCCTTTAAAACTCGCTTCATCAAAGGATGTCAAGGCCGTAACCGCCAAAACAAGCGGACGATGGGGAATATCTTTGATACGCTCCATGACCGTTTGCATCGCTTTGGCTCCTGCTGAGGCGTGAATATTGAACATATCGACACCCAAAGCAGCGATTTCACTTGCAGCGTCTGCCATAGTGTTGGGAATATCGTAGAGTTTGAGATCCAAAAAAATCTTAAAGGTAGGATTGATGGCTTTGATGGCTTCCAAAAATGCCTTACCATCACGAATGTAACTGCGAAAGCCAACTTTTAACCAAAGATTGTCGTAAGCTTGAAGTTCTTTGACTAATGCGAGATTCTCTTTGGCACTGGGCAAATCAAGGGCGATGACCAAATTCATTATTTACCGCTCACTCTATGGCACTCATTGACAAAATGAATAGCATTTTCTACGGGTACATCAGGCAAAATTCCATGCCCTAGATTAAAGATATGACGTTTACCCATCATGATGGTTTGCAACGCCTCAACGCACTGCGTCGTCGCCTCTTGGGAGTAGAGTCGGCAAGGTTCCATATTGCCTTGAAGGACGTATTTATCACCTAATTTTTCTTTGGCAAGTGCCATAGGCGTACCCCAATCGACACCAAAAACATCAAAATCGCCATAGACTAACCCACGCTCAATAAACGCCGCTACCCCTTTAGGGAACATAATAATGGGAATGTGGGGATATTTGGCTTTGAGATAGTGTGCAATTTCGACCATGTATTGCCAACTAAACTCATCGTAATGACTGGGCTCAATTGCTGCCGCCCAACTATCAAAAATCTGCACCACATCAATCCCTGCTTCTATCTGTTTTTCCATATAGAGCTTGACCACATCGGTAACTTTGCGTAAAATGTTGTGCAACAAATCGGGTTGAGCGTAGAGCATTTTTTTGCAAATGTTGTAGGTTTTGGTGCCTTGTCCCTCAATCATGTAGGTAGCTAGTGTCCACGGTGAGCCTGTAAATCCAATAAGGGCTTTGTTGTCACCCCTTGCATCGAGCTGTTGGCGTAAAATTGCAATCGTCTCATAGACATAGGTGAGTCGAGCAGCCGCCTCTTCGCCTCCCAACAGCCCCTCTAAATCCTCTAGTGTTGCGATAGGATGGCTAAATTTTGGCCCCTCTCCTTTGATAAAGGATAACTCCATGCCCATCTCATTGGGGACTACCAATATATCGCTAAAGAGAATCGCCGCATCAACGCCTACGATATCAAGAGGTTGGAGTGTCACTTCTGCGGCTTTGGCGGGATTGTGACAAAGATTTAAAAAGCTTCCTGCCTCATGGCGTACTGCCATGTACTGAGGCAAATAACGCCCCGCTTGACGCATCATCCATACAGGCGTGTAGGGGGTATCGTTGCCCAAACAGGCATCTACAAAAATTTTACTCATCTGCTTTTTCCTCTTTTTGTAAGGCATGTTTTTTCTTGCTCATCAAAGCCAAAAAGTAAAGCCCTGCTGAGAGTGCCAAAATAGAGAGCGATAGATAGGTCATCTCCAATGCACCGCTGTATTGCGTATGAAGGACTCTTTGGAAAAAATTGACCACAAGTACCATCACAATGACTTTGGCCAATTTATCTTTAAGCTCATCGAGTGAGTGAATTTCAAGCAATTTAGAAGAGCTACAGGTTTTGGCAATGTCAATATCGGAGATAAAAAGCTCATACAAACCAAAAGCAAAGATAAACATAACAATGGCTATCAAATAGAGATCAATCGCTCCAATAAGACCGCTCACAAGCACCTCATGAAAATCTTTGGGATGGAGATGGTTGAAGTAGGTTAAGATGACATACGAAGCAGCTTGAAAAATATCCACACTTGCCACTACAAAGAGTACCATACCCCCCAACATCGAAAAGACAACGGCAAAAATGACAAAAAAACGGCTATTCCACAATATCCATTCAAAAATCAACTCAATTCGTTTAACCGTAGACACTATTGATTCTCCTCTATCGCTATCCATTTTTGAGCGATACGTACAGCGTTGGTGGCTGCACCTACACGTATTTGATCCGCAACACCCCAAAGATGGAGAATATTGTCGCTAAAAAGATCTTTTCGTATTCTACCTACATAGGTCTCATCGGTATCGGTAGAGGTGATGGGCATAGGGTATTGGTTGTTGGCTAGGTCATCAATTACGGTGACATTTTCCGCTTTTTCTAAAGCCTCTCGTGCCTTTTCCAAATCGACTACCACACCCTCTTCAAACGTTACTGTAATGGACTCACTGTGGCTTCTTAGAACGGGGACACGCACACACGTAGCCGATACTGCAAAGTTAGAGTGCATGATTTTGTTGGTTTCTAGTACCATCTTCATCTCCTCTTTGGTGTAGCCATTGGGTTGAGGGGTGTCAATATGGGGAATGACGTTAAAAGCAATTTGATGCACAAACGCCTCTTTTTTGTACTCATCAAGTCGGAAGTTAAAAAACGCCTCCATTTCTCGCACAAGCTCCTCCATTCCTGCTTTTCCTGCTCCCGATGTAGCTTGATAGGTACTCACGTCGACACGCTTGATGGGGTAGAGATCGTTGAGGGGTTTGAGCAATTGCACCATTTGGATAGTGGAACAGTTGGGATTGGCGATAATGCCCGTCTCTTCCCATAGCCTAATATCGTCGGGATTGACTTCGGGTACTACTAAAGGCACATTTTCTATCATTCTAAAGTGACTTGTGTTATCAATCACCAACGCTCCTGCTTCAACGGCATACTTAGCATAATCAGCGGAAATCGAACCCCCCGCACTAAAAAAGGCGATATCTATATCCCTTCCCTCAAAAACATCTTGCGTTAGCACCTCGACTTTGTAGTATTTGCCGTTAAACTCTATCTCTTCACCCGCACTGTTGACACTTGCTAGTGGCAAGAGCGTCCCTACAGGAAAATTTTGCTCTTTGAGTACCTCAAAAATCTGTTCACCCACTGCACCCGTTGCACCTACAACGGCTATATTATATAATTTCAAAATCGACTCCTTGCTTTAGTATGCAAATTATACTTTATTTAATCCTTTATTGTCAAACCCCTTGCATATTTATCCTATCTTCTCTAAAATCTCTTTCCGTTTTTCCCAATCACTCATATAAAGAGCTAAATAGTCGTAAAATTGCTTAGAATGGTTTGGATAAAGTAGATGGACTAACTCATGAAACACAACATATTCTATACATATTTTTGGTTTTTTTATAAGCTCAATGTTAAGATTAATATATGATTTGTGCGGGTTGCAACTCCCCCATCTTGTTTTCATTTGTCTGATTTTTATATCTTTTATCTCTTGCTTCACAATTTTATTAAACTCTTGCAAAATAT
>DYTG01000135.1 GCA_020726085.1 Sulfurovum sp.
CAAGATTTTTTTGTCTAAGGTGTTAATATTTAGCATTTATATTAAATAATTATCGGTATAATAATTGATTATTGATACCTCAAGGAGAATAGATTTGATTCCTTTTAATGATGAAGAGCTGCAACCCGCTGTAGCCAATGTGATAGAAAAAGTGAGACCCTCGATTGTGTACGATGGGGGTGATATTAAACTTTTGGATATTCGTAATGGAGTGGTTTATGTCCAACTTCAAGGTGCTTGTGTCGGGTGCGCAAGTTCGGGTACGACGATTAAATACGGAGTTGAGCGACAAATTCAAATGCTTATTCACCCCGAAATAACCGTGATAAATGTACCCATGGGCATGGAAGATAAATTAGATCAGATGAGATAGAGGTAAACACGATGAAACGTTTACTTAAACGTGCTCAAATGAAATTTTTGGGTGGAAGTTTTGATGAGGCATTGCGGGATTACGGCATGGTTCTCAATGACAATCCTTTGCTTTCTGAAGCCAAAGTAGGCGTAATCCTCTCCGATTTGGCACTAGAGAGCGAGGATGAAGCAAAAGCGTTGTTTGATTACTATCAAGTGATAAAAAGCAGTAGCGACAATGCTGATGAGATTATAGATCAACTCGTTGAGAGCATCTACAGTTCCAAAAGCAAAATTCATGAGATACTTTTTGAGTCCTTCAAAGAACAAGCCGAGTATGAAGATGGCATTCGTTACAGCGATTTTTTAAAACACATTCAATCACGTGATGGATTTAGAGAGGCATTTGAGGATATTATGTTCTCTACACGTGTTGTACTTACTAGCAAAAAAGAGTTTATGAGTTTTGTCACTCAGCTTATCACAAACGATTTTCACTCCATGGCACTGGAGTATCTTGACAATACTGCTCCTCTCTTTGGCAACGATCAAGAGGTACTAGCACTCTATACAAAGCTTAAAAACAATGAAAATAGCCTTTAATAAACATGATGGCTTTGACTCTATCACCGACGATACCCATCTTCTTGAGCCTTCGACACTCTTTTTAAAAACCGCTCAAAATAGCAAATACTTTGATGCACTTCTTGCCAAACCGCACCACATTACACCCAAAGAACTCTTCACGCTTTGGGAGCTTGAAACTATCAAAATCGTTGGCATTACAGGTACTAATGGCAAAACAACCGTGAGTGCGGCTATCTATTCGATTTTGTTGGATTCGGGAAGCAAAGTAGGATTACAAGGCACACGAGGTTTTTTTGTCAATGATACACGCATAGAAGAGCGTTCTATGACGACTCCCTCTATTTTGGAGACGTTGCACAATATCTTTCAAGCCAAAGCACAAGGAGTCTCCTATTTTGTGATGGAGGTTAGCTCCCACGCTATTGATCAAAATCGTATTGAAGCGATTCCTTTTGCTCTCAAAATTCACACCAATGTGACGCAAGACCATTTGGATTATCACCACTCTATCGAAGCCTATCGAGCCACCAAAAGCCGTTTTTTCGCCGATGAGAGCCTAAAGCTGCTCAACAAAGATACCTTAGATACCATTACCTACAATCCCAAAAATGCCTATAGTTACGGGATTGATAACCCCGCATCGTTTAAAGTTCAAGCCTTTTCACTGTTTAATGGCATCACCGCTGGGATTGTTCACTTTGCTCAAGAGGCTACTTTTTGCTCCCCCATGATGGGACTTTTTAATCTCTCCAATCTTCTTGCTGCTATTGGAGCGGTGAGTTTGCTCACCAAAAAACCGTTGCAAGAGATAGGCGACGCTGTTGAGGGCTTTGCGGGTGTGTCGGGCAGGATGGAGGTGGTGAGTCACCATCCCACTATTATTGTCGATTTTGCCCATACGCCCGATGGAATGTTTCAAGTACTAGAGAGTATCAAAGAGAGAGATATTTCGGTGGTTTTTGGAGCGGGAGGCAATCGTGACCACGACAAACGCCCCAAAATGGGGGCTATTGCTGCCAAATTTGCCAAAAAAGTCTATGTTACCAGCGACAATCCACGCAACGAGAAGCCCGAAGATATTATCAATGAAATTCTTGCGGGCATCAAAGACCAAAGCCACACAAGAGCCATGATTGATAGAACCTTTGCTATTTCTGAAGCAATCAAAGAACTCGGCGAAAATGATGTATTGATGATACTGGGCAAAGGCGACGAACCCTATCAAGAGATAGCAGGAGTCAAATACCCCTACGATGATCGTGATGTCGTAAGAGCCATTTTGGGAGAGAAACAATAATACGATCAGCAGTCCTTATAGCATTAGCCATACTTAGTCTAAAAGCCAACGAGTGTCAAGTGCCCGCTTCGATTGCCTCAATGACAAAAGAGTTTACTACACCCACAAACGATACGTTGCGCCATACCCGTGCTTTAAGCTCACTTTGTGTCAAAGAACTCTCGTTTAGAGAGGGGAAATACCATTGGAGAATGTTGCTCGTTTGGAATCCACAACAACCCAAAGGAGCTTTTTGGTATCTTCCTCACGACAATGAAAACGTCGCCTTTGATAGTGCACTCTACGCTACTCGCACATACGGAGGGGGTTTTTTGAGCGTCATAAGCAACGATGAGCGTCTCTTTGGAGGGCAAGACCCCAATCGCAACTTTGGTACAACCGCTGCTCATACAAGAGTTTGCAGCGAACAAAAATATCCCGCACCGCTCTATGTCGCCCATGTTTTTAAGGTTATTGATGCCTTTAGAGAGAGAAGTTACCCCTATTTGGCACTTCATACCAACTCCAATGGCTACACGGGCAACGGCGGTGAGGGGCATATCTCGATGCTTCAAAGTAGCTCAACAGTGCTTTCCTATCCTGCCCATGCGATTAGGCAAGGCCAACGGTTGGGGCTAAGCGATGAGGATTCGCTTATCTTTATCGCCTCCACCACTCGCACACCCAATCTTGCCAAAATCAAACGCTTCAACGCTTTGGGCATCAATGTCAAATACGAGTGGGTCAATGCCAATCGCAACGACTGCTCCATGTCCAATTATGTCGTATTGACTCTGGGTTCTTCGGCTTACATCAACATCGAAGTCGAACACGGCGATAGCGATACCCAAAAAGCAATAATTGATAAAGTGTTGTCGCTCTATTGACCCAACCGCAAAAAAGATTAAATACTTGTTTACTGTAATCAATCTCAATCCTATACTAATTTGATAAGTTAGGAGTATAAAAAATGAATGGAGTAAAATATGGCTTTACAACTCAATGCTGAACAAAAATATATCTTAAAAATTTTTGGTGATAAGACAAAATATATTATTCCGCCTTATCAAAGACCCTATGCTTGGAGTGAGAGTGAATGTGGAGAGCTTTTTGAAGATTTAAAAACTGCATTTTACAAAAATAAGTCAGAAGGGCACTTTCTTGGCAATCTTGTATTAGCAACCTCCATAAGAGATGAATATGAAGTGATTGATGGACAGCAACGACTTACAACATTGATAATGTTTTTAAATGTTTTGTATAAATTTGATGCAAATAATAGAAAATTAAAAAATACCATTTGGATATTGAATGATAGGACTGATGCGATTATTGAACAAAGAGTAAAAACCAATATTTTCATAGAAAAAGATGCTTTATCTTTTAACGAAGTATTGGCTGAAAATTATCAATATGAAAAACCAAAAGACAAAAAAGATAAATTTAAAACCAATATCTATTTCTTTTATGAGGAGATAAAAAAATTTATTGAACAAGATGGCAATGATATAAAAGATTTTATTGATTTTATTCTCTATGATGTCTCATTGCTTCCAATATATACAGAAGCAGATAATAACGCAAAAGCAAGAGAAAAAGCACTAAAGATTTTTGAGACTATGAATAATCGTGGTATGCCTCTTGATGATAGTGATATTTTCAAATCAAACCTTTATTATATGGCAAATAGAGATAATGAACAAGAGATTTTTGTTGAACTTTGGAAGTCTTTCGATGAGCGATGTGAAGCTATAGACGATAAACTTAAATTGAGAGCTTTTAGAATTTATTCTTATATGTTAAGAGGTAAAGAGGGAATTAAAAGTTCAGAGATTGGACTTAGAGAATTCTTTGAAAAAGGTGAATATTCTCC
>DYTG01000020.1 GCA_020726085.1 Sulfurovum sp.
AGCTGGTGAAGGGACTCGAACCCCCGACCTGCTGATTACAAATCAGCTGCTCTACCAACTGAGCTACACCAGCACCATAAATTCCTTTTTCCAAATCTTCCGACTCGTTAGGGACTGAAATTATAGTCTATTTTCAAATTGATGTCAAGAGTTTTTAAAAAAAATTATGAATTTTATACATCTTTTATTTAGAAAAACGATTGCATTTTGATCAATATTCCAAAAATAAGCGACTCTCTATCAATGGCTTTGGCTTTTTTGAGTTCAAGTTCGCTACGAAGCAAATACTCACAAAGTGCCAATAGCGTTGTGCTTTTGAGACGTAAAGCGATTTGAGTACGTTGTTCTTCGATAGGCTTAGGCAGTCGATACCCCAAAATAGCCATTGAATCAATAGCACCATGGAGCTTAATGTAGGCATTGAACATAAAAAGTTGATGGATAAAGAGCTGGATAGAGCGTAAAACGCTAAACTCATCTTCGCCTAGCTCCATAAGTTGCCTTAATAGTGCAAAAGTATCTTTTTTTTCAAAAAGTACCAACAAAAGCTGTTCGACTTGCATAGGAGCTGTAGAATAGACGAGATTATCAATATCTTTGCTTGTTATCTCTCGATTTAAAATTGCCAATTTATCCAATTCATTGACGGCTAATGCAATATTGTGATTGAGTAAAACAAAGAGATGATTGAGTGCGTAGTGATCGATTTTAAGCCCAATGTGTCGAGCTTTGTGTGTGAGTATCTCCAACGCTTCTCGCAATGTCGTTTCAAAAAAACGTACCCATAACGCATTGTTTTTGACTACAAAAGAGCTTTGCAAACTCCGTGCATCTTTGCTATCGCCCTCGAAAATATAAACAAAGTAATTACTGTCGCTTTTGGTTGCAATAGTAAGCAGTGCTTCTAGATCCTTTTTGGGCATCTTTTTATCGCTTCGTACAATCAAAAGATTGACTCCACCAAAAAGAGAGTTTTGCGAGAGATAGGAGTAGGCTTGTTCAAACTTATAGGCATCATACTGAAGCACCATAGCATCCTCTTTGGCATCCAATTTTTGAATGTATAGAGTTTTGTAATAATCCAAAAAAAAGCTATTCTCACCGTAGAGCAGTACCGCTTTGGGTATTTTTTGCGATGTTAATAGAGTATCAAACTCTCGTTTATACACAATCGTTCCTTTTTTGGGATTAAATTTTCGGTATTGTATCATAAACTTAGGGTTATTTAACAATAGTTAATATATACTTATGTTTATAATAAAATATAATTATAATGAGAGAGTATGAAGCGAATTTACCCCATTGTTGTTCTTGTGTTTGCTCTTTTGGGTGGCACAATTCTCTACCACCACTTCAACCCCAAAAGTGCAAAATCCAAGCGATTGGTGTGCCATCAAGAGAGTACAACCTTTGAGCGACTCTACGAACCCCATCAAACCAACACTATCCAAGCACTCCTAAAAAGCGGTGATTTTGGCTTTACTATAAACATTGCCAAATCAAGCTATATGCCAACCCGCATCGATAGCTATATGACACAAGAGGCATTTGAAGCACTGTTGCATAATACATTTGGCAAACCTCGTGGAGAGAAGTTGCGTATTGATTTGTTGCTCTATGAAAACGACAAACAAGACCCCAAGAAAAAAACCCAAGAGGCCAAACTCTACGAGGGGTATGTGCAGGTGAGTTTTTATTTGAGCCACACAAGAGTCTATACGGTTCAACTTGACTACATGGATCCTATGGGCAAAGATATTGCCAAACGTCTTAAGTGTGCGTTGGAGTCCGTGGAGTCTCTTTAGGGGTGTTTTGTTTTCGAGTTGTGCAATTGGAGGTTGAGAATTTGACCACATCATCGCCGCTTTTGACATAATCAGGAAGCGTTTCAAAACTTTTTTTCATGACAATATACGCCGAAAGGGCATCACTGTAGGCTCGGTGGTGATTGGCCGCTTCGATACCCAATGTCTCATTGAGATAGGCAAGTCCATAGCGAGGCGATTCAAAGCTTCGACGGGCAAGGTCAATAGTACAAAAGCGTTGATTGCCAATACTGCCTAGTCCGTATTTATTGTAAAGCGTATTGAGAAACGAGTAGTCAAACTTCACATTGTGCGCTACAAAAATCGCATCCCCTATAAAAGCCCGAAGCATCAAAAGTGCCTCTTTTTGACTGGGGGCATTTTGAATATCGTCGTAGGTTATCCCTGTGATTTTGGTGATATACTCAGGCACCTCATCGGCATAGACAAACGTATCAAAATGATCCACAATCTCCCAATTTTGCACCATTACCGCTCCTATCTCTATTACATCGGCTTTGGTAGGTTTGCTTCCGTTGGTCTCTATATCAATGACACAAAATTTTTGCTCTTCATAAGAACAAAAAAAAGTTTTGAGCTTAAAACCCAGTGGAGTCGTCTCAATAGGATAACCGCAAGAGTCCAAAATCATCACAAAAGTATCAAGATGGCCGTAAATGTCATCGCTATGATGCAAAAAAGCTTTGAGTTGCGTACGGGTCAAAAAGCCGTTGTTTTTGCGAAAAGCGGCCGTTAAATTATCAAATAGTTTTTGCATTGTTTATAAAATCTCTTACCTTTTGAGGATCTTTTTTGCCCTTTTGGGACTCCGTACCGCTGCTCACATCCACGCCGTAAAAGTTGTACGCAAGGGTTGAGGCAACATTGTGGCTATCAAGCCCACCTGCAAGAATAATCTTAGAGCAATCGACTCCATCAAACCACTCCAAATTGACCCGTTTGCCACTTCCCCCATAAGCCTCGGAGTAGGCATCTACCAAACGATAACACTCACTAAAACGTGCAATATCTTTGGCACTCTTGGCACGAACGACGGGAATGGATTGGGTTTCTAACGAATCTAAAAACGCCTCATCGACATCAAAGTGAATTTGAGCCAAACTCATCTTGGTCTCTTTGCAAATCTTATCAATTGTTTGAGCATCTTCATCGACAAAAAGCCCCACACGCTCTACAAAGGGGGGCAACGCCGCAACAATTTTTTGGGCTTCTATAGGAGTGATGTAGCGAGGAGAGTCTCTATAAAAGACAAATCCCAAAGCATCTGCACCCGCTTCAATGGCATTGAAGGCATCTTCAAGATTGGTAATACCGCATATTTTGACTCGCATCCATTAGACTTTCAGCGACTCAATGGCATAAGGTATTCCCTTTTCATTGCCAAAGATGTACGAACCTGCTACGACAATATCCGCTCCTGCCTCTTTGAGGGCATGAATGTTGTTTGCACCCACGCCCCCATCGACTTCGATAAGACACTTAGGGTTGTGTTTTTCGACAAGACTTTTGAGGCGTTTGATTTTTTCTAGGACACTGGGGATAAACGTTTGTCCGCCAAAACCTGGATTGACACTCATAAGCAACACCATATCCAAATCCTCCAACAAAAACTCAATCGCTTCGGGCGGTGTGTGAGGATTGAGCGTGATAGCAGGTGAGATACCATAATCTCTCATTTTTTGAATCAACCTGTGAGGATGCTTCTCTTCTTCGATATGAAAGGAGATATAGTGAGGCTTAAGGGGTGCAAAGAGTTCGACAAAAAAGGTATTGTTTTGCACCATCAAGTGAATATCAAGAGGCTTGGTAGCGACTTTGGCTACGGCACTCACCACCACAGGACCAATAGTAAGATTGGGGACAAAATGCCCATCCATTACATCCACATGCACCAAATCGCATCCGCCTTCACAAATCGCTTGGACATCACGGGCTAAATTACCAAAATCGGCAGATAATATACTAGGAGCTATTAACATCATTTTCCATTATAGTTTTTGGGGCTTATTATATCATATTGGTTATAATAGCACTATGGAAGATAAAAAAATACTTATTAAAATTGCACGAGATGCAATAGCTTAAAAGCTAGAAAACAGAGTCATTATCGATAGAGACCAACTTACCACGCTTCATCCTTGGCTCAAAGAGGAGGGAGCGGTATTTGTGTCAATTAATAAACGAGCCAAATTGAGAGGATGTATTGGCTCACTAGAGGCTCATCGAGATATTTTAGAAGATACCATCTCTAATGCCCTCTCGGCAGTGTTTCATGATCCACGTTTTGCTCCGTTAAGCAAAGAGGAGTTTGGGGAGATTGAGATTGAAATCTCTATCTTGACGCAACCAAAGCTTATGCACTACAACAATATAGCCCAACTCAAGAAGATTGTGCGTCCCCATATCGATGGTGTGGTGCTATACTGCGGCAATCGTCGAGCTACCTTTTTGCCTCTCGTATGGGACTCTTTGCCGCACTGTGATGCCTTTTTTGGTCATTTGTGCCAAAAAGTAGGATTGAATTTGGATTGCTTGAAACATCATCCTCAAATCTATCTCTATCAAGCCCAAAAGATTGTGGAGTAATCGTAATATTTTACAGCCAAAAAAGGAGCAAAAGATGACAAGAGTTGCCAAAAACAGTGGACGATTTTACAGCAGTAGTTGCGATGAAATCACACATCAAATAAGCCATTTTAATCACTTACTAGAAAATGCTCTCAACGAAAAAGAGTTTTTAAACAAAGAGGCACGGGTCATTATCGCTCCTCATGTTGGGTATATCTATAGCGGTTTTAGTGCCAATATTGCCCATAGACTTCTAGGAAACTCCAAAGCCAAACGGGTGATTGTCATGGGATAAGCGGGAGTTTTTACACACGCTACGCTTCGCCGTGTGGAGATTTATCGATTGATACGCTCTATTTGGAGGAGTTGGCACATACATTTGAAATAGGATTTGTTAAAGAGGCACACCAAAAAGAACACTCCACTGAGACACAAATGCCTTTTATTAGACACTACTCCAAAGATAGAGCCGTTATTGAGTTGATTTACGGCAAAACAGACAAACAGCTCAAACAACTCATTGAATTTTTATTGCAAAACAGAGACAACGCCCTTGTCATTAGTACCGATTTGAGCCATTTTTACGATTTGGATAGTGCCAATAGGCTTGATAAATATTGTCTTGATGGAGTCTATCGCAAAGATTTAGAACTATTAGCACAGTGTCAAGCGTGCGGCAAAGCAGGTGTAGAGGCGATAGTAGCCATTGCCAAAGAACAAAATCTCAATATTCAACTGCTTGATTACCGCACAAGCTACGATACCAATCACGACAAAAGCTCGGTTGTGGGCTATATGAGTGCTTGTATCTGTATCGAATAACTACCACTCATTAAAAGAGTTTTTGTGTTTAAGCTTTTTGTAGGTGTTGTTGTTTTTGGATTTTTGCAGACGGTTAAGATTGCTCATTTGGGCTTGTCGAACATCTTCTAACACAAAATCTTCGCCCGTTGCCTCTTTGTAAAACGTGTTGATAAAATCCAAAATCTCTTTATGGTGCGAAGCGTAAAGCTCAATTTTGGGAAGTTTGTTGAGAGCGGTTTTGAGTTCGTGAAATTTGTTGATAAATTTCTCTTGGGTTGTACTCTCCTCACGCAACATCTTGTAGAGATTTTTGGTAATCTTTTCAAGATTCGCAATGTAACGTTGGCGGTTGTATTTGTCAATTTGAGCTTGTGTGTATGCCATCAGGGGTGAATGTCTATGGGTGTTTGATTTTTGAACGATGCCCATAGGATATTCATCGCCCCTACCGTAATAGCAATGCAACCCTCCGTCCAATCTTTTGTGAGCGTTTGTCTATCGCCGTGTCCATCGGCATTCCATATCGGTTGAGCATGAATAGTAATATCACCGCCCACCTTAACCCCATTTTTTTTGGCTCTATCAATATCTTCTTGGTCGGGATAAGAGATGAGAATGGAGCGATAATATTTGGGGTCGCATCGTTTTTCTATGATTTTGTAGTGTCCAATAGGGGTTTTAAAATCACCTTGGACAAGCTTGTGCCCTGCGGAATTTTTACCCAATGAAATAGGAAAACGATAGAGTATCTGATTGCCTTTGATAAGCTCCATGGTGCGTTGGGATTTTAAAACACGGATTTTATCCACAACGTTTGATGCATTAATCTCTGATGAAGTAGAGAGTTCTTTGAGGCATTGAGCCATAGGGTATTTGCCATTTTGAGGAGTGACTTTGATACCTGGAGGCATATCGTAGCGGGTACAACCTGTAACTATCAACACAATAAAAAAAGAGATCAAAGCAAAACGCATAAGTGTTCCTTAAGAAAAATCATTTAGACGTAGTTTAACAAAAATTGGCTTTAAGAGATAGGAGTATTTGAGTATTTAATAATGTAATGCATCAATATATTTAGGCTCCCCTAAAAAAGGAGGAGGATAAAAAGGGGAGCCCGAAGTCTATTTTCAAAAGGAGGTTATAGTCATTATTTTATTATGAAAAATTATACTGCAGCTTTCGCAGCTTCTAAAGCTTCATCGTAATTTGGCTCTGTTGTAATTTCTGGAACAACTTGCTTGTAAGCTACTTTACCGTCTTTACCAACCACAAAAATAACTCTTGCACTGATACCAGCTAGTGGACCATCTGCTAAAAGTACGCCGTAAGCATTAACAAAATCTTTGTTTCTAAAGTCTGAACATACTTTTAGATTTTCAATTCCCGCTGCACCACACCATCTAGCTGCTGCAAATGGTAAATCCATAGATACAGTAATAACTTCAACACCTTCCAAAGAAGCTGCTTCTTGATTGAATCTTCTTGTTTCAGCGTCACATACGCCTGTGTCCAATGATGGCACTGCAACGACGAGTTGAACTTTACCTTCACCACCAATTTGCTCGTTTTGAAGCATTGGCTTACAGTTTACTACTGTTACTACGGGTGCTGTATCACCTACATTGATTTCATTTCCTGCAAGGTTACATACGATGTCATTTTTAAAAGTTACTGTTGCCATTTATTTTCCTTATAAATTTTAATTGGTACACTCAAATTGTACTCTAAATAAGATAAAATTACTCTTAAATTAAAAAAATTTCTCTTTTTTGGAAAAATTTAATTTTTTAACTCTTCTATCCATGCTATCATTGTATTAGTAGAAGGCTCATTGGGGGCTTCCATGAAGTTGATGACCAAATCCTCACCCCTATCGATGACACCAATAGCACGGGGACGTACCGCCACAATGGTAGCATTGGGTAACTTTTGACCAAAACAAAAAATAATCTCTTTGGCTTCAACAATCGTCGCATCTATCTCACCGCCTAGCGAAAGCGTATGGGCATAAGGATCAAACTGAGCAATATAGGCAGCTACACTATCGGCTTCAATCTTTGCTTTGAGATAATCCATTACCGATTCGACACTTTTGTACTGAGTATCGGCTTTGTTTAGTATCGTCTCATAGATAGGATACTTGTCCATAAAAATCATTTTTTCCATTAATATTCCTTGTTTTTAATATAAAACGCAATTATACCAAAAAGTTGTACGATATTTATTATAAAAATATTTCCTATCTAATCAATTACTTGATATAATATCAGTAGAAAACCAATACAAGGAACTAACAATGGGTTTTGTAAAAAAACTTTTGGGTAAATTCAAAAAAAATAAAGACGGTACAGTAGATGGATCTGAGATTGAGAAAGAGACAAACTATAACGATAAGCTCATTGAGGATTTCAAAAATGATCATGCCGAGTTGCTTGGTTTTTTCCCACAAATTAAAGATAGTTTTACCAAAGATCCTAATGTTCACAAAAAAACCAGTGAGTTGCTCAACGACTTTAAGATAGCATTAGAAATTCATGTAATGGTAGAAGATAACAAACTCTATACTTATTTGAAGAACAAATACGGTACCGATGAGACGCACAAAGCCTTTATTGAGGACATTCAAGACGAGATGACCAATATTACCAAAGAGGCGATATTTTTCAATCGAAAATATACCAATCGACAATCGTACGACAACAATCGAGAGAACTTTTTAAACGATTTGCAAAACATCCATGATCTTTTGGCAAAACGTTTCAAAATGGAAGAGGATAGACTCTATTCGCTCTACTCAAGCTAATGCATCAAAAATAGAGAGACTTCTCTCTATTGGTTTGCTACACTACTCCCAAAATCCCTCCATTCAAAGCTAGAGATTATGTTATAATACTCGCAATTTTTTACAGGAGTTCGCATGACAAACGAAGCGATAGTCGATGCTATCAAAGCCCAATACGATAGAAACCAACGCAAAGAGCTTATCAAAACCATTCAAAAATTAGAAAAATCCAAAGATTACGCCAAATTACAAGGCGGATACCAGCTGCTCCATCAAATTTTTGCCTATATTCTGAAAGAGCTAAGATGGCAACTCCACGATAGAACATTGGCATGGAACAAAGACCCCTTAGAGATACTCACCCAATCGCTTCCTCAAATAGAACAAACGCAATGGTTTATGGGACTAGCCATGAGCATTCAAGCACACATCGATGGTAAAGAGGGATTTGAAAAAGTAATCCAAGAGATGCTACGCAAGCAACGTTAATCTACTGAGATACCTCTCCGATTTTGGCTTCAATGGATTGGATTTTGGTTTGGAGTCGATGGGAGCAGTTTTTGCGAATATCAAACTTCAATACACTGTAGCACTTTTGCACCAAATCAAAAGCCTCGCTCAAAGGGTTGCACTCCACAATAGTCGCCATAGGCGTAAGCTAATAAACAATGCCACTCTCCTTGACAACCTTGACCACCCCAGCAACATAATGACTCTTGCTCTCGCCTACATCGGTAGGGAATACACTAAACTCTAACAAAATGAATCCATACTTTTCCTTTATTTGGCTTGTTTGATCTCAATATCATCATAATTTGAGAACTCTTTGTAGAGTCTTATGGTGATTTTGCCTCTATTTTTGGAGGCCTCTTTGTAGTTGGTTTGGTAGGATATTTGTGCAATAATGCCCGTTTTGAGTGCATTGAGTGCAAAGGTTATCCCGTGATCCATGCCCATATCGTCCAAAATAGAATGAATGATTTTTTCGATTTTATCAAAATCACTTTCGGGTTTAAATTCAAGCTCAATCAAATCTTTGATAAGCCCATGATTTTTGAGCGAATAATTATAAAAGACATTAGTAAAGAGGTAGCTGTTTGGGATATAGACGGTTCGCCCTAAGCTTTTGACATCTTTGATACTGTTGTAGTCTTCGACTTCATGAAGTTTGATTTGAAACATCGTCACATCCACTACGTCCCCAATAGTATGACGGTTACCGTATTGCACCATAATTCTATCACCCACACGAATCATGTGGCTAAAAAAGAGATAAATTCCCCCTGCGATACTCATAATAATCTCGCGTGCCGCCAATGTCAAAGCCGCCGCTACAACTCCCAAAAATGTAAGCATATAGGCCAAATCGTCGATGTAACGAATCGCCAAAAAGATCATCATAAAGCTCACAAAAAGCGTCGAGAGGATTTTGCGGTAGCTTTTGTAATTTTCGGGTTCTTTGCTGCGAAAGCTCAAATAATTGACAATAGCGCAAATAAACCGATAGAACAGATAGAGCATAAAAAGTATCGCCAATGTCATAAGATGTTGGGTAAAAACCTCTACCTTGTACTCTTGGTATTTGGCAACAACCTCCTCTTTGGTATCGATAAGGTCATGGTGTACCTTTTCGACATTGTCACTGTATTCAATGAAATACTCCAAATCCTCTTTGATGGATTGAAGCGTTTTGCTTTTTTTCTTTTTTTCTTGGAGGTAGTGGTCGTTGAGCTTGGCTTTGGCTAAATAGAAATCTTTTTTGAGGCGACTGTATTTTTGCAAAAGCTTTTCGATATTGTTAAGCGACTCTTTAAACAAAAAATCGTAAATCGTAATATCACCCAATGTGTACTTGTAGGGACGCAAAATGACATCGAAATTGCTGTCTTTTTTATAAAAGCTTAGTTTGGATTTGTAGAGATTGAGCTTTTGTTGCAAATCCTCGAGGACACTGAGCGGGTTATTTCTATTGGCTAGTTTACGCTCTGTCACGGTGATGTTGTTGATAATGGTATTGTAGTTTTTGTTGTTGAGATAGACTTTCATCCAAACATTTCGCATATCCCATAGTTCCAACTTAGGTTCTTCTTGGGCAAAAACAGAGACAACAAATATAACCAATGCAATGATAATTTTCATATAGAGCCTTTAAAAAATAGAAAAAGATGTTTTGCTTACAAAAAGCTCCAAAGCCTTTATGCCCGCCAAAGAGATGCCGTTTTGATTGAGCCTTGGAGCATAAACAGCAAGGGTCATAACATTGGGTACAACAGCCACAATCGCCCCTCCTGTGCCACTTTTACTGGGCAATCCTACTCGAAAAGCAAAATCCCCACTCGCATCGTAGTGACCGCAGGTAAGCATCAATGCGTTGATACGTTTAACCTTTGAAGAGCTAATAAAGGGTTGGTTGGTAGCGGTATCCATACCGTGATTGGCCAAAAAAAGAATCGCACGAGAGAGCAATGCCGTACTCATCATGATCGAGCCGTATTTACAATAGACCTTCACGGTATCTTCCACACTGTTGTGAAGATTGTTAAAGCTCTTCATTAGGTGTGCCAATGCCATATTGCGGTGTCCGTTGCGATACTCCAAAAACCAAATGGTTCTATCAAAAGTAACAGATTCATCGCCACACGCTTTACGTATCAACCGCTCAATGCTACCATAGGCATCATCGATATTGCCATAGTGCGACAAGAGTGCATCGGCTACCACAATAGCCCCCGCATTGATAAAGGGATTGCGAGGAATGCCCTCTTCGTGTTCAAGCAATACGAGTGAGTTGAAAGGGTCGCCTGAGGGCTCTCTGCCTACTCGTGTGTAAATATCAGCCCCATAAATACGCAACGCTTCCGTAAAACTAAAGAGTTTGGAGATGCTTTGGATGGAAAATTTATGCTCACTTTCTCCCACATGATAGCTTGTACCATCAAGAAGTTGCAGACTCATCGCAAAAGCATTGGTATCCTCGTTGGCAAGCGTTGGTGTAGATTGTAGCGCTTCTCCTTGACCCAAATAGGGTTCAATCTCCAATAAAATCTCATCTAAAATTGTTTGATACTCCACTGCCTCTCCTGCGATTTTAAGAACATTATTATATCATGTATCAAGACGAAATTTATCGAATTTTTGGAACAATCTAATATTTATAAAAAATAAAGTAAAATAATTATACATATTAAATATTCTTATAAGAATTATGTGTTATACTTATTTCAAATATACTACTGACTTATGTAAAGGAGTTAAAATGTCTGAGAAAATCTCTAAAAAAGAGTACCTCAAAGATTGGGTACCCTATTCAGTTAAACGATACTGGGGTTATTTAATTAGTACGATTATTGGAATCTCTGTTCCGTGGATTACCATCAATGGCAATCATATCTTTTTGTTAAGCTTTGACCACAAAAAGTTGCATCTTATGGGAGTAGCGTTTGATATGCAAGAGCTTTATCTTATGCCTTTTGTGTTGATGCTACTCTTTTTGGGTATCTTTGCGGTGACGGTTGTAGGCGGACGTGCGTGGTGTGGCTGGGCCTGTCCCCAAACCATTTTTCGAGTTATCTATCGTGATTTGATTGAGACTAAGCTTTTGGGATTGCGTAAACGTATCAAAAACAAACAACAAAATCTCGATATGTCAAAGCCTATCAATCAAGCCAAAAAAGTAGCGGCTATTTTGATATGGTCACTTTTGGCTTTTGTTGCGGGGGCAAACTTCTTGTGGTTTTTTGTTCCGCCCACTGAGTTTATTGATTACATGTCCAATCCTATGGAACATACGGTACTTTTGGGTGCTTGGATTGGACTTGCTCTCTTTTTGATTGCCGATGTGGTTTTCCTCAAAGAGGATTTTTGTGTCTATATCTGCCCCTATAGTCGTGTGCAATCGGTGCTTTACGATGATGATACCATTCAAGCCATCTACGACCCCGTGCGTGGTGGTGAGATTTATGAAGGGCATGGCAATAGCCGAGTCAAAAAATTTAGCAAAGCCAAAGATTTATTGTCCGTCAATAGCAGTGCGGAGTGTACGACGTGCGAAAGCTGTGTGACGGTTTGTCCTACACATATCGATATTCGCAAAGGGATGCAACTCGAATGCATCAACTGCCTAGAATGTGTCGATGCGTGTACGGAAGTAATGGGGGCATTGGGCAAAGAGTCATTGGTACGATGGACGAGTGACAAAGATATTCGCCGTGAGGGAGCACCCAATTACTTTAGAGGCAAGGTTAAAGCTTATGCCGCAATCCTTACCATTATTTTGATAGCTCTTTTTGTAATGGGAAGCAAAAAAGAGCATATGTTGCTCAATGTAAACAAAAACACAAGACTCTACAAAGTACTTGAGGGCGGAAAAGTACAAAATGATTATATTTTCCTTTTCCAAAATACTGATAGCAAAGAGCATACCTATACGTTTGAGTTGCTCAATCCCGATATTAAGATTATCCAACCCAAAGAATCCTTTACGCTCAAAGCGGGTGAAAAGAAGAAAAAGGTTGTCATTTTACAAACCGATAAGATGTTGGCTAATGATGCACGCAAAGATACACCGTTGCCTCTTGCTATCAAAGCCTACGCTATTGATGACAAAGAAACTATTGCTGTCGATAGAACAACCGTTTTTGTCTATCCACGAAGCGATCTCGTTAAAAAATAGGAGCAAGTCATGAAGATGTTGCAAAGCGAACCTACACTTGGGGAGCTAGACGATTACAACGGTATCCCAACCAATGAGAAGAGATTTGTGATTTGGGGAGTTGTGGTAGTGTGTTTGATTGTGGGTGGAGTCTATACCTACTTTCGCACCACCGCAATCGTAAGCGATGAACTTATCGGCAAACCTTATGTTATGGACACATACAAAGAGTAACAACAAAGAGCTTTTGGCTCACACTATATTTAAAAGGGAAGATATATGGCACACGTATTGGTTTTAGGCGGAGGACTTGCAGGGGTTGAGGCAGCAATTTTTTTGCGTGAGTATGGATTGGATGTCACGATAGTATCCAATCGAGACTATCTCTATGTTTATCCCACCTCTATTTGGATACCCACAGGCGATACTACGTTTGATAGCGTCTCAATTCCGCTTGAAAAACTTGCAAAGGTTCATGGCTTTGAGGTGATTATTGATGAAATCAGCACCATCAACACAGAAGAGCAAAAAGTTCATTCCAGCACCAAAGAGTACAACTATGACTATCTTGTAGTAGCACTAGGTAGTGGCAAGATGAAACATAAGGGGATTGAAAACACCCTTACTATCTGCGGAGAGCCTATGGAGTCTCTTGAAATCAAAAAACGTCTCGATGCTTTGATTGCTAAAGGGGGCGGTAAAATCGCTATGGGCTTTGGAGGCAATCCAAAAGATAGCTCCAACGTGCGAGGTGGTCCTGCCTTTGAAGTGCTTTTTAATGTACACAACAAACTTAAAAAGCTCGGCATAAGAGAGAACTTTGAGCTTACATTCTTTGCACCCATGGAGAAGCCAGGGGCTAGAATGGGTGAAAGAGCGATGGGCATGATGGATATTTTCTTTGATAAACTCAACATCAAAAAGCAAGTGGGCAAAAAGATTGTAGAGTTTAGCGAAGATGGCATTGTGTTTGAAGATGAGATACATATCGCAAGTGACCTTACCATGTTTATAGCCGCTGGTGATGGTCACTCCGTCCTAGCCCACTCCGATATGCCCCTTAACGATGCAGGATTTATCAAAATCAATGACTATTGCCAAGTGAGCGACGGTGTCAATACGCTAGAGAGAGTTTTTGTCATTGGCGATTGTGCAGCGCTTGAAGGTCCTGAATGGAGAGCCAAACAAGGGCATATTGCTGAAGTAATGGCACGAAACAGTGCTTTTAATATCAAAATGATTGAAAGCAACTCCAAAGCCTTTAAAGGATACAAAGAGCATCTTAATATTCTTTGCGTTATGGACAGTGGTGATGGGGCGGCGTTTGTCTATCGAAGCGATAAAAAAGCGATAATGATACCGCTCTTTATTTTGGGTCACTGGATGAAAAAAGGGTGGGGTTGGTACTACAAAAACTCCAAAATGAAACGTATGTTCCGTTTGCCTGGAATGTAACTTATCTCTTTTAAATTGTCACCACGAATGACTTTGAATCCGTAGCCTCGGCTTTAGCCGAGTATGAAGCACCTACTATAAAGCTGAACCTACAGCTCAAAATGGTTCATTTTGTTTTCAATAACCTGTCTCAATGGGGTAATTTTTAAGTACCCAAAATCCAAATCATTAGACTCTGTAAGTTGTTTGTAATATTTCAAGTATTATAATTATGACTATCAAAATTTACTTCATTACTTTCAAATCTCACCCAAAAGAAATACCATGTTTAGTCTCAAACCTTTTTTTACTCACGCTCTACTTATCGCCCTTTCATTCATTGGTGCCTACACCTTTACACAATCTGTCCAAAAAGAGATTGCTTCGCTTCAAGCCTCTCATTATGAACGTGAGAGCAAACAGCTCGTAGAGTCTTTTTTGCATTTGGAAAACTCCAAGCAAACCTATCTCTCCAAGATAGACACTACCGCATTGATACTTATGTCTAAAAATCCCAATAAAGTAATAGCCCAAGCTATGCCCCATCATGCTTTGGAGCATTACAACCTCACAAGCCTCAATGCAGATAGCCAAAAAATGGAACTCATCCAACAAAAAGGACTCAACTATTTTCTCAAAACACCGCACTACCGTATCTATCAAAATCATCTCATTGTACCGTATAAAATCACACAAAACAATCAAGACCTCGGGTATTATCTCTTGATTAAAGCCATTGAGCCTTATAGTAAAAACTCTATTTATCTTTTGGGTTTTGGGGTTTTTGGGGTACTCTTTTTGGTGCTTTTTTTTATTATGCAATTTTATCAAAACAAACAAGAGATCACTATTCAAAAAGAGCACTTCAAAGAAATTATCAACTCAACCCTTGACATTATTATGATTTTTGATCACGATCGGCTCATTGATGCCAATCTGGCCTTTTATAAATTATTTGAAGATTGCAAAACGTTGGAGGATTTTGAAAAATCACACAACACAATCGCTAATCTCTTCGTGCAAGAAGAGGGATTTATACAAAAAATAATAGGAGGTTATCACTGGGTCGAGTATGCCTATCATCACAAAACCAAAGAGCATCAGCTCAAGATAAACTACAAGCAACAAGAGCATATCTTCGCTCTCAAAGTTCAAGCCCTCTCGCAATCGGGTGCCAAAATATACACCCATCAAGAACTCTACACCGTAGTATTGAGCGATATTACGACTATGAAACGCTACCAAGAGGAGCTTGAGCGTGTATCCAAAACCGATATTTTAACCAAACTGGGCAATAGAGAATCTTTTTATCAAAACATTCACATGGAGTTAGCAAGAGCCAAACGTCACGATACAGAGCTCTCTCTCATTGTCTTTGATATTGATCGCTTCAACAAAATCAATGAACTCTACGGACAAGATGTAGGGGATGGTGTTTTGATTAAAATTGCTCAATCGGTAAAAGATTTTTTGCGTACTACCGATGTTTTGTGTCGCTACAGCGGCGATGAGTTTAGGGTTATTCTTCCCAAAGTACAAAGCTCGGGTGCATTGATTTTGGCACAACGTATTATAGAGCGTATCAAACGCTTAGATGTCTCACCCGTTGATGGCGTTACCATCAGTGCAGGAGTAACGCAGTATCGCACAAGTGATACCCTAGATACTCTCTTGATGCGTACCACCCAAGCGCTCAATCAAGCCAAATCCAAAGGTGGAAATGGTGCAGAGCTTATCTAAAACGTCAATTTTTGTGAGGCATCAAATCCATAAAGATCCTCACTCATAATCAAACCCCCACAATCATCCACAAACGCCGTAAGATAAACGGTGTGGACTCGAATGGGAGCTTTGAGATTGATATTGTGGGTCTTGTAGGAGTTGTATTTAGCTTTGACCGATTGGGGCGATTCGTGGGTGTATTTGGCGGCTACATGGTGCAACATATCGAGCGGTTTTTCCAAACGGATACACCCAGAGCTTTGCGAACGAGAGGCACGGGTACGGGTTTTAAAAAGCTCTTTGGCATTGGTATCGTGCATATAGACAGCGTAGTGGTTGGGGAAAATAAACTTCACACGTCCCAAAGCGTTGCCTTTGGAGGGTTTTTGGATAAATTTATAGGGAATTGGCTTGTTTTTGTTTTGCAAATAGGGTGTCCAATCAATAGAGGCGGGGTTAAAGGATTCGCAACTTAAATCGTAACATTTTTTGGCTACCATATTGCGTGAGTTCAAATAGCCCGAGCCATTGCGTACATAAGGAATAATGGTTTTTCGTGCGATGGAATCGGGTACATTCCATGTAGGATTGACGACAATGTATTGCATAGCGGAGCTAAAAATAGGGGTTTGCTTCTCATATTTGCCAATAACAACTCCAAATTTCATCGCTGTTTTTTGATTTTCTACGAAACGCATGGTAAATTCAGGCACGTTAATCATCACATAATTTTGACCCAAATAAGGTGTGAGGAGTTTGAGTCGCTCAATATTAAGTCGGATTTTATGCAACGTTTTGGCATCGGTTTTGCCACTGGCTTTGAGAAGTTTGTACTTATTGACCAACGCAAAAAACTCTGGATGGGTAGGAATGTAGGGCTTTAGGATATTTTCAATCGTTTCACCTTTTTGGAGTTGTGCAACGATAGTGTTGCCATTGATTTTTTGAAAATCAAATTGGTAATTGGTATCTACATCACGGTGCTTTTTGGTCGCTTGTGAGGCGTTGAAGCTTTTGATATTGATACACCCATTGGCTAGATTTTGAGTATAGGCTAAAAGCATTTTGGTTAATAATTTAGAATCGTTTGAACTCTTTACTTGATTGTAGAGCTGCGTTTGATTGCACATAGAGAGGTATTTATCCTCTTGCAATATCTTCATAAAGGCACTTTTGTTGCCACTGCTCCATCCGCTGGTATCGACGATAACACTCGTACAGCTACTTAGCAATAATAAAACACCCACAACCACTAATAATTTAATTCGCATTCAAATCCTTTACGCATTGATAGGCACTGCTAAATGCCCATTGAAAGTTATATCCACCCAGTTGCCCCGTTACGTCGAGTACCTCACCCACAAAATAGAGATTATTCACCAAAAGACTTCGCATGGTTTGTTTATCTATCTCATCGGTATGGATACCTCCGCACGTCACTTCGGCTTTGGAATAGCCAAAATTTCCCGCAGGAGCAAACGTATAGGCACTTAGTTGCTCTAACACCTCTAACTCATTTCGCTTAAGCTCTTTGATGGACTTATCGATTAAATCAAATTGTACCAAAAAAGCCTTGGTAAGTCGTTTGGGTAGAGGCAAAAGTGTGCTGATTAATTTGTTAGCGTTGCGGTGTTGGCTTAGCTTGAAGCCATTGAGAAAATCTATACTCATCGTGCCTTTTTGCCAATAGAGCGAGGCATTCAGTACTGCCGGCCCCGAAATACCTTTGTGCGCAAAAAGCAACGAGCCGCTAAAAGTTCTCCCTTCTACAGTAATAGCCACGGGAGTACTCACACCGCTAAGCTCTTTGAAAAAAAACTGCTCTTTTTGGAGCGTAAAGCCCACCAAGGCAGGAGAGGTTTTGGCTACACTATGCCCAAAATCTTGTGCGATAGTATAACCTATACCACTCGCCCCAATCGTAGCATAGCTCAATCCCCCACAGGCTACTACCAATTTTTTGGCTTTAATCACACCTCTATTAGTCGCTATCACAAACAGCCCCTTCTCAACCCTCACTTGCTCTACGAGAGTATTGAGACGCAAATTTTGAGGCGATAGGGAAGCACCCAAAAGCTCTATTATCTCTTTGGCACTGTTGGGGCAAAAGTATTGATGCTCTTTTTTCACAACAGGATGTAATCCTCTCTCTTGTAGCCACTTCAAAAGAGCTTTAGAACCAAACCCATCCAAAATAGGCGCAATAAAATCGCTATCGCCCACATAGTGACTAGTATCCACAAAACCGTTGGTAATATTGCACTTACCGCCACCCGAAATAGCTATTTTTGCACCGATTTTGGGGTTGCTATCGATGAGGATAAAATCTTTGTTGTGTAGATTAGCAGCGACAAAAAGCCCACTCGCCCCCGCCCCCATAATGGCTATCTCTTTTATATTGCTCATATTGGCTCACTTGGTATCAAAAAATATATTTTTAAAGATAAACATCTTTTCTATGAACGATTTTCGAGATAAGCATCAGATTATCCTCTTTGTCAAGTTTGCTGAGTTGTTTAACGGCTTTTGGGTCGTACTCTGCATCATAAGCCAAGAGATTCTCTTACATTTTGATGCGATACCCTTTGCAAAGTTCCCATTTTGTAATCTTGAACGGTTTTTGTAACCGCTTGTGCGTCAAAATAGTCTTGCAATGCTTCTCTGATTATTTGAGTTTTTTTCTTTCCATTCTCCAACGCAGTGACGCATCATTCATCGATTAAATTTTCTTCCAAAGTGATAGTTATTTTTTGTCATAGCACTCTCCTTGTTTTGCCATATTATACCATACTTTTTTGAGAGGAATAATCTTTTGCTTTCGTAACAAACCGCAAAGAAAATCCTCAACACTCAAAAGCCCATCCATCCATTAGCTCCCTTTTTATAATTTCAATCTTCCCAAAATATCCAAAGTTCCCATCTCAAACTTTGAAAATCCAAACCATTTTTTACCCAAATCTTTCAAACTAGCCCCAATATGAAAAACCTCTTTTTTGTCAAGTATTAAAAATCTATCGTGAGAGTTTTTGAACTCAATAAGTTCTATATTTTGATATTGTGAAGTGTATTTTTGATAGTCAAGTTTGAGTTGTTTGGAGATATTTCCCGTATAAATTTTGATTTTGAGATTTGGATATTTGCTAAAAAGTGTAAAAACCGTATCATCGATATAATTATCAATAAGCACGACTTCGCTTTT
>DYTG01000136.1 GCA_020726085.1 Sulfurovum sp.
CTATGCACATTGCTATACATTTTACAGTTGAATTGCCAAAGAGGGTTTATGCAAATTGTGTATATTATTGATTTTATGATAAAATATTGTCTTTTAAAAATATATTGGAGAGAATTAAATGCAAGATCTGGACTATTATGAGATATTAGAGGTGAGTCGAAACGCTACAGGGGCAGAACTCAAAAAAGCGTATCGAAAATTGGCACTCAAATACCATCCCGATAGAAATCCAAACAACAAAGAAGCCGAAGAGAATTTTAAATACGTCAATGAAGCCTATCAAGTATTAAGCGACGACAACAAACGGGCCATTTACGACAAATACGGCAAAGCAGGACTTGAGGGACAAGGGGGCAGAAGCGGTTTTGGTTCGATGGATGACATTATGGATATTTTCAACTCTATGTTTGGTGGAGGCGGAGGTTTTGGCGGATTTGGTCGTCAAGCTAGACGGGACCCTTCGCAAAAATATGCTTTGGATTTTGAGATAGAACTTGACCTAGCTTTCAATGAAGCGGTATTTGGATCCAAAAAAGAGATTCCTATCGCCTACAAAATCCCTTGCGACGATTGCGGTGGTACGGGAGCCAAAAACGGCGAGATGACGACGTGCGACTATTGTAATGGACAAGGTCAAGTGGTGATGAAGCAAGGCTTTATGACATTTGCCCAAGAGTGTCCCAAATGCAAAGGAGCAGGTAAACAAATCAAAGAAAAATGCCCCAAATGCAAAGGCGATGGATACCAAGAGGTCAAAGAGACCATTACGATTGATATTCCAGCAGGAATTGATAGCGGCAACCGCCTAAGAGCGCAAGGCTACGGCAACCAAAGCAAAAACGCTCAAAGAGGGGATTTGTACATTATCTTCATAGTCGAAGAGGATGAACACTTCATACGAAACGGCAACGATATTTACATCGAAGTGCCTATCTTCTTCACCAAAGCGATACTAGGCGATAAGATCACTATCCCATCACTCCAGGGCGAACTAGAACTTGATTTGAAAGTGGGCACACAAGACAAAGAGCAGTTTATATTTAACGGTATGGGAGTCACCGATGTGCATACCAAACGCAAAGGAAAACTCATAGCACAAATCAAAATCATCAAACCCACCTCCATCACCGCTCATCAAAGAGAGCTACTACACAAACTTGAAGAGAGCTTTGGAGTCGAAAGCACACCCCACAAGAGCGCCCTTGAGAGTGCCTTTGGGAAAATTAAAGGGTGGTTTAACTAAATTTAAAACTCGGCTACAGCTGTGGGCTGCATCGTCAAAAAGTCAAAAACAAATTGAATATCGGTTTTGGTTGTTTTGGAAACCAAGAGATAGTATTCGCCCGATTGCAATACTTTTTCGTGTTTGCTACCAAGATCACTGTATATATTGAGCATTTTATGGTCGTACAAACGTGCCTCGACTTCCGTACCTGTTGTATTGAGTACAAAATTGCCTATGCGTGAGGTAGTAAATTTGTAAAGCGCATTGTTGGCACTCATCGTGACTCTATCAGCCGCTTCAAGCTTCACATAAGCGTTACTTTGGGTTCTACTATCTTCGATACAAGGCGAAAAGATACCAAAAGAGGCGTAGTTATCGCTATCGACAATCACATCGTAGCCGTTTTTGTTGAGATTTTCATAGAGATAGTTGTAAGTTGGAGTCATTTCACGAGAGTGGCTATCGTCAATGAAACGCAAATTGGTGTAAGCATCAAAGTTTTTAACGCCATAAACCAACACATTGCACTCATTTTTGATAACCTCAACCGTGTAATACTTCTCGCCTATAAATGGATAAATACCGTTTGAGATGCTATAGGGAGATTCAAATGTCCCGCTTCCTGTTGTGGGGTACTCTATGTAGGATTTGTTGTCGTTGGCGGTAGTCGTATCGCTACTTCCGCACGAAAGCAAAACCAAAGAGACCGAGGCAATAAATAGATGGATTTTTCTCATCGTTCTTTCTCCTATATGTTTTAATATTAAATTATACATATTTTTGGCTTAAGAGTTAAGTTGGTATAATAAATTTTATTGCGAAATGTTAGGGTGTTATGCGTCAAATTGTCTATTTATTTATTTTTATTATTGTTTTCAACGGTTGTGCCTCCAAACAAGTGCCTATTACATGGAAAAATCGTATCGATATACGTTTACAACAACCCATAGAGCTCTCCTATACCTCGCTAGGGCATGGTGCTACGATACTCTTTTTGCACGGTTTTGGAGAGAGCAAACACACATGGCGATACCTTGAGCGAGATTTGGCACGCAACTATCGCCTCTATTCGCTTGACCTCAAAGGCTTTGGCGATTCACCCAAAATCAAAGATGGACTATACTCCATCTATGACCAAGCCCTTTTGGTAGAAAACTTCATCAAAAAGCACCGCCTAAAAAATGTCACCATCGTAGGACACTCTTTGGGCGGAGGTGTGGCGATGGTTTTGGCACTGATGGCAAAAAAACACTCGCTTTCGATTAGGCGTTTGGTGCTTATCAATACCATGGCGTACAACCAACAACTCCCCTCCATGCTGCGTCTGCTCAATACTCCCGTGATTGGTCCTTTGGGGCTTCAGGTCATGTCGGGGCATTGGCATGCGCTTGAAGCCTATAAATACGCCTTTAGCGACGATACCAAAATCCCCAACGAGGGGGTAGAACAGAGTGCCAAGATGATTGAAAATCCCGATGCCAAATACGCCTATATCAAAACCGTAGCCCAACTTGTCCCCGATGACATCGAAGAAATGACGACTCGATACAAAAAAATTACCATTCCCACCCTTATCATTTGGGGCGAAGATGATATATCCATAGGTGTCTATAACGCCTATCGTCTCCACTACATACTGCCCAACAGTCGCCTCAAAGTATTTTCCAAAATCGGTCACATGCCCCACGAAGAGGCTCCCCAAAAGGTCATTCAAGAGATACGAAAGTTTATGAAAAGCAGCTAAAACAAAGAGTTTTTAAGGAATAGGCACAGCTTCCAAAATCTTTTTGATAATCCAATCGGTTGTAATATCTTCGGCTTGTGCTTCGTAGGTGAGGATGATACGATGGCGTAGTACCTCTAGGGCGATATAAGCCACTTCGATAGGGGAAACGTACTCTTGGTGTTTGAGATAGGCAACGGCTCGTGCGGCTTTGTAGAGATCAATCGTCGCACGAGGAGAAGCTCCAAATTCGATATAGTGGCTAATCTCTTCAAGATTGTACTCTTGGGGGCGACGTGAGGCTTCGATAATATCAACGATGTAACGCTCTACCTCTTCATCGATATGGATTTTCATCGCTTCATCTCTAAGCATCTCCAAATCTTTGGCAGAGGCGACTTGTTCGATGATTCCAAAGGTATTATTGGCTGCTCGTCTTGCAATCTCTAGCTCTTGCTCTTTGGTGTTGTAGCCTACGACGACTTTCATCATAAATCTATCAAGTTGGGCTTCGGGCAACTCATAAGCACCCTCTTGTTCGACGGGGTTTTGAGTCGCCATGACCAAAAAGGGAGGCGTTAAAACAAAGCTCTCATCGCCAATAGTGACTTGCCGCTCTTGCATGACTTCAAGTAAAGCCGATTGGACTTTGGCGGGGGCACGGTTGATTTCATCCGCCAAAAGCAAGTTAGTAAAGACGGGACCACGTTTAATCTTGAAAGAGTTGGTAGAGGGATCGTAAATTTCAGTTCCAATAATATCATTTGGAAGCAAATCGGGGGTGAATTGCACACGAGAAAACTCCAATCCGAGGCTTTTGGATAGGGCATTGACCGATGTGGTTTTAGCAAGTCCTGGCACTCCTTCTAACAAAATATGCCCACGGCACAAAAGACCCACAAGCAACGCCTCTATCATCTTCTCTTGCCCTACAATGACCTTTGCAATCTCACTTTTAATCGCATCAATGACTTCTAATTTACTCAAAAAGTCCTCCCATAATTTGTTTTGTTTGCCAAATTCTAGTAGCAGTTGTTAAATGGAAAGTAAATATTTCCC
>DYTG01000137.1 GCA_020726085.1 Sulfurovum sp.
TAAATGACATCTTAAACTCCTTTGTTGGATGATGTACGGTTGCAAAAGTATTATAGAACAAATGATTGGCAATGTCAAGATTTTAAAAAATCAATTTTTCCCTCGCCCTATAAACTCTTTGAGCTTAAGCATATCGCTGTAGAGGTTCTTTTTGAGAGAGGGGTTTTTGAGGACGTGTGTCAAATCATAGATAGGCATAAGGGCAAATTTTTCGTGTTGAATGATTGTGCCATGTACCTCTTCTAGGGTGATATTCTCTTGTGTGAGGTAATGAAACGCTTCCCATCCCATTGTGACGACGATTTTGGGATGAATAATCTCAAGTTCTTTGTGGAGGTAGGTTAGGCAACTGTACACCTCACTTGCTTCAATGGTTTTGTCGTTTTTGGGGTAGCATTTGATGAGATTGGTAATATAGAGACTTTCACGAGGGATTTGCAATACATTTTCGATAATCTTACTAAGCATTTCGCCTTTGGAACCGCTTAATATATTGCGACTGGAGCTATCTACCATGGTGGGTTTAAAGCCCACAAAAACAATAGTGGCTTGTGCATTTCCCGTGCCAACAACAACGTTTTGGCGTACTTTGGAGATGCTACACAAGTGACACGATGCCATAAGGGTGTTGAGCTGGGGTAGAGTATCGGGCAAAGAGGTGGGGTCATTGGTTGCATTATCTTCGAGGTTTAAATCAATGTATTGATAATCCAAATCTTTGAGTTGGTAGAGCTGTTTGAGCAATAGAGCATCTTTGAGGCGTTTCATGATAGCTCTATGCCTCTAAAGAAATCTCGCACATACTCATAGCCCGAATAGAGTGTCAAAGCTAGGGCAATATAAAGCAAAACCTCCCCACAGCACCACCCCATAAGCAAAAAGCCAATAGCTATCATCTGTACGACGGTTTTGATTTTACCTGCCATTGAGGCTGCTATATCGATATTTTGACTCACCGCCGAAACACGAAGCCCAGTAATAAAAAGCTCTCGTGTCAAAATCAAAAAGACCACCCAACTATCGGCTCGTTCAAGCATCATCAGTCCCAAAAATCCTGCAAGAGTGAGCATCTTATCCGCCAAAGGGTCAAGGATTTTGCCCACCATGGTGATTTGATCAAACGTACGTGCGATCAGACCATCAAAAAAATCGGTAATACTGGCAATGACAAAGATAAACGCCGCAAAAAAATCAAGCCACGAGGGGTCAATACCGACCAAAAAAGAGGCATCTCGATTGACAAGCAAGAAAAACATCAAAGGTGCAAGAAGCAATCGGATAAAAGCCAAAAGATTGGGAATGTTGTAGATTTGATTGCGTTGCATGGCGACTCCAAAGAAAAATATAATTATAAGTATATCCAACTTGTTGTGCTTTAAAGTTAAATAGAGGTTTTTTTGGTATGATTTCAAAACAAGAGTAAATTACTCCTAATTAACCCAAAACAAGGATAAAATATGATGATGGCTATTCCACAACCCGCTTTTTATATCTTCAAGTGTCAGCAAAGTGCGCCTCCAGGTATGCCAAAGCCTAGCTGTGTAAGTCAAAACAACCCCCAATCGATGGAGCTTTTTGCTCACCTTGGTCAAAGATTGATGCAAAAAGGGATTATCGGTACGGTTGCTCCCATCCAAACAGGATGCCTTAACCGTTGTCAACAAGGTCCTGTAATGCTTGTAGAACCAGGGCATACGATGTATGTAGGTTTGACCAAAGAGAAGATTGATCGTATCATTGAAGAGCATATTATTGGTGGAAATATTGTACAAGAGTATGTAATCAATGAGCAGATGTGGGGTGAGCCTATCTCTCCAGCTCAAATGGCACGTTAATGCTAGAACCTTAAGTCAAGCGCTTAGGGTTTTGCTCATTAATTTGCACTCTGCACTCCCCAATTAATCTATTAACCCCCGATTTTGGTATAATATAAAGATTTGATGTTACGCACTTTATTCAACATTTCATCTTTGAATCAGTCATTGCGAGGCACAAAGCAATCTATTTTAAATTGTGTCACCACGAACGACTTTGAAAGCGTAGCGATTCGAGAGTGGTGACGCTTTTTTGCCTACTTTTTTTAAAAAAAGTAGAAACAAACTTTAGATTACTTGCGTTGGCAATGACGTATTACAATGGGGTAATTTTTTAAGTGCGTAAGGTCAGTAAAGATATAAAAGAGATTAAAGGATACGATGAATGACTATTGAGATGCTTTATAGCAAAATTCACAGAGCCACAGTCACCGATGCCAATTTAAACTATGTAGGTTCTATTACGATTGATCAAGAGTTGCTTGATGCTGCCAATATGCGTGTGGGACAAAAAGTTGATATTGTCAATATCAATAACGGTGAGCGATTTTCTACCTATATTATTGCAGGAGAGCGAGGCAAACGAGATGTTTGCATCAACGGTGCAGCGGCTCGAAAAGCACACACAGGAGATAAGATTATCATCATCGCCTATACCAATATGACCCCCGATGAGGCAGATAACTTTAAGCCAAAAGTGGTTATAGTCGAGGACGATAACACCATAGCTCAAGAGTTTGAAGGGCTAGAATAAAGGAAAATGATGTTTGAGGGTTTTGATATGTCCAAAATGGGCAAGATGATGGAGCAGATGCAAGAACAAGCCAACAAGCTTCAAGAAGAGGCTAAATTGACACGTCTCAAAGCCAAAGGGGGCGGAGGTATGGTCGAAATTGAAGCGAGTGGAGATGGGGAGATTATTGATATTAGCATTGACGATTCGTTGCTTGAAGATAAAGAGTCTTTGCAAATCCTGCTTATTTCAACGATGAACGATATAAACAAAATGGTAGAGGATAACAAAAAATCACAAGCCATGGGAATGTTTAGCGGTTTGGGGGCTTTTAAATAAGATGCAAGAGACTCAAATGACGACCAAGGTGCTTGAAGCCATTGATAACGATGCGTTAGTAGTACTCGAAAAATACCTTCAAGAGGGATACGACCTATCTCGACCCGTTGTCATTGGGCAAGAGTATGAGCTTGACGAACGCGATGAAACTCCTATTTTATTTTATGCCATCAGACGATACGCCAGTGTCGAACTTATTGAGCTTTTGATGCGTTATGGGGTTGATATTCATGGACTCAACGAAGATGGATTGAATGCTTTGGATGTGGCTATCAAATTTAAACGCAACGATGTGGTTGATTTTGTCATTGCACAAGGCATTAACGTCAATGCGACCCAAAGACGAAGCGGTATCAATCCATTGATGTTGGCGTGTTGTTTTAGCGATTTGGCTATCATCGAAACCCTGCTCAATCACGGTGCTGAAATCAACAAAGTCGATAAATCAGGCATGAGTGCCAAAGATTACGCTAAACGGTTGGGACAAAAAAAGGTGGTAGAGTTTTTGAGCCAAAAGGGTGGGAGGCACAATCTCTATCCCGAGGAGTAGGGTTGTCCCAAAATCAATGATTGGCAATAAGGCAACCCCTTGTTGAAAAGAAAAAAAGAGCTTTTTGTGAGGCTATTTGAAAAGATAATGAATAAGAGTGAAAAAAATCATATTGTTAAAAAAATATCACAAGTATTTTATACATTTGGCTCAAAAATAGTGTATAATTCCACATCTTATAAAAGGAGAAAAATATGAAAAAAGCTATCATTTTCGTTGCACTTTTCGTTGCTACACTTGCGTTTGCTGAAACAGCAACTGCTGAAACAAACACAACTGAAGCCAATACTACAGTTGCTGAGTAATTAATCCGTAGAGTAGCTTCGCTACTCTACTCCCCATCTTTTCTACTCCTTTTTAGCACTTTTTTATTTTAATATTTTTGTTTTTTTGTTTTGCAATGTTACTTTTGAGAGTAAAAAGTTGGAAATAAAAGCATTTAGACTTTCACTCTCCTCAAAAAGGGCAGGGCAGAAGTTGGCAGAATCTTTTTTTGGTAATGCAAAATACTCTTTATGTCTTTCGTCCTACAATACGTGGTGTGGCTTCATCATTCTCGTG
>DYTG01000138.1 GCA_020726085.1 Sulfurovum sp.
ATAATTATTTTGCATTGTCATACACAAACTCCTCATCAAAATAGTATGTTTGTCGAGTGTGATATTGTATCTTGGATTAGATTTTTGCTCTTTTGGATTTTCTCTAAGATATTCGTTACTGCATAAATTGGTAGCATTTTTGCTCATCATTGCCCCTAGTTTGCTCAATCAAACCTATAGCTTTGCCAAAATGTGTGTAAAAAATTTACATATAGTCAAATTATATTTCTAATTAGAGAGGATTAATTAGCTCCTATTTGAAGATAGAATATAATTACACCAATCAATTGTAAAAAGGATAGCAAAGTGAATATTCATGAGTATCAAGCAAAGCAGATTTTTGCTAAATATGGTGTACCCACTCCTAGAGGTATTGTAGCCAATACGCCCGTTCAAGCCGTAGCCAACGCACAAGAGCTAGGAGGAGATATTTGGGTTGTCAAAGCTCAAATACACGCAGGTGGAAGAGGACTGGGTGGAGGCGTAAAATTGGCTCGTTCAATCGAAGAGGTACGAACATTAGCCAGTGAAATTTTAGGCATGACGCTTGTGACGCACCAAACAGGACCCGAGGGTAAATTGGTACAAAAAGTCTATATCGAAGAGGGTGCAGATATCAAAGATGAACTCTATCTAGGCGTTGTACTCGATAGAGCCAAAGAGATGCCCGTGATTATGGCTTCTACCGAAGGCGGTATGGCTATCGAAGATGTCGCACACGATAATCCAGAAAAAATTATCAAAATCGCTGTCGATCCCGCTATTGGGTTTCAAGGCTTTCATGGGAGAGAACTTGTATTTGGTTTGGGTATCACCGATCCAATGGAACAAAAAAATCTTATCTCATTTGCATCAAAACTCTACAAACTCTATATGGAAAATGATGCTGAAATGATAGAAATCAATCCTCTTATCAAAACAGGCAAAGGGGAGTTTTTGGCACTCGATGGCAAGATGGGATTTGATGATTCTGCTCTTGGAAGACACCCTGATATTGAAGAAATGAGAGATATAAGCGAAGAAGATCCCGATGAGCGAGAAGCCGCACAGTATGGACTCTCTTATGTATCTCTTGATGGGGAGATTGGATGCATGGTAAATGGTGCAGGTCTTGCGATGGGGACTATGGATACGATTAATTATATGGGTGGAACTCCTGCAAACTTTTTGGATGTAGGTGGCAAGGCAAATGCTCAAACGGTGGCAAAAGGATTTGAAATCATCCTCAAAAACCCCAATGTCAAAGCAATTTTTGTCAATATCTTTGGTGGGATTGTACGATGCGATAGAATTGCCAATGGTATTTTAGAGGCTACCAAAATGGTTGATGTTCACGTCCCCGTCATTGTACGACTTGATGGCACCAATGCCTTAGAAGCCGCAGAGATTTTACAAAATGCAAATATTGCCAATGTTGTAGCCGCCACTGATTTGGCCGATGGTGCAGCCAAAGCCGTAGCAGCCGCAAAACAAGCCTAAGGAGAGTAGTTAATGTCAATTTTAGTCAATAAAGATACAAAAGTCATCGTTCAAGGTTTTACAGGAAGCGAGGGTACATTTCATGCCCAACAGTGCATGGAGTACGGTACGCAAATCGTAGGTGGAGTAACCCCCAACAAAGGCGGACAAGAGCATTTGGGCAAACCCGTATTTAACACCGTCAAAGAAGCAGTATCACAAACGGGTGCGACGGTCTCTATGGTATTTGTCCCACCCGCATTTGTAGCCGATGCGGTAATGGAAGCGGCAGACGCTGGGATTGAACTTGCTGTTATTATTACCGAAGGAGCGCCTGTCAAAGATATGCAAATGGCAAAAGCCTATGCTACCAAAAGAGGCATGAAAACCATTGGACCAAACTGCCCTGGAATTATCACCGCTGATGAGTGTAAAATCGGTATTATGCCTGGAAGTATTTTCAAAAAAGGCAGAATAGGACTTATCTCAAAATCGGGAACACTTACTTACGAAGGTGCAAATCAAGTATGCCGTGAAGGTTTTGGTATCTCTACTGCGGTTGGAATTGGTGGAGACCCAATCATAGGACTCTCTTACAAACAACTTTTGGCTATGTTTGAAGCCGACAGTGAAACCGATGCGATTGTTATGATTGGTGAGATTGGTGGAGACCTTGAGATTCAAGCGGCTGCATTTATCAAAGAGAATATTACAAAACCCGTAGTAGCCTTTATCGCAGGTCAGAGTGCCCCAAAAGGCAAAAGAATGGGACACGCTGGAGCGATTATTAGTGGCGGTGCTGGAACGGCTGCTGAAAAAATGGCAGCACTTGAAGAAGCGGGTGTCAAAGTCGTAGTATCCCCAGCCGAAATTGGCAAAGCTATCAAAGAGGTTTTGTCCAAATAATCCAAGATTTTGCCTACTATCTTATAAATTTCGTTCTACCTCGGGAGAGGCGGAACGAGGTGTGATGCTAAAGGATACGAAATAAAACCTTTTGAATGGGATAATGATAAAAATGTTTACCTTAAAAATAGTAGAGGTGTTTGTTTCAAGGATGTGATTTTGAGTTTGGAAGATGGAAAGCTTTTGGATATAGTACCTCATTTTAATCTTGAAAAATATCCAAATCAAAAGTTGTTGATAGTGACTATTAGAAACTATACTTATTGTGTTCCTTTTTTAGAAGATGAGATAAAAGTGTTTTTAAAAAATATCATTCCAAGTAGAAAATACCATAAAATATATCAAGGAGACTAAAATGGAGCCAACGCTTACTCAAGAAGAAAATGAAATCATAGAATATATTGAATCCAATCAAGCAAAAAGTATAGATAATCTTGAAAGTGAGAAAAATCGTTTTCAAAAGATGGCTGCTTCGTATGGTGCAAAGAAAAAAGCTGTCAATATAAGACTTCCAGAAAGTGATATCTATCTTTTGAAGCAAAAAGCACTTGAAAATGGACTTAGCTATCAAAATATTATTCAGTCACTGGTTCATCAATATACTCATGGCAAGATAACTACCTCTTTGTAATAATGAAAAAAAAGGGGGGGGCGTTATAGAGATATGATTGTTTGGATGAAAGTCACTTATAGCCTACTCACCGCTTTTTTGTACACCTCCATATCATCTCTTTTGCCAATAGCAATGACATAAATAGACAAAATATCACCCAATATTTCATAGACTATTCTTACTTTCTTTTTTGCAACATAGACTTTTCTGAAGCCAGTTAAATCCATATTGTATTTATTGCCAAGAGGAAGACCTAGCTGGGGTGATTGCTGAATTTGTTTGAGTTTTTTAAATACTTGAATTCTCAATGAATGGTCAATCTCTCTTAAATCCTCTTCGATTTCTGGATGAATAGTTAATTCATACATTTTACAACACGCTCATATCTATATCAAATTTTTTAGCCATTTCATCCATTGAAATATACTCTGATTTTGGGGTTGTTTTTCTTTTTTTCACAATTTCATAAATCCCTTTGTGTTCCAAAATATTCATAGAATCTTCAATCGCCTTTAATCTTTCATATTCATCCGTTGAGATTACGACTGCTTCAAGTTTATTGTTTTTAAGTACACCAACCTTTTCCAAAGTTTTCCCTTTTATCTCACTCAACACTTTGCTTAAAGATTTTGCAAAGTCAGTGATTGAGAACAGTTCATTTTGAGTATAGCTAACCATTTGAAGACTCCTAAAATATATATAAAAATATTATAGCAAATATAATAGTAAATTCACGAGCATATTGGTAATATTTTTCTTATCCTTGCACTGTTTTTCTCGTTATGAAGCTCCAGCTATAATACCCCAACAAATAAAAACAACTTTTAAACAGTTCTAATTCAAAATAGACTAAAATTAAATAAAAAAGAAAAGTAAAGAGAGGGTAAAAAGATGAGTCGTATAGCTTTAACCTACTTTCAAATCC
>DYTG01000021.1 GCA_020726085.1 Sulfurovum sp.
AAAAAATGAAAAAATTTTACATAGCGACCGACCATGCGGGGTTTGAGGTCAAGGATTTTGTGGTAGAGTATCTGCGAAGCAAAGGGCATGAGATTATAGATTTGGGCCCTTATAGCAGTGAGCGGGTTGATTATCCTGATTTTGCCAAAAAGTGTACTCATGCCGTTGTGAGCGATAAGGGTAGTTTTGGGATTTTGATTTGCGGTACGGGTATTGGTATCTCGATTGCTGCCAATAAAATCACAGGTGTGAGAGCGGCTTTGTGTCATGATGCTTACACAGCAGGTATTACACGCAACCACAACGATGCCAATATTTTATGTTTTGGTAGTCGTGTGGTGGGACTGGGCGTGATTGAGAGTATGCTTGATGCTTTTAGGAGCAGTGAGTTTGAGGGGGGTCGCCACAGCGATAGAGTTGCCAAAATCGAAAGTTGTAGCTTCGGGGCGGATTTGTAGATGAAAGAGGCCAGAGTACTAATCGACTGCCCTGATGAGAAGGGATTGGTCTATAAAATCAGTAAAGTTTTTTATGAGATGGGACTCAATATCGACAAAAACCAAGAGTTTGTAGATGAACAAACCAATAAATTTTTTATGCGTACCAAGCTAAGCGGTCTGTTTGAAGTCGATGTGCTTCAAAATGCCATCAAGGCGGTTGTGTCCCATGAGGCTCATGTGCGTGTGATAGTCCCTGCAAAAAAAAGAATTGTCTTACTCGCTACCAAAGAGTCCCATGCTTTGGGCGATATTTTGATACGCTGGGAGGCGGGAGAGCTTAATGCCCAAATCGAAGCCGTCATTGCCAACCACCAAGATCTCAAAGCCTTGACAAGACGTTTTGATATTCCTTTTATACATGTATCGACGGAGGGTATCGACCGCCACGAGCATGAAAAACGCATGATTGAGGTTTTGGGTGAGTTGTCGTTTGATTATATCGTGTTGGCAAAATACATGCGTATCCTTAGCGATGATTTTGTCAAACGATTTGAGTGGAAAATCATCAATATTCACCACTCCTTTCTTCCCGCTTTTATCGGTGCTAATCCCTATAAACAGGCATACAAGAGAGGAGTTAAGATTATCGGGGCTACGGCACATTTTGTGACAAGCGATTTGGATGAGGGACCTATCATCTCGCAAGATGTCATAGCCGTCAATCACAACTACAGTTGGCAAGATATGCAAAGTGCAGGGCGTGATGTGGAGAAGATTGTTCTCTCTCGTGCGTTGCATTTGGTACTCAACGATAGAGTCTTTATCCATCAAAACCGCACCATTGTCTTTTAGATGTTTAATATTGTACTTGTTGAACCCATGATTCCTCAAAACACGGGGACGATTGGGAGACTTTGCGTCAATTTGGGGGCAACGCTCCATCTTGTGAAGCCATTGGGTTTTGATATTAGTCAAAAAGCGGTGCGACGGGCAGGTTTGGATTATTGGCACAAGCTTGATTTGGTGGTTTGGGAGAGCTTTGAGGATTTTTTGGAGGCACACCCTGTTGATAATAGAATCCATTTAGCGACAACCAAAACCGATAATCTCTACTTTGATGCGACCTTTTACAAGGGGGATTATCTGCTCTTTGGTTCAGAGTCCAAAGGTTTGGATGAAAAAGTACTCCAAAACCATCCCGATAGATGCCTCACTATTCCCATGGGTGGCGAGGGAAGAAGCCTCAATCTAAGCGTATCGGTAGGGATAGTAGCCTATGAAGCGTTGCGTCAAAACTATGAGGGATTTCAAAAAATAACAATAGAGATGAAGGATAAGATATGAGTATCGGAGAGATTTTTTACATGGTAGCGGCTACTTTTTTTGTGATATTGACCTTTGGCTTTATCCGTGCCTACTACCGCAACAAATTCGACCCCCAAGGCAGACGTATCGATATGCTTGATGAGAATGGGGAGTTGAAAGATTTATCAAACTAAGTTTTTCAAAACATTTATTCTCAATACCCTGCAAAGACCAAGAAGGAAACCCCATGAAACCTCTCAAAAACCTCCTTGATATTGATAGACTCTCGTACGAGCAACGGATGGATATTGCTTTGGTTTTGGCTATTGTTCCCCATCTCTTTTTGCAAAAGCTTCCAATGTTGCTTTTTTTGTTGATGAGTTTTGTTTTTATTCTCACCCATCGTACCAGCACACGCTACCAACACATCGCTACCGTGCTAGGACTTGTGGCGTTTGGGATAAGCTTTTTTGATAGCTACAACTTTTCTGATTTTAGTCGTATGCTCTTTTTTGTTTCGGTGGTCAATGGATTGTTGCTCTATGCCATTGCGTTGCAACGTCTCAAAGGGGAGTACAGCAGCTATCTCAAAATCTCCCCCGCTTTGCTTATGATGTTGGTCTTTTTTTACTACACCACCATTACGATGCTCATCTATACTATCTTTGTGCTTTTTGTTTTTGTGCTTTTGGCTATTTGGGAGAAGATGGAGGCGAAACTTTCAACGCTTATCCGCACTACTACGATGCTTTTTATGCTCTCTCTTCCTGCTGTGATTGTGCTTTTTATCGTCTTTCCTCGTATCTCGTTTAAAAAAGCGGAGTTTGGTTTCAAGGGTGAATTGGAGATGCGAACAGGGCATGATGGTAAGATGCATCTTGACTCCAACGCCTTGCTCGTACCATCTGAGAGGGTAGTGATGGAGGTCATGTTCCCCAAAGATAAAATTCCAGCGGATAATCAACTCTACTTCAGAGGGAGTGCTTTGTACATTGACCAAGGTACGCTCTGGTTGCCTTTAAATATGCAACAAATCAAAACCCCAAAGGTCACTTATATGCATCAAAGCGTGGTATCTTACACAATCTTGCTTCATCCGCACAATCAATACTGGCTCTATATCCTTGATATACCTCTTCTACTCCCCGATAGAAGCAAATTAAATTATGATTTTATCACCATCAACGACAAAAAAATCGAAGAGATACACCGCTACGAAGCGACATCGGCATTGAGTTATCAATTTAATTTCGACATGGGCTATCCCAAAGAGGCGTTGTGGGTCAATCGCACCCAAAATCCTCAAATGGCTTTGGAGATGAAACGACTCAAAGCCCAAAATGTGAGCGATGAAGCCAAAGCCAATGCGATTATGGAGCTATTTGCCTCTCAAAATCTTGCCTACACCTTGCATCCAAAGCCTCTTGATCTCAATCGCTCCATCGATTCGTTTGTGTTTGAACAAAAAGAGGGCTATTGCGTCCACTTTGCCTCGGCGTTTGCCAAGAGTGCAAGAATGGCGGGGATTCCCTCTCGTATCGTCACAGGATTTAAAGCCTCTCGTAAAAATATGGTTGAAAACTACCTAATTGTCAAAGAAAAAGATGCCCACGCATGGGTTGAACTCTATCTTCAAAACAAAGGTTGGGTACGTTTTGAGCCTACCCAAACAGCAGCACGCATACTCGATACGGTCGATAATCTTGAGGGTTCTATGAGCCAAAACTCAATTTTTAAAGAGATCAATATGCAGTTTATGTATATCAAATATCTTATAAATAACTGGATACTTGATTACAACCGCTCCAAACAGCGACAAATTTGGCAAGAGATACTCCAAGATACCGTTTTTTTAATCAAAATTCTAGCCTCTATCGCTCTTATTACACTGTTTAGTATCGCACTCTTTTTGATGCTCCAACGCCAAAAATGCACCGATAGAGCCTTGTGTACCATTAAGCTACTGCTTAAAAGACTCCAAAGATTTGGCTATCGTAAAGCACCCCATGAAACCATGCAAAGTTTTTTGGAGAGAGTCGATACAGATATCAAAGTGCCAAATCTTCAAGAGATTTCAAGACTCTATCACAGTATCAAATACTCCAACCATCAAGAGCCGTTGGAGCTTTTTCAAAAGCAAATTGATGCGACTCTTATGCAACTCAAAAGCTTATCACAACCAACGCAATAACGCTGTTGTGACAAAATAAGCAACGGCGGCTGCTATAATTGAGCCTAGTGTATTGGCAACTACGTTAAAAAGAGCGTAAAGAAATTTAGAATTTTCCATAAGCATTACGCTCTCTATGGCAAATGTCGAAAAGGTAGTAAAAGCCCCCAAAAATCCCGTAGCCACAAAGAGTTTGATATAGGGCGATAGATTGGCATGGTTGAAATAGGCAAATAAAATCCCTATACAAAAACTCCCAATAAGATTGACATAGAGCGTCCCCAAGGGGAATGTGGCATCGGGTAGGTAGCGATGGGTAGTCTCTAGGACAATGAGCCGCCCCAAAGCTCCCAAAGCTCCACCGCTAACGACTGCTATGATGGTGGGTATATTCATAATCTATCTCTCTTTGCATATCGATTTTGGCATTCTCATACCACTGCTCATCACTGCTGGCTACATCAATTGTGGGAAGATATTTAAAATGCACCGTAGAGGAGTTTGCCTCTTTGTTGTGTTCATTCAAAAGCTTTTTGCTACCCGTAATGACAATGGGTTGAACTCTAAGCCTCAGAGATTCCGCTAAGAGTTTAGCACCTGCTTTGAAGGGCAAAAGGTGTTGCTTGTTGCTTCTTGTCCCCTCTGGGAAGATAGCAATAGGGCGTTTTTGATGATAGAGCCTCTGTTTGACATCTTTTAACAACTTCAAAAGTCCACGTTTGTCGTTTCGATTGATGGAGATCATATCGCTGTATTTGAGTACCTTACCAAACCACGGTGCATCAAAAAGCTCTTTTTTGGCAACCCAACTCATATCAATATTGTGAGTCGCCTCAAGAGCAATAATATCGACAATGCCTTGATGGTTCATGATATAAATTTGAGCATCACGATCGATTTGCCCCTCTTTGACTACTTTTCCACCCAACAAATAGAGCATAAGAATGTTGAGTTTGTGGCGAATAAGAGAGCGATAATTTTGAAAAAGCATAATGAGAGGTATCATCAAGACGGCTGTTACAAAAGATATTATAAAAGCTCCATAGTAAAATCTAATTTTTACACATATCTTCTTCATCAATCCAGCCCACACGATCTTGTTTATATTCTATTTTTACATACTTGTCTTTCGTAGCAAGCTTGGTAACTTTATCCATTTTGTGATCGATGATATAGCTTATGCGACTTTTTTGGGTTGGGAGAATATGTACTTTTGTGCCCTCGTTGATACATATCTTTTTGAGAGGGGCATAGAAACGAATCAAGACGATGGCTAAGAGTGCTATGACAATGAGATAGAGAAAATCTCGTTTCCATAAAAACATCAAAGCAAAAAAGATAATAAATCCTGCTATGATCATCTTTTTAATCTCTTCAAAGCTGTCGTTTTTGGGATTGGGTTCGAGTTGCGTCGTGAGTTTGGTCTCAATGACTTTGATAGGTACAGTGATAGGCACAAACTGCTCTTTGATGGTATTGTAATAGGTAAAGTTTAATTCATTGAGATTGGAAGGTACGACTACAAAATACTCGGCTTTTACTTTTGAATTTTCACGTTTGATGTTTTCTATTCCTTGTTGTTGATATTTTTTGATTTTGATATTTTCAATATTGGCCTCAAAGGCTTCAAAGGTAACGGTAATAAGGTTTTGCGTCTCATCAAAAGTGGAGGCTTGATAGGTAGTGACTTTGATATCAGCAGCAATGACACCTACAAAATCTTTGGGTGGTTGAAGCTTGGAGACGGTGAAAAAATTTTCATCCAAAATAATATCAGCCTCTTTGGATTTGATAAAAAGCAACGGAAGCTTAAACTCTTCCTCGTCGTTGTTTTTGAAATAGAAAGTATAGAAGCAATCTTGATTGTTTTGAACAATAAGCGGCTCCTCAAAAAGCGGTTGGTTGTTGGAATCTCTATCAAATTTAAAATAGAGTTCTTTGCTCTTCTCTCCAATACCCATAGCCAAAATCGTCACGGGAAATATTTGGTTGCTGTATATTTTTTTGGGCAAATAGCTGTAGCGATATTGGGTTTCAGCCATCAAAGCCGTTGAAAAAACGATGAATGTAGCTATAAAAAAGATTACTCTTTTGACCATTAATTCATAAATCCTTCAAGCATCTTTTTGCCGTCCATAGAGCCCAAAATATCTTCAATAGCACGTTCAGGGTGCGGCATTAGACCAAAAACATTTTTATTTTTGTTGCACACTCCCGCAATAGCATTGAGTGAACCGTTTATTGCCAAAGACTCTCCCTCGCTATCGCAGTAGCGTAAAAGCACTTGCCCGTTAGATTCTATCTCTTTTAAGCCTTTAGAGTCGATATAGTAGTTGCCATCGGCATGTGCAATGGGGATAGTGAGTATCTCTTGGGTATTGCATTGAGATAGAAATCGATTGTCGTTATTAATCACTTTGATGGTTTGGAATTTGGAGATAAAGTGCAAATTGTTGTTACGCTTCAATGCCCCTGGCAAAAGTCCAATCTCGGTTAAAATTTGAAAACCATTGCAAATTCCTAGCACGCAATTGCCCTCATTGGCGTACTCCACAACAGCTTTCATGATAGGCGAAAATCGTGCAATAGCACCTGAACGAAGATAATCTCCATAAGAAAAACCTCCTGCTAATACGACCAAATCAATAGCCTCTGGAAGTTTTTGCTCATTGTGCCAAACAATCTCTACATTGGCACCCAATTGTGTAAAAGCATGATGGGTATCCAGTTCGCAATTGGTTCCTGGAAAACGTAATACGGCTACTCTCATTTTAAAACTCTATCGTATAATCTTCGATAACCGTATTGGCTAGTAGCGTTTCACACATCTTTTCAACTTCTATTTTTGCACTTGCTTCATCGCTGGAATTAAGCTCTAATACCATCTGTTTGCCTACTCGCACACTTGTGACAAGCTCTCCAAATCCCAAAGAGTCAAGTGCATGTGCAATGGCTTTGCCTTGAGGGTCTAATACTCCCTCTTTTAGATAGACATTTACGATGGCTCTCATTATTTTTCCTTATTTAAAATTCTGTTTAATACATTTTCATAAGCGACTTTAAGTCCGCCTTTGCCTTTTCTAAATCTATCTTTATCCATCGATTCGCCCGATTCCACATCCCAAAAACGGCAATTATCGGGAGATATTTCATCGATTAGAATAATATTTCCCTCTCTATCTCTCCCAAATTCGAGTTTAAAATCAACCAACTTAAGACCTTTTATGAAAAAGTAGGGCTTGAGTATGTCGTTGATTTGTCGTGCCATACGGCGTAATTTGTCAAGCTCATCTTGATACTCTACCAAGCCCAAAATCAAAGCGTGTTGATCGTTGAGTTTGGGGTCGCCCAAAGCATCGTTTTTGTAGTCAAACTCCACTAATGCAAAAGGGAGTATTCTGCCCTCTTCTATCCCCAAATTGCGACTTAAACTTCCCGTAGCAATGTTGCGAACAATCACCTCAATCAATATCACATCACACGCTTTGTGGAGCATATGATTGTCATCTATCATCTCCACAAAGTGCGTAGGAATTTTGTGGAGATTAAGCAACTTAAAAAGCTCCGTTGAGATTTTGTTGTTCAATGCCCCTTTTCCTTCCTCTGAAGATTTCATCTCTCCATTAAAAGCGGTGAGGTCATCTTTAAATTCTGAAATAAGAAAATGAGTATCTTGTGTAGCCCAAACTCTTTTGGCTTTTCCTTCGTACAGAAGCTCTGTTTTTGTCACTGCTTTAACTCCTCTTTGTTTAATGTAATTAAGGCTTTGAGAATATCAATAGCGCTTTTGAGCTGGCCATCTTGATAGATAATCTCTTTGCTGATAAAGGTTGCATTGTTCTCTTGCGACGCATTGTTCTCTTTGTCGCTTTTTTTGGTCTCTACTTTGAAAAGTTCACTCTCAAGATGCTTTTTGAGATCTTTCTCTTTGATTTCAAAGCTATCTTTGTCGCTTTTAAGTATCTCTCCAAAGGCAACCTCTACATCGGGCGTAACCCCTACGGCTTGTATGGTTCGGTCACTTGGTAAAAAGTATTTGGCCGTTGTGAGTTTAACCGCTTCGGTTTGCGAAATGGGGCGGATTTGCTGAACGCTTCCTTTGCCAAAAGTTAGCTCTCCTACAAGTACGGCACGTTTATGATCTTGCAAAGCTCCGCTTACAATCTCACTGGCACTGGCACTTCCACCGTTGATAAGTACCACCAAAGGAAGCTTGGTGAGGGTATTGAGTTTGCTAGCTCGATACTCCTCTTTGGGTTGGGCTTTGCCTTTTTGACTCACAATGATACCCTTATCGACGAAGATATCCACAAGTCCTACGGCTTGATCCAACAAACCACCTGAATTGTTTCGCAAATCCAAAATAATTCCCTTTTTAGCAGGATTCTCCTTGATAGCTTTGGTGACATCTTTGACGACTTTTGCATCAAAGGTAGCGACACGAATATAGAGCAAATCCTCATGAGCGTCAATTTTTTTGGTATAAACGGAGTCGAGCTTGATAATGTCTCGTACAATCTTAAAAACAAGTGGCTTAGACTCTCCCTCTCGTGCAATAGTAAGTTCGATAGAGGTTTTTGGTTTGCCTCGCATGATAGAGACGGCTTCATCAAGCTCCATCTCTAGTGCGTTTTTATCATCAATTTTGACAATCACATCCCCAGATTTGACACCCGCGTGATAAGCGGGGGTATTGTCGATGGGGCTAATGATGGTAAGCACCCCATTTTTTTTGCCAATGCTTATGCCCAATCCTCCAAACTCCCCTTTGGTTTGGATATTCATCTGCTCTAGGGCATTTTTATCAAGAAAGCTTGAGTGAGGATCAAGATTTTGAAGCATTCCATTGAGTGCTTTATCAATCAAATCGCTGGTATTGACTTCATCGACATATTCTGCTTCTATGAAGTTCATAACCCGTGTAAACTTAATGTAAGATTCCAATTTAGAGAGCTCTTGTTTCTCTTGAGCAGTAGTTTTGGCATTGAGTTTGGCACTAAGTGCAATGGAGGCTAACGTAATGGAGGCGATAAATCCAACCAAAACAATTTTTTTATGTTTTTTTACCATAATATATTTAATTTCCTAGTAGTTTTTTAAAATGGAATATTTTATCCAAAAATTTGTTAATCCTAGCTACAATTTGACCCTTGTAGCTCGAAGTGTCTATTATTTAAAAAGCACTCGTTCAAGTGTTCTCTTTTCGATTTTGTAGCCAAACATAGCACTCATCGGGTAGCTTTTGCCGTTATAGTGGAGCGATACTTGATATGGAGATTCACCCTCTGGATAGACCACAACATCAATATTTTTCAATCCTAGCGTCTTGTTGCGAGAAGTTGAAACGACAGGATTGACATGGGTGGTTTTGGCAATAGGCATAAGTTCACCCTCTTGGCACAACAGCACCAACATCACGCATCCTCTCTTGCCGCAATAGCGACTTTTGCGATTCATAAGGGCTATGGCATCTTGGCACTCATCGTCGTTGAGATCAACAGTACTAGAGAGGAAGTGTTCTTGTTTGAGTTGCGGGTCATACTTTTGAAGTGCTGATAAAACTCCATCGTGACCCACGCTTGGTTGATGCACACAACCGCTCAAAAAGATAATAAAAAACAGAGTGATAATAACTTTTAGGGATAGTTTCATACGAATAGACCTCTTTGTAGATAATGTAACGGGGATTATACATTATGATTTTATAAAGTGGGGTTAAAAATTAAAGGTTTCACAAAAGCCATCTTGTTATCTTTTTTTGCTAAAATTATCCCACTATAACTCCAAAGGAATAGATACGGTAACGATTATTCTACTGCTTGTTTTGCCGCTTCTATTTGCCATGCTTGTGAGCTTTTTGAACGGTCGAGTTCGCAACGCTGTTGCTATTGTGGGAGTTTTGAGTTTATCGGCTTTGGCACTTTTGGTTTGATGGGCGAGTGGTATCGTTTTGTGTTAAGACTTACCAAATGGAATATTTTTTCGTTCATTATTTATTTTCTTTTTTTCCCCAATATACCATAGTATAAACTATTAAAAGTACCAGACTTTGGCTTCTTATATCCAGCAGGAACTATGCCTTTCGTATAGATGTAGGTGTGTGTGCTGCTTGCAGTATCTTTATTATCATTGAAATAAAAGATCTTTGTAAGTATATTGCCATTATTATCATAAGTCATTATAATAGTACGCTCAGCCATATTTTTGTCAGTAAATTTTTCACTAAGCATATTGCCGGCACTATCATAAGCATAAGTGGCAACAAAATCAACCACCCCATCACCCGTGAAATCCTCGCTTTCGGTTAGCATATTGCCGCTTTTATCATATGTGTAAGTTTTGATATTATTAGCTTTATTGTTACCCTTACTGTAACTCTTATAGGAAAGTTTGTTGCCATTATTGTCATAGATCCATATTTGTGTAAAATCAACCACCCCATCACCATTTTCATCCTCTTTACCGATACGCATATTGCCGTCATAAGTGTAAAATGTGACCATATTAACAGATCCATCTGCATTACCCATATAGAAAGAAAGCTCCTTTCCTTTGTCATCATAAGTGTAAGAGCGAACGGTATCGACCACTCCATCGCCATTATGATCATGTTTATAAGAAAGTTTATTACCATTGCCGTCATAAGTATAAGTTTTAATATCATCAGCTTCTTTGTCTGCATTACGATCATAACTGTCACTTAACATATTGCCATTACCGTCATAAGTGTAGGTTTCGATACTCTTGATCGATCCATTTGCTTTACTCAAAAATGTAGAAAGTTTTTTGCCGTTCTTATCATAAGCGTGTCGTGTTATATATTTTATCTCTTTGGTGCTAATCGCAAGATCTCCATTAAGGTCAACACCTACTACAGTTTTTATTTTATACCCATTGGTATCATAAGTATGTGTTGTAATTTCTGTTTCGAAGCTATTCTTGTTAATTGTTTTGATTAAGCGATAACCTTCTTTTTTAGTTACTTGATTACCATATCCGATTGTGGCAAAAATTACCATAATGAACGCAATATACTTTTTCTTTTTTACCATTATTTGTCCTTCTTGGTTTCATAAATAAGTACACACCGCCACCATGTCAAGTATCACACGAGCAGGGACGGCGATTTGAATGGCTATTAATCCATCCACTTTGTGTTCATTCATGGTATCTTTCATATCTTCAAGCAGTTTGCAAAGCTCCTCATCGAAGAAGCGTACGACGCTAGAAATCACCGTAATACGCTGATCGGGATAGGCAACCAAATCTCTAATCATAAAAAACTCCAAAAAATTAGCATAATAAAGCATTATATCTTAGAGTTTTTATTTTTTTTCTTAATAATACTATTGATTTTCCTAATTTTTTTGGCTATAATGGCAGTCCTAATATTTACGTTCGGGTAGCTCAGGGGTAGAGCACTACGTTGACATCGTAGTGGTCGTAGGTTCAAATCCTATCTCGAACACCATATCACAATCTCATCCAATAAAATACAAAATTTGATAAAGTTGCACAAAATTACTATCCAACTTATGGATTAATAAACAATATGATGGTACAATTATGGCTACTCAAATACTAAGGAGACCTTATTGAAAAAGATTATATTGGCTTTGATGTTTGCGATGTTTACGCAACTTCACGCATTAAACGAAGGTAGTGCTATTCCTTCAGACCACAAAACATTGGTGGACAATGTTTTAGACGATTTGCATTTTGAAGATGCTAGCGATGAGGCACGAATAACAATCTACAAAGAACTCAAGCCTTTTTTAAAAGAGGGTTGGTATTCACATTGGACTTCAAACCGAACAGGAAGCGATTCAAAAATAGCCGATGCCCAAACAATGTACACCGATATTATGCTCTACAACAACGAAAGAGTTACTAATGTGACACTTATCTACTTTAGACAATTCAATCAAGCCTATATAGGAGTCAAAGAGTTTGTTGCAACAACCGATAAACGTGCTCTTGAGCGATTTAGAAAAAACAAAAACGATACCAAACTAAAGAAACTCAACGAAACCGACAACTACGCTGTGTTTAATAAAAAAGGCTTTATGGGATACGAAACATCGTATATCAACGGCACCAATGCCATGATGGTCTATGAGACTTCCAACTATCTCAATGTCTATCCCAAAAATGTTACCAATACTATCCCCAATGACGAGGGTAGCAACGGTACTTTGGACAAAAAGATTCCATCAACCACCACCACACCATCATCGCTGGACAAAAATCCAACCAACACGCTTGACAATCAAGAGAAAGATTTAACACTTATTCCTAAATCTTAATTCAGGTAGAGCTTTGGCTCTACGCTCATTGACAAGGATTGTACAATGAAAAACATCTTAAGCTATTGTATTTTTTTATCTCTTTTTGTTGTAGGACTTCAAGCAGAAAAAATAGAAAAGTATAATGTAGATTTAACCCTTGAACAATCGGGCAAACTCACCATTCGTGAAGATATACTCTACGATTTTGAGGGGGAAGAGCGTAGGGGAATCTATAGAGATATTCCTTATCGTATCAAACTTGATGGACTCTACAGGCGAGATATTGGTATCAGCAACGTTCGCATTATGAGAGACAACACAGAAGATAAGCTCACACTCCTCTACCCCGATAGCAAAACCTTGCGTATCCGTATTGGTGACCCCGATCGATTTTTGAACGGGCAACACGCCTATACTATCTTCTATAGTGTCGATAAGGGAGTGCTTTCTCACAACCAAACCCACGATATTACAAGCTGGAATGTTATCGGTACACAATGGGAAGTCTCTATTGATAAGGTGATTACTTTTATCTATCTCCCTCCGTCGCTTACGCAACAAAACACCACCATTAGACTCTATAGTGGCAAAGATGGTTCAACAACCAATCAAGCCAAAGGAAGCTGGGTCGATAACAAAACCTACCGTATCGAAGCTACTTATCTCATGCCGTACGAAGGAGTAACCGCCGATATTATCTATCCCAAAAATATACTCGATCAAAATGGAACGAGTAATAGTGCTATTACAGTAGGGGATCAAATCAAAGGCACATGGAACTGGTTTGCCATTTTTGTTTTATCGTTGATGAGTTACCGTTTTTGGCTAGGATTGGGGTCAAATGATTTTAAACGTATCGTATCGACTCAATACCAAGCCCCAAAAGGTCTAAGTGTATTGCAATCGGGGCTTATTTTTGATAAATTTGCCAACGACAAAGATTTCTCGGCGGCTATTTTGGAACTGGGCTACAAAGGCTATCTAAGCGTTTCAAAAAAGGACGATGGCTCCATACCAACCTTTACAAAGACTCAAAAAGATCAAACCGAACTCACCCCCGATATGCGTTATCTCCTCAACGATACGCTCTTTGATAGAAGCGATACCTACACGCTCAAAAAAGGCTCCAACGCACAAGCTCGTAAACTTTTGAGTGCGTTTGAGAAGATTAATACTATGCTCTACGAGTGGTCGCACAATCAAGATTATATGCAAAAGAACCCCAAAGAGGCACGCAAAAGCTTTTTGATTAAGATGATACTTCTAGCTATTCCTTTTTTGGGCGTTTCTCTTTACTCCTCTATCTCGCTATTGGGAAGTGAAAGTGCCTTTATATCTATCTTTTTTAGCGTATTTATGGTGACGGGCTTGATTGTTTTGTTTGCAGTACAAGGGTGGTTTGGCATACTTTTTGCATCCATGTTTATTGGTATGAGCGGCTTAAGTACCTTGCCTGTTTTTTTGGAGCAAGGAGGGCTTAAAAATATCCTCTATACGCCGCTCTTTTTGATTGTAGTTTTTACTTTGATGGTGTGGTTTACCTACAAACGTATCGGTAAATATACTCAAAGAGGCTCGGTTGCCAAATCGCAACTTGATGGACTACAACGCTTTATCAAAAGAGTCAAAACCGATGAGATACAACGCCGTCTCCAACAAGACCCGCTCTTTTTGGAACGCCACCTCCCGTACGCAGTTTTGTTTGGAGAGGCGAAACATTGGCTTAAATTTTATACGCAATTGGAAGTCAAACAGCCATCATGGTATCGTGGCAATATGAGTGGTATGCACCTACTTTCCAACGATATTCAACACGCCAGTACCGTCCAAGAATCCTCAAGCGGTGACTACAGCTCTGGTGGAGGAGGCTCTTCGGGCGGCGGAATGGGTGGCGGAGGCGGAGGCTCATGGTAACCAAGAGACTTGTATGCAAAAAGTGATGCTATGCAACTAATCAAAGTACTTTTTTTTATTACTTTTGTTTTGAGTGCTTTTGTATCGCTCAGTGCCGTGTATGTTTTGGGGCTCGATAGAAGCATTGAGATTGCTCAATACGCCTACAAACACTCCGTTGCCAAAGTTATCCAACCAGCCAAAACTGCACAACGCACTCCACCAGCTATGACAATAGAGGAGGCTTTTGATGCTATTGATAAAGAGATGCTATCGCTACTAGACGAGTTGGAGACTCGAAACAAAGCTATTGATTTTAACGCCATCGATGTTTTGCCCTCCCCTATCGCCATTGTGGAGTTGCCTAAGCTCACCGATACGTTAGCACTCTTTTTTGACAAAAGCATTTTGACACCTCCCACTATCAAACTACCACTAAAGACTACTAAACCCAATACTATCATTGCCTACAAAAAACCCAAACAAAAAGATGTTCCGCTAGGTAATAAAGTCCATATCAAAGTCAATCTCTCCACCCAAAGAATGAGCGTTTACGGAGGCAACAAACTCCTCTATCACTGGAAAGTCTCGACTGGTCGCAAAGGATACTCTACACCCACAGGTCAATACGAACCCAAATACCTTACCAAAATGCACTATTCACACAAATACCACAACTCCCCCATGCCCTACTCCATATTTTTTCGTGGAGGCTATGCGTGTCATGGTACCACAAGCGAATGGCGATTGGGGCAAAGAGCCTCTCACGGATGTGTCCGACTCAAAACCTCCAACGCCAAAACACTCTTTCACCTCGTACAAAACGCAGGCAAAGAGAGAAGCACGATTGATATTAAATACTAACCTTGCCCACCTGCATTTTTGAGGCTACAAATACCGCTTTTCATAAAATTTCCGTAGCCATCTATCAAGTGGATATAAAATTCTATAGATAGCAGGAATAACGATAAGGGTAAGGAATGTAGAGCTTATGAGCCCTCCAATAATTGCCAAAGCCATGGGGGCATTTCCCTCATGTCCTGCACCGCTGCCAAAGGCTAGAGGAACCATCGCTCCAATCATCGCAAATGTGGTCATCAAAATAGGGCGTAGTCGCTTTTGTCCTGCTTCGACAATCGCATCTTGGACGCTTTTGCCCCTCTTTACGGCTTCATTGGCAAAATCGACTACCAAAACGCCGTTTTTACCCACCATGCCCATAAGCAAAATAATACCAATCATAACAAAAAGCGAGTAGTTCATCCCTGCTAGTCCTAGTGCTACCGTCACACCCGTAAAGGAGAGTGGCATTGAAACCATGATAATAAGAGGTTGAATGATGGATTCATAAAGCGAAGCCAGTACAAGATAGATAAGGATAATGGCAAGTCCCAACGCCGCTCCAAAGGCCGCTCCCGTATCTGCCATTCGCTCAATCTCACCTGTGAAGCGGTACTCGTATTGAGAGGGTAAAATTTCGGGCAAATGGGCATCAAGTTCTTTGACAATAGTATCAAGGGGGACATCTTCACGTTTGAGAGCCGTTACAAGCACTTTTCGAGATCTATCGTAGCGATTGACGGAGGCTACCGAAGTGCCCTCTTCGATTTTGACAAGCGATTCCAATGGTATGAGTTGCCCTTGAATATTGGTTACCATCATTTTTTTAATATCTTTGATACTTTGGCGGTATTTATCTTCAAAACGCAACGTAATATCGTACTCTCTGCCTTTGTCTTCAAAGTTGGAGATTTTGATTTCGCTTGAAAAAGCAGCGTTGAGGCTTAGGGCAATGTCGTTGCTGCTCACCCCTTGGGCTTTGGCGTTTTCTCTTAAAATTGAGATTTTAATCTCTGGTTTTCCGCTCTCGTAGTCTCTATCGATATCGACTACCCCATCGACACTCTTCATATACTCCATCACTTTTTGACTGGCTTTATCCAATCCTTCAAGCGTATCCCCTGTAATAACGATTTGAATAGGAGCGTTGGCTTCGCCCATCGAAAAGGGAGGTACCTCTTCAACCAAAACAAGTAATCCTTTGGTATTGCTAAAGCTTTTACGCATCTTCTCTACGATGGCCACTTGTCCCATTTGACGCTCTTCTACACGTTTGAGTTTGACATAGATTTTGGCTTTGTGCGACTCTTTGGAATCGGTATAGCCAATGGATGTGACGTAATCAACGGTATTTTCATCCTTTTTAATCACCTCTACAAAGGGAGCAACTTTTCGCTTCATCTCCTCCACCGATGTACCTACAGGTGCTTTGATAATGACTTGATATTCGCTATTATCCTCCATAGGTACAAAATCCATCCCCACGTTTTTACCTATGGGCAAAAGCAGCATCATCCCTACAATGACACCTATAATGGTAAAATATTTAAAGCGTACCAAATAGCTCAATATCCACCCATACCCCTTCTCGACGGCAACAAAAATCACTTCGGTGAAGTGGTAAAATCGACTGTGCTTATCGCTTACGATGCGTGCTGCAATAGCAGGGATAACCAAAATAGCTACAAAGAAGGAGATAATCACCCCACTAGCAACCGTCATAGCAAAGGAGTTGAAAAATTTCCCCACAATTCCATCCATAAAGGCAATAGGGATAAAAACCGCCAAAAGCATCATCGATATACCCAAAATCGAAAAACCAATCTCTTTAACCCCCTCGATAGTAGCATCCAATCGATTCATCCCCATTTCAAGCTTTTTGGTAATGTTTTCAATCACCACAATAGCATCATCAATAAAGATACCAATAGCTAGTGTCAGTCCAATGAGAGAGAGTTTATTGAGGTCGTATCCCAATACATCAATGACCCAAAACGTCCCGATGATGGAGATAGGGATAGCAATAGCCGACAAAATCGTAGCTTGAAGGGAGCGTAAAAACAAAAAGACAATCAATATCGCCAATATCGCCCCATAAACAAGGTCAAATTTGACTTGGTTGAGATTGACCAAAATCTTCTCGGAACTATCTTGGATGAGTTTGAGGTTGTAATTCTCCCCTGCGATTTTTTCAAGGTTGGGCATGACTTTTTTGACTTGGGAGATAATATCCAGAGCGTTTTCACCGCTAATCTTTTTGACCTCCATCATCACACCCACTTGACCATTAATAGATGAATAGCTTTTAAGGTCGCTTAGTCCATCTTCAATCGTGGCTATATCGCTTAATCGTACCCCCTCTTTGACAATGAGATTGGAAAGCTCCTCAATCGTAGTCGCATCGCCCCTTGATTTGACGATAATCTCTTGTTTGTCATTGATAAGTTTACCCGCACTCAAACGCACATTTTCACTGGCAATTACCCCTTGAAGTTGGGCGATACTCATGCCGTATTTGTTGAGATTGTCGGGATCGACAAATATGCGTATCTCTCTATCACGAAGTCCTATAATATTGACATCTCCTACCCCTTTGATGCGTTGAAGCTGAGGTTTGAGTCGCTCATCGGCCAACATCATCAACTCTTTTGCATTGCCATTTTTGGAAGAGACGAAGAGATTAATGACACTCCCACCCGTATCGATTTTTTTGACCGCTGGAGTCTCTACCCCATCGGGCAAACTTATCGCTCCAATCTTGTCTCGTACATCATTGGTCGCTTCGGTAATATCTCGCTCGATATCAAACTCAATAATAACGACGCTCATCCCCTCTACCGAACTCGACGTGACCTTATCAATCCCATCAATCCCACTAACCGCCTCTTCAATAAGATCGGAAACTTTGGACTCCACCGTAAGCGGATCGGCCCCTGGATAAATCGTCTGCACCGTCACGACAGGAAAGTCGATATTGGGAAAAAGATTAACAGGCATCTTTTTATAGCTCATCATCCCAAAGATAAGCAGAGTCAATACCATCATCAAGACGGTAATGGGTTTATTAATTGCGAATTTGTACATTTTTTGCTCCTAGTAATGTAGTCTCTTTTTCGTAGGTTTGACACTGCCAAACCTACGAGTCACTAACTCCATATTGTCCCTTTCACAGCGTGGGTTTCGCTCACCCTACCGATTTGATTCAAAGGGATAGAATAGATTGTGGTATGATTGAGAATTTCGCTAGTTTTCATTTTTTAGTTCATCCCATTTGGCTATCATCTCTTTGTTTTCATCAAATGCCCTCTTGTCATATTCTACAATCATTACATCAATAATCTCATAATATTGAGCATCTTTAGATAAATAAAATCTCAAATCTTCATAAGTCAAATGTTCAAAAAAAGCGTATTTTTCATATCATATTGACCAAAATTACCAAACCGATAAACACCAAGAGTTTATTTTTTGTCATTACTTGTATCCTCTTCTAGCTCCATGACTTCCCCCACCCTCTTACACTCAAGCCCACACACATTTCTTTTGGCTTATCATGCTCTAATATTGATACCAAAAT
>DYTG01000022.1 GCA_020726085.1 Sulfurovum sp.
AAATATTTATTAATATTTTATCAAGCAAGCGGATTAGTATCCACTAGCTCCTACCATATAAGAGATGTAGTTAATGAGGGGTTGAACGTAGAAAATAGAGGTCGCCGTTACCACAACTGCTATACCAATGATTGTCATTAATGGCTTTGCAAGATTGTAGTAAATCGTTCCGTCGTTACTGACTGGGTCTTTTAAGAACATATAGACAATAAGCTTAAGGTAATAATAGGCTGATATAGCAGAGTTGATACCCATTACAATAGCCAACCACACGTACCCCGCATCAACAGCTGCACTCATAATGAAGATTTTGCCCCAAAAAACTGAAAAGGGAGGTAGACCCGCCAACGAGAGCATAAAAAGTGCCATCACTACCGCACCCATAGGCATAACGTGAATAAGTCCCGCGAACTTCTCATAGGGATGGTCAAATCGATTATGGTAGGTATCTTTTTTGTGTCGGCTAATCCAAAGCATTGCAAAAGCACCCAAATTGGTAAAAAGGAACAGCGTATAATAGAGGAATATACCCGTATTGCCTTTGGTGGTATCGAGTGCAATAGCGGCCATTACAAAACCTGCGTGTGAAACGGAGCTATACGCCAACATTCTTTTAACATCGCCTTGAACCAAAGCCATAATGTTTGCCAAAGTCATAGTAAGAACTGAGAGTACCAAAATAGCGTCACGAATGACTTCGATACCAATATCAATATACATACCAAAAATTCTCATAACCACTACCAATCCAGCGACTTTAGGAACAATGGACATATACCCCGCTAGTGGTGCGGAAGCACCCTCGTAGGCATCGGGTGCCCATGTGTGAAAAGGAAAGAGTGACATTTTAAAGGCAAAAGAAACCAACAACAATGTGCCACCGCCAATCAAGGCAATCATCAATCCTGCTTCATCCATACGTGATTGCATTACTTCAGCGATCTTATAAAGCTCAACCGATCCCGTCGTGGCATAAACCGTAGCCGAACCCATCGCAAAAAAGCCTGCGGCCATTGCACCCATCGTAAAGTACTTCACAGCTGCTTCGTACGAATTGGGGCGATTGTGCATAGCAATGAGCGTATAGAGTGCCAAAGAGGCGGTCTCAAGTCCTACAAAAATCAAAATAAGATTATCACTTGAAACCATGAATTGATACCCTGCAATCATGAAGAGAAACAGAGCAAAATATTCAGGATAGGAGTACTCATGAAAACGTTTGGATGTAAGTGCCAATGGAATAAAGAGCATCGAACCCAATAAAATAAGTGCTTGTGAGATAATTGAAATACCATCGATAAGCATCACATCAAAAAAACCTCGTTGATTGACTCCAAGCCCCAAAACTGCACCCAAATCAACCAATAACACAAGAAGAGTAAGCATCACATAGAGTGATTTGTGCAATCCATCTTTAAACAAATCTATAATCAATATAGTCAACGCACCACCAATAGCTACAAACATCGGTGTTAGCGTCGCTAATTTTAGATCTTCCAAACTTACACTAATAGCTTCTAGCATTATTTATCCTCCTCAGCGTTTGTGCTAATAATTATATCCTTAGCCTCTTGCGTTTGTGCTTTTTTCTCCATAAAAGATACCAAAGCTTTGACACTGTTATCTATAGGTTCTAATACTGGCTTTGGATAGATACCCAACCAAATGACAATCGCTACCAATGGCACTAATGAAATAATCTCTTTGCTGTTTAAATCTTTAAGTTTTTTATTCTCTTCGTGCGTAACACGACCAAAAAAAGTTCGCTTATAGATACTTAGCATATAAATCGAACCGATAATAATGGTCAAACCTGCGATAATGGTCATCATGGGTGAAACTTTGTAAAAGCCCAAAAGTACTAGAAACTCTCCAACAAATCCAATCGTCAAAGGAAGTCCCACCGATGCCATAAGCATAATACCAAAGATGGTAGCATACTTTGGCATAACAGCCGCCAATCCGCCAAATTTATCAAGCTCTTTGGTGTGCAATCTATCGTAAATAACACCAACAAGCATGAACAGTGCACCCGAAACGATACCGTGCGATAACATCAAAAAGATAGAACCACTGATACCTTCGGCGTTCATTGCAAAAACACCCAGCATAATAATACCCATATGCGAAACCGATGAGTAGGCAATCACTTGCTTAATATCTTTTTGAGCGTACGCTATCATTGCGGTATAGACTACCATAATAAGCGACAAAATAGCTATAGGTGTAATCATCATCACCGAAGCATCGGGGAATATGGGCAATGAAAAACGTACAAATCCGTACGTCCCCATCTTAAGAAGTACTGCTGCAAGGATAACCGAACCAATCGTTGGAGCTTGTCCGTGAGCGTAAGGCAACCATGTATGAAACGGGAACATAGGGACTTTGATAGCAAAACCCATAAAAAAGGCGATAAAGAGCCACACTTGATACTCCATTGGAAGCACCAACGCATACCAATCAGTAATGGCAAAACTCCATGTACCCGTCACTTTGTGATAGAGATATGCCAAGAAGAGCATACCCACAAGCATAATAAGTGAACCTAAAAAGGTATAGAGAAAAAACTTAACCGCGGCATAGACTCTTCGAGGTCCTCCCCAAGCTCCAATAATATAGAGCATAGGCACCAATGAGAGTTCCCAAAAAACATAAAAGACAATCGCATCAAGTGCCATAAAGACACCTATCATTGTCATTTCAAGGAAAAGCAGTGAGATAATCATGTTTTTGATATCTTTCTCAATGCTCATGCTAATCATCCCTACCAATGTCATTAAGGCAGCCAAAATGACAATGAAAAGAGAGATTCCATCCACTCCTAAATAGTAGCTAATCCCAAAATCAGGCACAAGAGGCAACATCTCTACAAACTGCATACCCCCATTAGAGCCATCAAAGCTCATCCATAACCACAGTGTGATAAAGAGTTCAATAGTAGCAACGGCTATACCATAAGCCCTTGCACTCCCTTTATCGACAACAAAACCAAGCAATCCAGCAAATGCTGGAAAAAATACCAAAATAGTTAAAATATGATCCATTAAACGCTCCTTAACCTAATACCGCAGAGAGTGATACAATCACTGCAAGTAACAAGACCCCTACTGCCATCCAGTTGAGGTAGTGAGACAAGTTACCTGTTTGCATTGCTCTTGATTTATCCCCGCTAAAGTAGATAAATTTGGCAATCGCATCAACAACCGCATCAACAATTTTAAGATCTACTTTCTTCCATAGCATATCTGATATTTCTGCATAGGGTTTTGTAAACATTGAATCGTAGAATTTTGGTATATAGTATTGATTGGAGAGCAACTTATAGACAAAGCTGCCCTCTACTTTTTCATCACGAATAAGCCCTACACCGTATTTTTTGTAAGCATAAAAAATACCACTCAAAGCAATAAGCGTTGTCAAAATAATAAATACCCATGCTATTTTATGTGTAGCGTGACTCATCTCGTAAACAGGAAGCACCGTTGAGGTGAATGATTGAAAGGAATCCATAAAGACAAATCCAAAAATAACCGCCAAAATAGCCAAAGGTGCCATAGCAATCAATACATAATTGGGCATCTCATGAGGATGGTGACCGAGTTCTTTGTAGCGTTCATTTCCGCCAAAGGTAAGGAAAACTTGTCTAAAACTATAAAACGCCGTAAGACCCGCCGTCACCCAAAGAGCAAACCATATCAAATAGGTATCTTCATTGATAGCAACCTCCAATATCGTATCCTTGGAGTAGAAACCTGCCAATGGAAAGATACCAGCAAGTGCCAATGAAGCAAGACCCATATAAATGTAAGTCCATTTCATCACTTTACTCAATCCCCCCATTTTGAATATATCAAGCTCATCGTGCATGGCGTGCATGACGTTACCCGCACCCAAAAAGAGTAACGCTTTGAAAAATGCGTGTGCTGCAAGATGAAAAAGAGCCACCCAATAAGCACCCAATCCTGCCGCTGCAAACATATATCCCAATTGTGAGAGCGTAGAATAGGCGATAATTCTTTTGAGATCTCGATTGACCAAAGCCATTGTAGCTGCAAACATCGCTACAAAAGTACCCAAGCAGGCAATAAAGAGACTTACCCCTTCTACGGCTTCATGAGAGTAAAGTGGATTGGCTCGAATAACCAAATAGACCCCCGCCGTTACCATAGTCGCAGCGTGAATAAGGGCTGAAACAGGTGTTGGACCTTCCATCGCATCGGCAAGCCATGTGTGGAGTGGAAATTGTGCTGATTTACCCATCGCACCAATAAAGAGTGCAATAGCAATAGCCACCAACAATCCATCATCCATTGTAGGAATAGAAGCAAAGAATATATCGTAAGTAAGTGATCCTGTATTCCAATAAATCAAGAAGATACCAACAAGCATTCCAAGGTCGGCAATACGGTTCATAATGAAAGCTTCATTGGCTGCCCATGAGGGCGAGATAGAGGGATTGATGTCGGTTGAAACATCCTCTTTATGATACCAAAAGCCAATCAACAGCCACGAACAAACCCCAACGCCTTCCCAGCCGATAAAAAGTCCCGCAAAGTTGTCGCTCATAACCAATATCATCATCGAAAAAACAAACGCCGATAGGTAGGAGAAAAAGCGGTTAAATCCTTTGTCGTGATCCATGTACCCAATGGAGTAAACATGCACCACGGTCGAAACCGTCGTCACAACTACCATCATAACCGCCGTTACGGCATCGACTTGAAAACCAAACTGAATGAGCAAATCACCCGCTCCAATCCAATCCATCAACGTTGTCGAAACCGCTCCGTTTCCTGCCACATGAATCAAAAGCAATACCGAAGCCATCCACGAGATAAAGAGCAGTGCCGATGTTGCTATGCCTGTAATTAAATTTTTTGGACTCATACCAAAGAGTGCGGCAAAGAGTGACCCCACTAGTGGTGCAAAGAGTGCTACATATACTAAACTTTCCATACTTATCCTTTCATAGCCACAAGATTGTCAAGATCAAGAGTGCCTTGCTTCTTGTAGAGTACTATCAAGAGACCCAATCCTACTGCCACTTCACTCGCTGCTACAGCGATAATAAAAAAGGCAAACATTTGACCCGATAGGTCGCCGTAATAGGAGGATGTTGCTGCAAACGCAATATTGGCAGCATTTAGCATAATCTCTGTTGCAAAGAAAAGCATCAATAGATTCTTTCTTCTTAATACACCTACTACTCCTATCGAAAAGAGTATGCCCGATATTATAAGGTAGTGACTTAGCTCTATCATCTTACATCCTTTAATGAAAAGGTCATTTCCTCTTCATGATTTTCATCTTTGGTCGTTAAGCTATTATCCATCTTTTTACCTGCCAAAATAATCCCTGCAATCATAGCGACTAAAAGCATTACTGCAGCAACCTCAAAGGGTACAAGGTATTTGGTAAAGAGCACCAAGCCAACGGCTTGTGGATTATTAGCACCCTCTGGCGTGGGATACATTGCTACAATCCCCTCTCCCGCAATAGGAGCACTAAACATCACTACCAAAAGCAATGCAATCATACCGCCTAGAAAAAATACCAAATAGGCGTTGGTGTTTTTCTCTTTGATCTCGCGTGTCGCATCAAAAAACATCATACCAAAAGAGTAGAGTGCCATAACTGCACCCACATAGACTATCAATTGAACTACGCCCAAGAAGTCTGCACCCAAAATAAAGAAAAAACCTGAAATGATAACCATTCCAGCAGCCAATGATGTCATCGCATAGAGGACATTGTTGCTTAGAACCGTTACCAAAAATAGTCCTATAGTTAGGACTGAAAAGAGATAAAATGCAAATTGTTCCATTAAAAATCCTCCTCTTAATACGCTAATGGCGTTTTTTTGATATTCTCATCGGCATTGGGACTCACCGCACCAAAGCCTGGATACTCTTTTTGGTGCTTAAGTGTATCAATGGGAGTTAGCATATCCTCAAAAAGCGAGAAACTTGCTCTTTGCTCCGAAGAGGTCTCGTAGCGTGAACCATGTACGATAGCCAACTCTGGACACACTTCAGCACAATAACCACAAAAGATACATCGACCAAAGTTGATGGTATATTCGCTCACCTCTTTGCGTTGATTTTCATCGTAGCGTGTATCCATTCTGATACAATCTGAAATACAAATTTGTTCACACAATCCGCAACCAATGCATCGATAGTGACCGCTCTCAAGAAGTCTTAGCATCTCGTGAATAGCACGATAGCGTGGTGAAATAGGCAACTTCTCAAAAGGGTATTTTGTAGTGTGCATCTCACCTTTAAAGAGTGCTTGAAACATGGTGCGAAGTGTCACCCAAAGCCCCACAAAAAGCTCACCTTTGAGCATTCGCTTCATGACTCGTTCAAACTTCTCTCCACCTGTTTGAGGAAAAGCTTCATGCCCAATCAATGTATAATTTTGATTTCCTATATTTCTATCTTTAAATTTTTCTAAACTCATCTATCCCTCCTATAGCAGTACTATGCCCGTAATTAAGATGTTTACTATGGTGATAGGCATAAGCACTTTCCAACATAGCCACATCAATTGATCGGGTCTAACGTGTGGCCACGAAGCTCTAACCCATAGCATCAAAAAGAAGAAAAATGATACTTTCAAAATAATTGCCAAAAATCCAGGGATAAATCCAATAGGGTTAAATCCACCAACGAAGACCAAAGAAGCTACAAAGGAGATTGTAATCATGTTGGCATACTCTCCAATAAAGAACATCCCCCATCGCATACCGCTGTATTCTGTAGCGTATCCTGAGATAACTTCGGCTTCATGTTCTAGCAAGTCAAAGGGCGTTCGGTTGGTCTCTGCAAATCCTGCAATCAAGAAAAGCACAAACGCTACGGGCTGTTGCCACACCATCCAATCGCCTATCCCTCCCGCTTGAGCATTGTTAAAATCAATAAGCGAAAGCGAACCTACTATCATAATAGGAGCCAAAATGGAAAGTCCCGTTACCACCTCATAACTCAAAAAGAGAATAGCCGTACGAGCAGAACCAATAATTCCCCATTTGTTGGCTTGTGCCATACCCGCAAGAAGTGGCCCATAAAGCCCCGATGCCATTGCTCCTAGCACAAACAAAATACCCACATTCAAATCGGCAACAATAGGACGAATCGTGTATCCAAAAAGTGTAAATTCTGGGAAGAGTGGAACTGCCGCAAGTGCAATAAATGCCGTTGCTGCGGTAATAGCAGGAGCTACCATAAAGATTAGTCGATTGGCGTGTTGGGGTACAATATCCTCTTTGGTGAAGAGCTTGATACCATCGGCCAAAATCTGTAATAATCCAAAAGGACCTACGTGCATGGGCCCTAATCGTCGTTGCATAAATGCAAGTACTTTTCTCTCTAAGTAGGTACCAAACCCCGCAAGTGCCGAAATCACAAGGAGTACCACTATCGCTTTGACAACGGTTTCTATAATCAATGCATCCATATCTTACACCTTTTTAATTGTTACTTTTTTGTATCGATCTCTACCAAATACACCGTAGATATTTTGATAGCTCTTATAATCAGGAATAGCGATAATATCCCCTTGCATTCTATCATCCACAATTACTTTTAGTTTGAAAGATTGCTCTTGGTCAAAAATCACCTCAATCTCTTCACTCAACTCTTTGGCTTTGCTAGGACTCACATAAGCCCCAAACTCCTCATTGATTTGTGATGAACGGTCTGTAAAATCGTTAAATTGTCGCTGAGGATTGCATCGATAAGCAATCTCGCCCTCGTTTATCACAATGCTCTCATCAAACTTAACGACTTTTATCTCCTCTTTGTTTGTCTCTATCACTTCAAGAGCGTAGCCTCGTAGCTCCTCTCCCGCATTGGTATAGCCATTGGGCAAATCGTCGAAATTTTCACTTTTGAATCCCTCAATCCTACCCAATTGGGGAGTAAAATCAATCGTTTGACGCATTCCAATACCCAAAGCATTGAGTATATCGTTAAGCTCGTATCCGTGATAATCCAGTGCTGCATTGGTAGGCACTACACGCTTGTTGATATTGGTAAACGTCCCCTCTTGTTGGTTGAGTGCGGGAATATCAAGCTTACTAAATCCTCGTGAACTCAAACGGAAGTGTCCGTGTTCGTTGTAACCAATGACGTATCCGCTCTCCTCTTCATCCAAATCACAAATCATAGCAACGCCTAGTGAGTTGGTTCGTGGCGGTATCATCACAAGACTCATGCCACAAACCTCTTCTATGAGAGCTACCAATCGTGAAAGGTTATGCGAATGAGGATGGTAGTAGAGATCTTCTCCGATAATAAGTGAGAAACTCTCTTTTTTGCTTTTCATCTTTTCAAAGTTTTCATAGAATGTATCGTTGCCACCTAGCATCTCAACCAATCCATTGATTTGAACTTCAATCTCTTTTTCAATCGTTTTGGGGACTTTTTTGATGACCTCTTTGGTCTCGCCTGTCGCTTTGTCGGTGACGCTTTGGCTTACCTCTTCCATGATTTTCTCTTTGACGATACGTTTTTCATGTCGATGGAAAGAAGCTAGATACTCTTTGGTTTCATCATCAAGTCTCTCTTTGTTGGCAAATAAATCAAGTATCAAATAGAGTGCCAACTCCTCTTGACCTACTTGGTGCGTAAAAATCTCAACGCTCTTCCCAAAAGTAGAAACCAACGTATCGCCAACGGGATGAAAGTAGAGTCCTGCTCCTTTATTCATCTTTTGGACGTGGTTAAAAGCGTAACGTGCATTGGGGTTGTCATTTCGCAAAGATGCCCCCACACTAATAACAAAATCGCTCTTCATTACCTCTTTGAGATCGCCGCCATAGAGTCCTTTTCCACTTGCTTTGGCGTAGGAAGTGAGGAAATCTTTGAAAGCTTTAGCATCATGATTGATAAGCTTAATACCCAACTTCTCTTTGAGACGTTGGAGCATAAATGCCTCTTCATTGGTAATTGCGGAGTTGAATTTGATGCTTTGGGCTGTGTTAAATGCCTTAAGAGCTAGTGCAAATGCCTCTTCATCTTTGCCTTGGACTCTGTTTTCAAAATCGTATCCAAAACGCCCTGCCCCACAAAGCGATACATAGTTCCACTCATTGGTCACACGATAGATTTTTTCGGTTGGGTCTGAGATGGAGGTGTGTTTGGTCTCGTAATAAATCTGACAACCGCTGCTGCAATGCGCACATGTAGCAGGGATACGTTTAAGCTCCCATGCGTTGGATTTATAGACAAAGTCTCGACTCACCAAAGCACCCACGGGACAAACCGCTGTACACTCTCCGCAATCGCTGCAATCGGTAAAATCCGTTCCATTGCTGGGAACAATAATTGATTTTTGCAACTTGTTCCACATCGCATAAGCATCTTTGGGCATGGTATCTTTTGCCTCTTTGGGCAGCGCTTCGCCTCCACGAGGTCCAGTCTTGATAGCACTATCCCCAATCATATCTTTGCACACCGTCACGCATCGTTCGCATACGATACAAAGCCCCGCATCGTAGTGAAGCACATCGCTCCAATTTTTGTTTTGACGAATGGTGTCGGGAATGGCATAGCTTTGTGAATCGACGGCTAGTTCGAGTGTGTAGTTTTGCAACTCACACTCACCGCTTTGATCGCAAACACCGCATTGCAGAGGGTGATTGACATCATAAACCTTCATAATGGCTCGTCGTTCTTGAAGTATCTCTTCGTTTGTTACTGTCACCTCCATGCCATCTTTGACTTTTGCATTGCATGCATAGACTCGCTTACCGTCTGCTTCGACAAGGCAGATACGACAAGCAAGAGTCGGAGAACATCGTGTTAAATAACAAATCGCAGGTATAAATATATTATTTGCACGAGCGACATTGAGGATATACTCCCCCTCTACACTCTTGCACTCTTTACCGTCAATTTTTACTGTAATTTCTTTGCTACTCATATTTACCACTCATCTTATTTATTTTGAATATCAAGGATTAATTTAGCGTATCTATAAGAAGATACCAAAGTACTACTTAATCCTTTATCATTTGTTGGGTTAATTGCTACTGTGCCTTTCATTGATGTATCAATCTTAAACACTCTTGTGTATTTCACACCATCAAGCTCAAATTTCACCTCATCTCCATCGCTTATCTTGGCTACAAGTGCAAATTGGCTAGAGCCTCTAAGAAACTCTTGCGATTGAAGCTCTTTTGCCTTGTGGGTAAAAGGCGAAAATTGATTGATTGCATTGGCTCGATAGAGTACTAATCCATCATAGGTTGGCAGTGGAGCAATCTCTTCTAGCATACTGTTGCTATCTACACCCTGCGTTTGAACTCTATAGCCTCGTAAATCTTCACCGTTGATACCAAAATCTACCTTCAAATCATCAAAAGCAACGCCTTGATACCCTTTGTCAATAGGTAACTCTTGCGTATAATCAATGGTATATTCTCTCTTTACACCCAACGCCGACGCTATATCATTGAGAACATAACCTTTGTACTCCAACGCTGCATTTGTAGGAACGACTTGTTTATTAATAGTCGTAAACGTTCCCTCTTGTTGATTGAGTGAGGGCATATCCAAATCCCCCTCCCCTAATGCACTCAATGTAAAATCACCACGGCTATTGTATCCTATCGTATAGTCACCTGCTTGATTGTCAAGTTCGCAAATGAGCGAAACACCCAAAGCATTGGTTGTAGGTGGAATAGCTACTATATCAAAACGGCTGTGCTTTTCAATCAACGCAATAAGTTTTGCAATATTTTCTACTCTTGGATGGCCGTAAAGGTCTGCACCCACTACCAAAGTAAAATCTTTTCTTTTGCTTAAAGATTGAACCAATACATCAATCTCCTCTTCGCCCACATTGCTCTCCGCGCTTAGATTGCCAATATCTAAATTGTCCAAAAATGCTTTGGTATCTTTATCAAGCGTCTCTCTCTCAACCAAAGCATTCGCCAACAGTGCCACTACACCCTCTTCGCTACCCACTTCGTATTTGATGTATTGCGTCACGATATTGGAGAGGTTTGCATCTTCGATGGGGTGCATATAAATCACACGCGCACGATGGTGTTTACTAGCTGTTGAGATAGAGTACTTCACCATAGGGTTATCGCTATCAACCCTACTTCCAAAGACTACAATTACCTTGGAGCTTTTGATGGTCGCCAAATCTCCGCCATAGAGCGATTTGCCACTGATACGTGAATAGGCTTTAAGAAAATCTTGATACCCTTTGGCCTCATCGCAAACAAGCTTATACCCTTTAGCTTCTTTTAATCTTTGCAAAATCAAAGCCTCTTCGTTGCTAATCGTAGCACTAAAACGAATCGTATCGGCTTTTGCAAAGGCATCCAATGCATTATTAAAATCAATCTCATCTTTACCATTGGTGCGATTTTCAAAATCGTAACCAAAACGCCCTGCCCCACAGAGTGAACTAAACTCATAGTTGTTGGTTACACGATAAATCTTATCTTGCTTGACTTCATAGCTAAGTTCGCAACCGCTACTGCAATGCGAACAAGCAGCTGGAATCTTGGTAAGTTCCCATGCGTTAGAGCTGTATTTAAAGTGCGTACTTACCAATGCTCCCACAGGACAAACCGACATACACTCACCGCACTCATGGCATCCATCTTCAATGTTTTTGTTTACAATGGTTGATTTGTATCCACCCACCGAAATGGCTAAGCTCTCATCACCTACGATCTCGTTACAGACGTGTACACACCTCTCGCACATAATGCACAAAGCAGGGTCATAGGAGATAAAGCCCCAATTCTCTACGGCTCGATGGGGTTCTCGTGTGGTGAAGTTTTGTGTAGCGATGCTAAACTCTAATGTTTTGTTTTGCAAATCGCACTCACCACTTTTGTCGCATACACCGCACTCCAAAGGATGATTTACATTGTAGAGCTTCATGATATTTTGACGCTGAGTATAGAGTTGTGGGGTGTTAGTTGTGACACGAATGCCATCGGTTGCTACCTCTTGACAGGAGAGTACCATTCCCTCGACTCCTTCAATCTCTACTACGCACATACGACACGAAGCAATAGGCTTAACTTTGCTCAAATAGCACATTGTAGGGATATAGATACCGTTTTGGCGTGCTATTTGCAAAATTGTTTTCCCATAAGGGGCTTGACACACTTTGCTATCAATGGTGATGGTTGTCATTTTTATCTCTTTATCTCTACTCATACTACACCGCCACCATTGAGATGTAATAACATCGCATACACCGTTGTGCTTCGCTCAACGCCTCTTCTCCCGTGAAGCCCAAATTCACCTCTTGATTGTTGTCGCTTCGCTCTTGCACACTTAGCTTTTCACTCACCATTCTAGGCAATCCTGACAGCCAACCCGTTACTTTTTCGTCTTTATTATAGACTTTGAGTCGTGCGAGGTGGTCGTCCATGATCTCATCATCAAGAAGCGTTGGTTTGCCATCATAAATATATCGACCAATAACCGATGCTGCTCGTTTGGCTTGACCTACGGCATTGACAATAGTCATTGGTCCATACTCACAATCCCCCGCTGCAAACAACCCTGGACGTGAAGTCATATAGTCTTTGCCGTTGGTTTGGATGGAATCCCATGAGGTCATTGCCAGCTCCCACTCTTTGGGCAGTATATGCGTATCAAGTGCTTGTGAAACAGCTGGAATAAGATAATCACACTCTATCTCAAAATCTCCCCCTTCGACTTTAACCAATTGAGGTCGTCCACCTTGTGGGTCAGGCATAAGCTCAAATCGATTGACAAGCAATTTTTTGAGCTGATTGTTTTCATCAAAAATCTCTTCGATAGCCGAATGGAAAATAAACTCAACACCCTCTTCAACCGCCTCATGATACTCTTCATAGGTCGTGTTTTGAATAATCGTCTTTTCATCCCGTCGATAGAGCATAACAACCTTTTTGGCTCCCTCGCGAACCGAACATCGCACCACGTCCATGGAGGTAAAACCACCCCCGACGCACACCACGGTTTTATCTTTGAGTTCATTACTAGCAGGTGAGCCAATGCCGTATTTACTCCATAAGTTCACCTTATCAAGCATGGCAATAGCACCCCAATAGCCCTGCATATTGGCTCGTTCATTTTTGGCTCGAACCGCTTTGGAGAGTCTTGCACCAAACGCCAAAAGCGTAGCATCGTACTGTATATCAATCTCTTTAAGTCGAGTGGCATCGACACGATGGTTGTTGTAAATATCAACCGCTTCAAGCTCCAATACCAAATCAATATCTTTTTGGTACTTCTCTATAGGCATACGATATTGCGGTACACCTACGGCTACTTCGCCCCCATTTACGGGCAACTCTTCAAAAATATCTACCTTAATACCCTCCAACGCCAAATAATACGCCGCCGTAAGACCCGCTGGCCCCGCACCTATAATGGCTACTTTTTTGCCATCGTTGCGTAAAGGTTTAGGTGGATAGGGGTGTTGCCATGGCAAAGCGTGGTCGGTTTCATAATCGGCACCCAAACGCTTAAGTTCCATAATAGAGATAGGCTCATCTAAATTGGCACGACGACACGCATCTTCACAAGGATGGGGACAAACACGCCCACAGGTATGGGCTAGTGGCATGGTTTGGCGTGTTGCTACTAATGAGTCACCAAATTGCATATCCCTTACCCCTTCGATGTAGGCAGGAATGTCCACCGACGCAGGACACATATCGCTACAGGGTGCGGTGACTTTGGCAATGTATTTAATCTCATCATGGTAGTGTTTGGAGGGTTTTTGATGCTCAATGGCATCACAAAACTGCTCCCAATAATGCTCCATAAGATCCAAAATAGGCTTAGGTACGGTGTGACCAATCTCGCATTTGGAAGTAAGCATCATCGTTTGGCTAACCTCCTTGAGATGATCCGTATCGGCATAAGAACCCTCACCTCTAGCTATCTTGTCAAGTAAATCGTAGAGTATCCTACCGCCCCATCGTCCAGGAGCACAACGTCCGCACGCCTCGGAATAGATTTGATATTGTGCGGCATACTCGGTGGCTAAACGCAAAGCATCCACATCTTCTTGAAAGATTGCAACACCATCCCATCCGATAAATGCCTTAGAGGTTACATCTCCATGGTAATTTTGCGGTAGTTTAAATCCTGATTCACTCGACTCATCGGGCGATTTACCACGGTTGTCGATAAACTCACCCCTCCAAGTTGAGAAAATTACAGCTGACATCTATTAGCCTTTTTTCTTTACAACGATTGTCCAATCGACTTCATTGAACTTTAACGAATTCATGAGTTCATGTCCTTGCTCTTTGACAACATCGGCACTCTTTTGGATGGGAGAAAAATCCCCTATCTCAAAGAGAAAAATCCCCACTTCGCCCACTTTTAAATCACTCTTTATAAGCTCTATCATGCGATCGTAAAAGTTATCTTTTAAATGTCTCAAATCGTATCGTTTCATTATCTATCCACCTCTCCAAATACTATATTAGTACTACCAATGATGGTAACGACATCGGCAATGTAAGTACCTACCAAAATCTCTTGCAACAATCCCGTATGATAGAAGCTAGGCGCTCTACATTTGAGTCGATAGGCATAGGGTTCACCTTCGGATTTGATATAAAACCCAAGCTCACCTTTGGGTGATTCCGTAGGCACATAAACCTCCCCTTTGGGCGGTCGCATCCCTTGTGTTACCAATACAAAGTGTTGCATCAAAGCGTAGTTTTGGGTCATTATCTCCTCTTTGGGAGCTGAAATATATTGTGGTGCGTGTGCCATAAGCTTTTGCTCTGTTTGAGGATACATCTTGATGAGTTGCTCCAAAATGCGTTTAGATTGTCGCATCTCTTCCATGTAGAGCTTGTATCGCCCCAATGAGTCGCAACTTTGGCTAATGGGAATATCAAAATCAAGCTCACTGTAAAGCTCATAAGGCTCTTCTTTGCGAATATCGTATGGGATACCGCTACCACGCAACATAACACCACTGCATCCCCAGCTCATCGCATCTTCGGGGCTAAGCGTTCCTACATCTTCAAGTCTCATCTTCCAAATTCTATTTTCGGTTAAAAGATCTTCATACATTTTGATATTTTGGGGCAATTTATCCAGATAAATTGTGAGATTCTCTAGCCATCCATCGGGCAAATCAAGAGGAACGCCCCCAATTCTTACCGCCGAATGCGTCAATCTCGCTCCGCAATAATCCTCCATCAAATCCATTGCAAACTCTCGCTCTCTAAAGGCGTAGAGAAATATCGACATAGCCCCCACATCAAGTGCATGAGTAGCAAGGAAGAAGAGGTGCGAAATGATGCGGTTTAGCTCCAAAAGCATGGTTCGTATCACTTGCGCTCGTCTAGGTACTTCGAGTCCAATAAGCTTCTCTACCGCCAAAGCATAGGCATAATTGTTTGACGTTGAAGCGATATAGTCCAATCTATCGGTCGTAGGCAAAAATTCATTATAGGTCATATTTTCCGCCATCTTCTCTATACCACGGTGGAGGTAGCCAATATCGGGATAAGCCTTGGTAACCAACTCTCCATCAAGTTCAAGTACGAGTCGCAATTGTCCGTGAGCTGAGGGGTGTTGGGGACCAAAGTTGATAACCATCATATTGTCATCTCGTTCAAAGTTAAGATTCTCAAAAAAAGGTGTTAATTTATTGGTGACTTGCATACTCTCTCCTACTTTCTCTTATCTAGTTGCTTCGTGCCCGTGTTGTAATCGGTTAGGAATGTGCTACTGTACTCAATCTCTGTTTTAGTTTCACCACCAGAGATGTCTGTATCAAAGGACACTTCATAGCCAACCCTTGAAAATCGCTTCGTATCGTACCTTTCAATACGTGCGGGGTCTCTGTTTTCGGGCCCGATAATGTCTCGATAAGCTTTGCCAAAAATCTTATCGACTTCATACCATGAAGCAAACTCATCCCCTTGGAGTGGATAGGTTTTAAGCAACGGATGCCCTTCCCAATCATCAGGCATTAAGATACGTTTGAGGAATGGATGGTTGTTGGCTTTGATGCCAAACATATCGTACATCTCACGCTCGGCAAAATTGGCACTTTTAAAAAGCGGCACGACAGACTCAATCGCCAATCCCTTTTTGAGACGGCACACCACGCGCACTCTTTTGGCTTTGTCAAGATTGAGCATTTGATAGAATATCTCAAACTCACCCTCTTTTGCCAAATAATCAACCGCACTGATTTCGCTGCAAACTTTGTATCCACAGGTATCTTTGAGCGTTTCAAGTACGGCGTAGTTTTGGGTAGCATCAATGTGCAAAACGAGGTTGTTTATCTCTACATAAGCCTCTTTGACTCTCTCTCCTAGTGCCTCTACTACCGCTTTAAAATGCTCATCCTCAACGACTTGGCGTGGGACTCGTGGAGCTACCCAAAAACGGTCAGTATAGTAGGCTTTGCCTTGTACATTATCTTTTGGTGTATATTTTCTCATTAGACTAACCTTAGATCTTGTTTTTTATTTTTCTTCATATTTGCTGACTCTTTGCGGATCTTTTTTTGGAGCATCATCACGGCATATTGCAGTGTCTCTGGACGAGGGGCACATCCTGGTATATAGATATCCACAGGCACGATTCTATCGACTCCTTGCACCGTTGCGTAGGTATTAAACATCCCACCCGTATTGGCACATGAACCCATAGAGATTACCCATTTGGGTTCAGGCATTTGGTCATAGAGTCTGCGTGCAAACTCGGCGTGTTTTTTGGAGAGTGTACCTGCTAATATCATCAAATCCGATTGTCTAGGAGAGGCTCTAAAGATGGTTCCTAGTCGGTCAAAGTCAAAGCGTGAACCACCACTTGCCATCATCTCAATAGCGCAACAAGCCAAACCGTAAGTCAAAGGCCAAAGGGAGTTAGAACGTCCCCAATTGAGCAATTTATCCACCGAAGTGAGTGCGACGGGCAAACCTCCGTTTGATGCGTAATTTACTTTATGCTGTGCCATTCAAGTGCTCCTTTTCTCCATGCGTAAACAAATCCTACTGCTAGTAAGAATACAAATAAAATCATCTCAACAAAACCAAACCAACCCAACAATTTAAAGTCTATCGCCCATGGGAACATAAAGATAATCTCCACATCAAAGAGAATAAACAAAAGCGCTATCAGATAAAACTGAACCGAAATAGTGTTGGGTTGTTTGGTAACCTCTGGACCACACTCATAGATACTAAGCTTGAGTTTCTCTGTATCAAGTCTTGCTAACTTTCTACTTACAAATCGTGCCAAAAACAGTGTCGTAGGAAAAGCAACAACCGTCATTGCAAATAGAACAAAGACACCAAAATATGGATGATCGGTAACAATATGCGTCATCATTACTTCTTGAGTCATCAGTAACCCCTTTTTTAATTTGAGATGCTCTTGCGAGATACTCGTGAGAATAGTTTACTATTATCATATCAAAAAGCTTGTTAAAATGTTTTGAGTAAATTTGCATTCAAACATAACTTTTGGATTTGTAACTATGTGAAACAAAAAATTTCATCTCTTTTGGTGGCTTTTCAACTCCCGCTTCATTATGCTATAATTTCCAAAACACGAGAGTTTATAATACAAGAGAGTCTATTATGATAGTAGCTAGAGATATTTCAGAGTTTCGACGTGCTAGAGCCTTACTGGGTGCAAGTGTCGGTTTTGTCCCTACGATGGGAGCATTACACACAGGGCATAGCTCCCTCATACAACAAGCCAAAGCCCACAATGAGGCGACAATCGTCTCTATATTTGTCAATCCTACGCAGTTTTTGGAGGGGGAGGATTGGGATGCCTATCCTCGACAAGAGATGCACGATTTGGCTATGTGTCAATCCTTGGGCGTTGATATTGTTTTTATGCCTACTATTGAAGCGATGTATGGGAACGACGAACTTGCAATCATGGCACCTTGCAAGGCAGGATATGTTTTGGAGGGGGCTACACGCCCAGGGCATTTTGGCGGAATGCTACAAATCGTAATGAAACTACTCAACCTCGCCCACCCTACCCGTGCCTATTTTGGCAAAAAAGATGCCCAACAACTCGCCCTTATCATCAAAATGGTCAAGGAGTACTTTATGAATGTCGAGATTGTGCCGTGTGAGATTGTACGAGATGAGAACGGTTTGGCTCTAAGCAGTCGCAATGCCTATCTTGACGCAACGCAAAAGCACCAAGCCCTAGCCCTCTCTCAATCGCTCCATCGTGCCTCTTCTTTGATAGACCAAAACCAGCTCGATTGTGCTATCCTCAAAGAGCAGATACTAGAGATTTTGCAAGGTGTTGATAGGGTCGATTATACAGAAATTGTCAATCGCAACTTTGAAGTGATAGAAACTATCGAAGCAAACAACACGATTATCCTAGTCGCCGCCCATATTGGCACAACCCGATTGATTGATAATCTATGGGTTTA
>DYTG01000139.1 GCA_020726085.1 Sulfurovum sp.
ATAAAAAAAATTATAATATTTTATAACTTAAAGAGAGTCCAGCAGACTCCCGATTAGCTATAGTTTTTCTCAAAATCGGCACACAATACTCCATCTACTTTCCATTGAAGGGTATGTTTGGCGTAGCTCTCATGGCTTGTAGGATAATCCTCTCGGTAGTGTGCCCCTCGTGACTCTTTGCGATTAATCGCCCCTACAAGCAAGAGTTCACCTAGCTCCAAAGCATTGCCAAACTCCAAAAACTCTACGAGATTGTAGTTGTTCTCTTTGGATTTGTCGCCTATGCCCATAAATCTAAACTCTTTTTGCATTTGACGCACAGTAGCTAGGACGGCTTTGAGTTTGGTTTCATCACGTTTGATTCCTGCGTTGTGATAAAAAATCTTGCCCATAAATTCACGCTTCTCATAAAAATTGATCTTATTGGTAAAGCCATAAACCTCATGAATAAAGTCTTTGTCGTGGTTTAATTGAGGATTTTGCAAGGCGTTATCCCCCTCAAAAGCCTTGATGTGCTCTTCTAAACTTTGAGCTACCTTTCGCCCCATGGTGATGATTTCAAGCAGCGAATTGCCACCTAGTCGATTGGCCCCGTGAATTTTGGCGTTACTGCACTCCCCAATCGCAAAACATCCTTTGATACCTCGTACCTCAAGGTTACGTTTAACCTCTATGCCTCCCATGGAGTAGTGGGCTACAGGCTTGATAGGGATGAGTTCTAAAGCTGGGTTAATTCCCTCATGGAGTTTGCACAAATGCACCTCTTGGGGGAGGAGTTCGAGGAGTTTAGCCTCTCCTAGATGACGAATATCCAAAAATACCTCTTGATTTTGTTCGATTTGATTGATAATAGCACGGGCTACTTCGTCACGGGGTTTAAGTTCATCAACGAAACGCTCACCTTGGGCATTGAGCAGATATCCCCCCTCGCCTCTAGCACTCTCGGAAATCAAAATCCCACTGTTTTTGAGGGCGGTGGGGTGAAACTGCACAAACTCAATATCGCTCACATATCCCCCCGCTCGAATCACCGCCCCTACGCCGTCGCCACTACTACCAAAGGCATTGGTAGTGAAGTTGTGATAGATTGCACTGTATCCCCCTGTCGCCATAACGACCGCTTTGGCACGAATTTCGACTATCTCGCCTTTGGAGATATCCAAAAATGTCGCCCCCAAAACCCTATTGGACTCCTCTTTGGCGGTGATAAGGTTGATAAGGTAGTGTTCATTCAAAAACTTAATGCCCTCTTTGATAGCGTTATCGTAAAGCGTGTGCAAAATCTTAAGCCCTGTGTAGTCTTGCGAATAACAAGCCCTTTTGTGCGAAGCTCCACCCAAACGACGCTGAGCAATACGACTGCTTTCATCTCTCGAAAAGGGTACTCCTATAGACTCTAGCCACTCAATCGCCGCCATCGCATCGCCGCACATCGCCTCTATCATTACCTTATCGCCCAACTCTTTGGCAGAGCTTAGAGTATCTTGGATATGTGAAGTGATAGTGTCTTCATCTTGATTGCCCAGTGGAGCGTTAATCCCCCCTTGTGCCATAGAGGTTTGGGCGTTGGTGGGATAGTTTTTGGTTACGACTAACACCTCCAATCCTTTGGCTTTGGCATTGAGTGCCGCACTTAATCCCGCACCACCCGAACCGATAATTAAAACATCTAGCATTGCACCTGCTCTTTTTTTGGGTCTATTATAGATTAAATGTTGTTAATCTTCACTGTGATTTTCTTCATTTCAATAATTTTTTCTCGTTCCACCTCAGGAGATGTAGAAAGAAAAAGGCTATATTAATGAAGCATTTGTTTTACTTCTCCAATGGTGGTGTAGCGTCCTTTTCCCATAAAGAGCATGGGTTTGGGATTGATTGATGTGAATTTTTTGCACATCGGCTACGAAGAGAGTATGATCCCCATCGCTGTAACGCCCAAAGAGTTGGCACTCGTAAATAAACTCCGAATCACTCAATAGTGCATTGCCTTTGGCATCTCTTGTGTAGAGCTTAAGCCCACTCTCTTGAAGTTTATTTGCGAACCCTATCTAAATCATCGACTATTTGAGCATACTCTATAGGCAAAAAATTGAGCGTAAAGCTTTGATGTTTTTGAAGCAACTCGTACGAGTAATTGGATTGACGAATCGCCACGGCGTAGCGAAAAGGGGCTTTGGATATAGGCAACCATAACGTGGTGAAACAGGACAGCCCAAACAAACAAATAGAATACTCTCAACCATCGATGGTATCGTATGCTTTGGGGATGTGGCATTGCAGATGCGAGGGGGTAATATCTTTGGGGTTGGATTTGAGATTTTTAAAGACTATTTGCACCATGTTTTCAAGCTCATCGTAGTAAGCGATTTGCGTGATTTTGTTTTCTTTATTGACTCTTAGAGTATAGGTTTTGCCGTCGTAATGGGCGGTGTAAACGCCAGGGCGTAGCACTTTGGCGTTTTGGATGATTTTATCTAGCTTTATGGCTTTGTTGAGTTTGTAATAGGAGACTTGTTCAAGGTCATGATCGACTACCACAAGACGCACATTATCACTGCAAACATCTTTTTTGGTTGGTTTTTGATAGATCCATTTAAGTCCGTTGGCTTTTGAAAACTGTAACGTTCCGCTGTAGTGTAACTTCTTTTTTTTGGGATTGGTGACGATTTGTTCAAAAGAGGCACTAAAGCTCGTAGGCAAATCTATCGCACCCCACCCCAAAGCGTTTAGTAATACTAGGATAATCAAAACTCTCATGCACGTTCTCTGTAAATAGATGCCAATTCAAGATAGCTGCTGATGTAGTGGACAAAAAATTTGATAAATTTAACATCACTAGCATCAAATCCCCCCTCTTTGTTGAGTACTTGCAGCACACCAATCACCTTTTTGCTTGAATCAAAAATAGGAACCGAGACGATATTTGTGGTGACAAACCCCGATTGTTCATCGATAGAAGTCAAAAAATCGGGATCGGCATAGGGGTTATTGACGACTATCTCCTTTTTGATGCGTAAGGTTTTACCCGCTATCCCTTTGGTATCGGGGATTTTGATATGGTCAATGCTATCGGCAAGTGTCGTCCACAAAACATTTTTGGCTTTGTCGTGCAAAAAGATAGAACTTCTCTGGGCTTGTGTAATCTCTTTGGCGTAATCGACGATAAGGTGCATTCCTTCTTCAAGAGCGGGTTTGTTGAGCAATTTGCGTCCAAAGGTGGCCAACTTTGCAAATATCTCTTGTTTTTCCATGTGATTCTCCATTTGATACAAGGATTGAATAAGATAAAAATTGCTTAAGTATAACGAAAAATAGATAATAAAAAAGAGCCACTAAGACTCTTTTTTGAGATTGTACCAATCAATATTGCGTGAAATGTACATGATAATCGAAAGGGTAGTAAAGAGCATGATAGTGTCAATGACCAGGGCATAATCTTGCATTTGAAGCAACATATAGACAAAAACATAAAACAAACTCATCACACTAAAGAGTGCCAAAAGCGATTTGCGATTTCGAAAGAGACTCGTAGAGTAGAGCGCAATAGAGGTTATGGTAGCCACCGATGAGACAATGTAAGCCTTGTAATCGTGTGCGATGAGGGTAAAAGTCTCCCATAAAGTTGGGATTACCCCAATCTGAGCCCATGACGACACGGTTTTCTTTGCCATAAGGTAAAAAGAAGATTGATTAAGAGCCTCGAAGCTTGAGATTGTTGATACGAAAAGGAGTTGTGCTTTGGGTAGGGTCAAATGCAACGGCTATACTAACACCGCTTTTGATAGCACCAGAGACTTGAGCCGATTT
>DYTG01000140.1 GCA_020726085.1 Sulfurovum sp.
CAACACCTTAGCCAAAAAACAAGAATAAAAAGCATAGAGTTATGAGTGCAATAATTTTTTATTATGATACCAAAAGCCAAAAGCCTTTGGTGGGAGGTTTAATATTGGTAGTTGTCGTAGCCGTAAATATCGTTTCTGAAGTTCAAAATTCCTTTTTCATCGACATAAGCGGTTAAATAGATGACGTCGATAGGGACTCTATTGCTTAGTGCAATGGCTTGATGTGTGCTTCCTGTAAGGGTTTTGGTAGCCGCGTTGTAGTTTACGTTGCTATTAAAACCTGAGAAAGTTTTGAGCAATCCTCTAGGGTCTTGCAATCGAATACACCCATGACTATAAGCTCTAACGGTGTGAGTAAAGAGCGATTTACTGGGTGTGTCGTGCATATAGACAGCGTATCGATTAGGAAAGAGAAATTTGATTTTGCCTAAAGCATTGCCATTGCCTGGCGATTGTGCGATGCGATAGGGAATTTTTGAACCCGTGCGATACTGTTTCCAATTGACGCTACTTGCATTAATCGCTTCGCCGTTGTGAGAGTAGAGTTTCATATTTCTATGTTTAAGAAAACTGGCGTTTTTTTGAAGGTCATGAATCATCTCTTTTTCTAAAATAGAAGCGGGTACGTTCCAATAGGGATTGAGAACGATAGTCGTAACAGTATTGCTAAATATAGGGGTTGGGTTTTTGGGTGTTCCTGTTACAACACGCATATTTTGAATCGATTTGCCACCGCTGTAAAAATTGAGTTCAAAAGCTGCGATATTGATAATGACGTGACGAGCGTAACTTTGTCTTGTGAACCATTTGATTCTATCGAGATTGAGTGCCATTTTGCGAATTTTGGCTTCGAGGGGTTCTTGGAGAAGTTTTTTGGTCTCTTGGGTAATCGTACCTGTGACGGCGATACCGTGACGTTTTTGGAAACGGATAATAGCATTGATGAAACACTCATCGGATACACTGCTAGAGGTTGAAGCGCAATCGTAATCACCCATAAATTTGAGTCGCTCTCTCAAAAGTGGAAGTGCGGCGCTACTAGCACCTTTGGGTAACCCACCAAAATCGATATTTTTGCCCCATTTGTTTGAGCGTTGGTACTCTCGGTAGCGTTTGGCTTGTGCTTCAAGTTTGGCGTAGTTGAAGGTTTTGGGCTTGGTAGTCTCGAAGTTTAATTCACCGTTTTTAAGCGATGTCATGAGAAAAGCCAAAGGATTATGAGGAGGCGTATAGGTCTCCCACGCACCGCCTCGTGAAGAGATTTTGGCTTTGGCACTGCCCCATGGAATATCTCCATGAAACTGATGTTTGGCATAAGCGTAGTAGAGTGTGCTAATTTTGAGTTCCAAATCCATCTTTTGAGCCACGCTAGAGGCACTGTTGCTATAGAGAGCAAGAGCGAGTTTCTCTGCGGCACTGTAGGATTGATAGAGTTTAGAGAGAGGCGAAACGGTAGCATCGGATTTGATTTGGTCAAAAAGATTTTTAGCCATATAGGATAAGCTCTCTTCGCCCACCCATATAGGCACATAGTAGAGTTTGGAGTAGATCTCTTTGATGTTACTGTTTTGAGATTTTTTCACCGAGTTTGCGATGTGTTGTATCGCACTTTCATAAAAACCGCTACCAAATAGTGATAGAGTCAATGCTAAGCTAATAAGCCAGATTTTGATTAATTGCATTTTTAGTCCCCTGAAGATATTTTTTTAAGCAAAGTATAACAAAAAAAATAGAAGAACAAGTTTTAAGATAGACAAAAAATTAACAAAATGGTTAATCTTTTGTTAATTTTTTTTAAAAAGTCTCTTAATGCCTCGAATGGTGAGCCGCACAAGGCCCAAAAATAAGTAGCCCAAGACGGTAAATACCAAAGGGTGCAAAGCACCAATCCCATAAGCCCCTGCATAAGGAAGGCCTTGAATGTGTGCAATGGGGTGCGAGAGCCACTCTTTGAAGTGCATACCGATAGCCAAAAAAGCAAAAACACCCAAAAATATCATCAACTCTTTTTTCATTTTTATCTATTCTCCTTGTTCTTGTCTCTTGAAGATATTTTGAGCAATCATTCTAGTACTTTATTGCTTATAGTTTTGATAAATTATTGTATAATCCATACCAAAAAGAACAAAAGGTCACAATTGGTATGCTTTTCAAATACAAAGGTATAGACAAACTGGGCAAAAAAGCCAAAGGAACCATGGATGCCAACTCTCTTGAAGAGGCCAAAGCCAAGCTCAAAAGCAACGGTATCTACTACGAAAAGCTTGAAGAGAGTCGTAAACTCTCGATAGAGGAGTTCTCCAAGCAATACATGCCCTCCCCTTTGCTAAGCTCCTTTGCTAAAGAGTTAAGCTCCTATCTCAATTCAGGCATGGCAATGCTCACGGCTATGAAATTGCTTGAAAATCAACACAGTGACCATAAAAAATACCGCTCGTTTTTAAACTCTCTTAAAACCATGATTGATGAGGGAAAATCGCTCTATACGGCTTTGACTACCCAAAAAGTCTATGCTTTGCCCGATTTTTTCACCCAAAGCGTCAATGTCGCCTCTACAAGTGGGAAATTAAGCGGCGTACTGACCAATATGGGCAACTTCTTTTCGGCACAATCCAAAGTAACCAAACAAATCAAGGGTGCAATGGCCTATCCGCTTTTTATTTTGAGTTTTGCATTGATTATGAGCGGAGTACTCATTACCTTTGTAGTGCCAAAAATTACATCTATTTTTGATGATATGGGGCAAGAGCTTCCCGAAATTACGCAGTTTATTTTGGCAATTAGCGATTTTTTAAAAGGCAACTACATCACGCTCTTTGTGGGTTTGATACTCTTTGTTGTTGTTTATAAGTTTGCCTATCGACACACCAAAGGGTTTCGCATGATGGTGGATAGGATAATGATACGTTTACCGCTTATTGGTACGATTGTCCAAAACTACGAATTGGGGCGATTTTCTTATATTTTATCGCTTATGTTAAGCTCAGGTGTCTCTTATGCACAAGCGGTACAGTTGGCTTCTACGACGTTTAATAATGTCGCACTCAAAGATCTTTTTGATCAATCCTCCCAAAGGGTACTAGAGGGGAACAAACTCTCCAACGCCCTGTCTATGACCAAAGGGACAAAACTCAAAAGAAATTTTATGCAATCGTTGGCTTTGGGAGAAGAATCGAGTGAAGTAGCGCATATCCTAGACAACGTTGCCAAACTCTACAACGAAGAGAATGAAGACAAGATTAAATTAATGCTAAGTTTGCTTGAACCCATTATGATGCTCTTTATTGCAGGAATCGTAGGGCTTATTGTGGTAGCGATGTTGTTGCCTATTTTTTCGATGAATTTGGGTGCGGGGATGTAGTCCAAGCGATGAACCTCTTTTTGGTTGGGGCAAACCAATGCTTGTGGTAAATGCGGTGGTTTTTGCCTATGCACATCTGCTCTATATCAACCCCGTAGCCCCAACGCTAAGCCCTTTTGGGCGGTTTAATCTTTGCTTCAACCTATCTCAAAACCCAATCGTTGGCAACCTATAACGATTGAACACGGACCCTATGAAAACTCACTTTTTTTTGATTGGTTTGGGATACTACTTTTAGAGTGGGAATGTCACATAACTTTAGAGTAATCCAAACGACCTTTATCAAAAAAAATTTATAAATAATTGCTTATTTCTTTTTAATCTTTACTAACATCATACTTTTTAAGTTCATCTATGGAGATATTAAGTTCTGTTGCCACCTCTTCGATGGAGAGTTTAAATTTGGTTATCATTTTGATAGCACCTTCAAGTACTCCCTTCTC
>DYTG01000141.1 GCA_020726085.1 Sulfurovum sp.
TAGTTCCTGTTTTACCGCCACAGTTATAGGTAGCACCCACTACTGCTGCATCTACCAGAAAACCTCTATATGTGTTGGGTGTTATATTGCTACCCTCTGGAGTGGGAGAAATTACGTCTGGATCGCTGGATGAACCACCGCCTCCGCATGATGTCATCGTAAGTGCTGCTAAAGCCGAAAGTAATGCTACTGAGTATTTCATTGTGTCAATTCCTTAATTAATTTGTAAGCATGATTATCTTTAGAAACCTAGATTGTTTCACTGGCATTCGCAAAAAAACCAAAGTAATTCAAAGTAGAGTTTGTTAGAAATCCTCTTGTTTGTATAGTGTTGCGACAACACACCTTTTGCTTAGAATTCAAAGTTCAAAAAACAATAGTTTTTTCATGTACAATTTTACCCCCCCCTCTTAAAATAAACTTAAAACCAAATAAGAGTGTCAATTTAAATACTAATGTTACGCATTTTGCTAAGTAAGTGTGCAATATCAGCTATCAATACCTTTTAAATTTCAAAAGCTAAGAGGATTTATTGTATAATATTGCTTTAATTTAAAAACAAAGGCTATTATTAATGGATAGGTTCACTCAAAGCAAGGTCAAAGAACTTTTTGATACTGCCACCTACAACAAAGGGTTGGATTACTACCATCAAGGCAAAGCGAAGTCTTGGCGTATCACGCATTACAGCGATAAGTATGTGCTTGATGGAAGTGTCGAAGGGAATGGGCGAACTTATCAAACCAAAATCATTTTGCATCACGATGTTTTTAACACTATCGAAAATCGTTGCAGTTGTCCAATCGGGGACAATTGTAAACACGTCGTTGCCTTACTATTGGAGTATGTAGCTTACCAAAACCAGCCTAGTAATCCTACTCTACCAAAAGCAAAAAGTGAATTAGAGAGTTGGATAGAGGTAGTCCAAACGCTTAGTACGCCCAAAACCGACACTCCCCAACTAGACAACTACTTTTTAACCTATCGTCTATTTAGTGCCAATCATCCCTATGATTTGCTTTTTTACAAATCCAAATACCTCAAAAACGGTCAGCTCTCGCAAGGTGCTAAACTCGATAACTACAAAACCGTTTCCGATAGCTACCACCATGAGATCAAAGATGAGCATGATTTTACCATCCTAAGAATGCTCCGCGGAGACTACGAGCATTACACCTACGGTTCACGCCCTGTAAAGTTTGAAAATAACGCATTTTGGCATACTGTGCTTAGACAAATCATCGCTACAAACCGTGCCTATTACGATACCCATCAAGAGCCGCTTAGATTTATCAATGAGGTTTTTGAGCCTACTATGGGGTTTAAAAAATACAACAATCTCTACTCTATCAAATCCAATATCGATACCAAAATCTATCACATCATTCCTAGCCAACCCCCTTTGATACTCAGCAAAATCGACAACACGGTTCAAGAGTTTGGCATGGAGAGTACGCTCTACCATAAGCTCCTTAGTATGCCTAAAATTCCACTCGAAGATATTGCAAAAGTCTATCAGCCCATTGCCAAAGCAACCCCTAATCTCCAAATCCCCAAAGCAATAATTGCAAAAAAAATTACCACGCCACCCCAAATCCACCTTACACTTCTCTATGAAAAAAACCTTGAAATTATTGAACACCACCAGCTCTATCTTTACTTTAATTATGAGGAGCATAGCATTGAGTTTTATCCCCAACATACAAGTCATTTATACTTTGAAAAAGATGGACAAATAGAGATTGTACGCCATTTGGAGATCGAAAATCAAGCAAAAACCCAACTGTGTGCATGGGGATTTGAGCCGATACAACAAGGCGATAGACTCTATCTCAAAGCAAACAAAAGCAAACAAGAGAAGCTTGAGATATGGAAAGAGTTTTTGCAAACCCACATCGCTACACTAGAGGAGCAAGGATGGATAGTGACCTACGATGAGAGCTTTGGGATGAAATTTGAATCCAATGCCCAAATCGTAGTCGAAAATCAAGAGGGAAATCAGTGGTTTTCACTGGGATTTAATTTGGAATTTAACGGCATAAGCCAACCTATCGCTCCGCTTATTGGTTCGATTATCAATCAATTTGACGATTTGGAGAATTTGCCCGATAGATTTGCTATAGAAGTTGAACCTCAACACTACGTCGAGGTATCACGCCAACAAATAGCCCCTATTATTAAAACCATTTTGGAACTCTACAACAAAGAGGAGAAAAAGGGAGTCTTTCAAATCAACCTTTTTGATGCCCATTTGATAGAAGATTTTGATCAAAGCGTGATATGGAAAGGTTCCCAAGAGCTACTCCAACTCTCCCAAAAACTCAAAGATTTCAAAGCAATAGAGCGACAAACACCGCCCAAAGCCCTCAATGCAACCCTTAGGGAGTATCAGCAAGAGGGGCTTGATTGGTTGGGTTTTTTGCATCAATTTAAGTTTGGCGGGATACTAGCCGATGATATGGGACTGGGCAAAACCATCCAAACCCTAGCCCACCTTTCACGACTCAAAGAGACCCAACAACTCAAACATCCCTCGCTTATCGTTGTCCCTACATCGCTTATTGCCAATTGGAAGAAAGAGTGTGCCAAATTTACCCCCAATCTCACACTTTTATCGCTTCATGGCTCACAACGTTCGGAGCTTTTTGGGCAAATTAGCCAATACGATATTGTTTTAAGTACCTACGCTCTTGTGGTGCGCGATGAAAAGGAGTTTAGACAACACACCTTTGAGTACATTATCCTCGATGAAGCCCAAAAAATCAAAAATCCCAAAGCTAAAATGACACTGGCTATCAAATCGCTCAAAAGCAATTACCGTTTAGCTCTAAGCGGTACGCCTATCGAAAACCATCTAGGAGAGCTTTGGTCCATTTTTAGCTTTGCGATGCCAGGATTTTTGGATACCTATTCGCTCTTTAAACAATATTACCAAACGCCTATCGAAAAAGAGAGGGATATAAACAGACAAGCTCAGCTCAATCGCCGTCTTAAGCCCTTCATTGTGCGTCGTACCAAAGAGAGAGTCGCCCACGAACTTCCTGCCAAATTGGAAATCATCAAATACACCCAATTTGAATCCAAACAATCCAAACTCTACGAAACCATTCGAGTCACGATGGAACAAAAAGTCAAAGAGGCTATCTCTCAAAAGGGGCTATCCTCCTCGCACATTACGATTTTGGATGCTTTGCTTAAGCTTCGTCAAGTCTGTTGCGACCCTTCGCTTCTCAAGATCCAAGAGGCTCAAAATCTCAAAGAATCCGCTAAGCTTACGCTCTTTTTGGATTTGCTTGATGAACTCGTTCAAGAGGGACGAAAGATATTGGTCTTTTCGCAATTTACCTCGATGCTTTCAATACTGGAGCGTGAAATTCAAGCCAAAAAGTTCAAATACACCAAACTCACAGGCTCTACCCGTAAGCGTGAAGAGGCAATAGAGCAATTTACAAGCGGTGAAGCGGATATATTTTTGATTTCGCTCAAAGCAGGAGGTCTAGGACTCAACCTTACCCAAGCCGATAGCGTCATTCACTATGACCCATGGTGGAATCCCGCAGTAGAAAATCAAGCCACTGACAGGGCGTATCGTATCGGTCAAGATAAAAAAGTCTTTGTCTATAAACTCATCGTCGAAAACACCATCGAACAAAAGATACTCGAACTCCAAAAACAAAAAGAAGCCCTCCAACAAGGCATATACGAACAAGATGGCGAACAAAACACAATAAACTTCAAAGCAGATGAACTACTGGAGCTATTAAAACTCTAAAACTCTTCTCACTTTGCCTAAGGAGAG
>DYTG01000142.1 GCA_020726085.1 Sulfurovum sp.
CTAGAGAGATTTTAATCGATAAAATCTTCGGAATCGCTCACAAAGATAGACTTTTAATTGATAAGAGTGAATATTTACAAGGGATTTTAAAGCTAGAAGAGAATCTATCAAAAAAAGAGTTTGAAAATCTAAAAGAGTACTTGGAAGAAGAGAAAAAATTTGAAAAAAGTTATCACGATTTACTTTACAAAATGAAAAAAGGAATCTAGCAAGAAAGATTCTAAAACAACTTCAGGCTGATAAATAAATTGAGTCGAGATTGTTTCAAATTGTCACCCCAAATTTTATTTAACATAAGAGTGATAAATCTACAGACAAAGATTCACAATTAAAATGAATAATTGATGTTACGCACTTTGTCTATCAAGTCATCTTTGATTTAGTCATCGTTGCGAACGCCAGTAACGCTTTTTTGCCTACTTTTTTCTAAAAAGTAGAAACAAATCTTAGATTTTATTAATTGGCACTAGAGGCATAGCCCCACACAACCCATGACATTAATGGGGTAATTTTTAAGTGCATAAGGTTAGTTACTTTTTAGCTATATAGTAAACTCTTTTTAGTATTATTACCTATTATATAAGCAAAATGGCTGCGAAATATCATTAATAGAGTACAAAAAATCACTCTTTTAGTATAAAATAGCATCAAAAAGGTCGCATTATGAATGTAGGAGTATCAAGCTGTCTTTTAGGCACTCAATGCCGTTACGATGGGGGACATGCCAACAATGATTACACAGAGGAGCAACTAGGACGCTACTTTAATCTCATCTCTTTTTTCCCTGAGGCGATTGTTTTGGTACTCCTCGTGATACCATTCGTTTGATGGAAGACAAAGAGGGGGCTATATGCGTCGAATTTGGCAAAACCCATCAAGATATTACAACAACACTCTACGACATCTCCCAAAAAGAGGCACTCAGAGTAGGAGAAGAGTCTCTTTGCGGTTTTATTTTCAAATCCAAATCGCCTACTTGCGGTATTGAACGGGTCAAAGTCTATCAAAAAGATAGCGGTTATAGTGAAAAAAAGGGTGTAGGACTCTTTACATCAGCGGTTCGTGAGCGTTATCCCTATTTGCCTATCAAGATTGGTTTGATTTTCTTCAAACGCAACAAAGGCAAAACTTACAATATCCTCCAGCACATCTTTGGCTACTTCTCCAGAGCGATTACAACGGGCGAAAAAGAGGAGCTACTCCTTGCCATAAACGAATACAAAGAGGGGATTATTCCTCTTGTTACGGTTATCAAAATGTTTAATCTCTACATCAAACGCTTTGAGATTGAGTATCTAGCCAAACAAAAATTTTTGCACTCCTTATCCCCATGAATTGGCACTTAGGAGTGATATTAAGGCGTTTAAGTAGTACTGGTGACGACTATTTTTTGGGATGCTTATGATGGTGGTGATTTTTGGGGTGATGATGAGGTTTGGGTTGATGATTCAAAGCCTCTTTGTCGAGTTCACCGCTTTTGAGTTTTTGGATATACTCATCAAGGTAGCGTTTGACATCCCCTGAAAGTATAAAAAGACCCAAAATATTAGGCAACGCCATAAACAAAAAGAGTATAGAGCTAAAATCCACCATAATATCGGTACTCACTACTGAAGCAAGCACAATAAAGCTCAAAAAAATCACTTTAAACCAAACCGAACTTTTGGTGCCAAAGAGATAGACCCATGCACGCTCTCCGTAATAAAACCATGCTATAAGCGTTGAAAAAGCAAAGAGAAAAATGGAAATCGATAAAATAATAGGAAACCAACTAATAACTGAACCGTATGCGACTGCTGTTAATGCCGCTCCTTGTTTGCTCTCGATAAGTGTGGCGTAGCCATTGGCAGGGTCGTAAACACCCGTGAGGATAATCACCAGCGCCGTCATGGTACAAATAATAACCGTATCAATAAAAGGCTCATAAAGGGCTATCAATCCTTGCTGTACAGGATAGGTGACACGTGCGGGAGAGTGGGCAATGGGAGCCGAGCCCAATCCCGCTTCGCTTGAAAAGGCAGCTCTTTGAAATCCTTGAACAATCGCACCTATCATACCCCCTGCTACCGCACTAGGAGCAAACGCCCCTGTAAAAATTAGTCCAAAGGCATGAGGCAGTTGAGTAATGTGTAAAAATATAATCCACAACGATGCTCCCACATAGATAGCCACCATAAGCGGTACGACGGTTTGGGTAAAATGCGCAATACGAACAATACCCCCTACAATCACCAATCCCGTCACGATAGCCAAAATGATACCAAAAACAATCGTATGCTCTTGGACAAATGAGACCTCTTGACCAATGGCACTAAGGGCTTGTGAGACTTGAAAGGTATTACCCCCTCCAATAGCCGCACCTATCATAAAAACCGCAAAAACAGTAGCCAAAACTTTCCCACTCTTTACCCATCCTTTGGAGGCTAAACCTTTGGAGAGATACTCCATGCCCCCTCCCATAATCGTCCCATCTTTGAGAAACTCACGGTAGTGTAGTGAAAGAGTCACTTCCGTAAATTTGAGACTCATGCCCAAAAAACCCGCCACAATCATCCAAAAAGTAGCCCCAGGACCCCCAATAGAGACAGCTATGGCGACTCCTGCGATGTTGCCTAGTCCAACGGTTGCCGAAAGAGCCGTGGTAAGCGATTGAAAAGGGGTAATGTGACCTTTGTCGTTTTTGGTATGGTATTTGCCTTGAATAATCTTGATAGAGTGTCCTAGCATTCTTAAATTCACAAAATTCATTTTGAGAGTCAGATAGATACCACCCAAAACCAACCACGCTACCAAAAAAGGCACACTACTGCCCTCAACGCTTCCAAAAAGAACGTCAAAAAACAAAATTTGCTCAAAAAAACTTGTAACATTTTGAAATAGGTGGTTAATAAACCCCATTGCTTACAACACTCCTTGAAATTTTAAAATTTCTTAATTTTAGCGTATGTTTGGTTAAAAAGTAAGAAATTGACTAGATAGTTAATAAAACTCTTGACATTTGTTTCTTTTTTGATTATACTTACACTCCTTTTTATAATGTATTTACGGAGTGTAGCGCAGTTTGGTAGCGTACCTGCTTTGGGAGCAGGGGGTCGAAGGTTCGAATCCTTTCACTCCGACCATTTATAAAAGCGTTAAATATAATAGATGTTTTAATTGGAAAAATATTAAGTGGTGACCGTAGCTCAGTCGGTAGAGCTCCAGTTTGTGGCACTGGTTGTCGCGGGTTCGATCCCCGTCGGTCACCCCATTTACATAGCGGTTAAAGCGCTAGTGGCTCAATTGGATAGAGCATCAGACTTCGGATCTGAGGGTTAGGGGTTCAAGTCCTCTCTGGCGTACCAAAAGATATTTTATTGTAATTTGAGCTTAAGCGTTCATAGCTCAGCTGGATAGAGCACTCGCCTTCTAAGCGAGCGGTCAAAGGTTCGAATCCTTTTGGACGTACCACTTATTAATTATGCGGATGTGGTGAAATTGGTAGACACGCCAGACTTAGGATCTGGTGCCTAACGGTGTGGAGGTTCGAGTCCTCTCATCCGCACCATCCCTGAAATACGGGTTTTCACAAAAATTTATCTCCAAAACAAAAACTTCAAAATATACTAAAGTACACATTTTATTTTTTTATCTATGTACGCCATTATTTCTATCTCAGTGATATACTACCCCAACAAATAAAAACAACTTTTAAACAGTTCTAATTCAAAATAGA
>DYTG01000023.1 GCA_020726085.1 Sulfurovum sp.
AGCCCCCCAGTAGAGTCGATAGTTGAGCGTTGCCAAAAATCCAGCACCCAAGCCAAAGAGTAATCCACCGATATGCGTTACCATATCGACATTGGGGAAAAACAAACCTATTCCCAAATTGAGAGCCAAAATAAAGCCTACGTTGTGCATTACCTCTTTAAACTGCCCCATCATAGCGTGGCGGTTGGCGGCAAAAAAGCCCACCGTTGCAGCAAAAATTCCAAAAATAGCCCCCGAAGCTCCGATAATTACGCTAAGGGGATGAAAATAGATAAAGGCTAATGCGCTCCCACAATACCGCTAATAAAATAGATACCTAGGTAGTCAAATCCTCTAAAGTAGCTTTCGATAGTTTGTCCCATAGCAACCAAAGCTACCATATTGAAGCCCAAATACATCAAGCCCCCGTGTAGAAACATCGAAACAGCGATACGATACCACTCCTCTTGAAGCACCACAAAAGGTGGGTAAACTCCTCCTATTTCAATAAGACTTTGGGGTGAAATGTCTAAAAAGCTACCTCCATAAAAAACTATAGAAATACGCCAAGAGATTGATAGCTAGAAGCGTATAGGTAAGAGGGTATCGACCTAGCTCATTCATTATTGAATAACATCAGCAAAAACGACCCCATCCATGCCTTGAAGTGCGAGTTTGGTAATCTCTTTTTCATCTGAGATGAGTATGAGCAGTTGGGTATCAAAGAGATAGTGTTGTGCAATGGGTTGAATCATAAAGCCACTCTCCTCTTTGCAAATCACATAGGTAGCTCCCAACTCATTGGCAAAAATCGCCTCTTTGATAGTGCCTACGGGGATAACGTACTCAATGGAGTGCTTGAGACAATATTTTGCCAATTCAATCGACTCCATAAGAGGCTCAAGCAAGGCAATACCACCCACTTCAATGGATTGAATCTCTTCGATGTTGTAAACCCGATAAAACTTTTTACTCTCTATCCATGGATGTCCAAAAATTTTCATAACTTTTTCCTTTGGTGTTATTTTTATGGCGTCGCCAAAAACCTAGATTGCTTCACAATGTTGTCAAGGATAAAGCCAAAGTAATCTAAGATAGAGTTTTTAGAGATACCCTTTAAACTTTGTTGGCACACTCTCGTGAGCAGTAGTAGTTGCCTTTGACGATGATAGCCTCTTTGGTGGTGACAAAAGTAGAACAGGTTTGGCACTCCACAAGGGTATCTTCTTCAAGCTTTTTCTCTTCTTTGGTTTTAAGTTTGAGATTGGGAAATTTACCACCCAAAAACTTATAACTACCGTAAAGAACAATGGCTAAAAAGATGAATTTTATTATCATTTGCGACTCTTTATATAGAGATAGTTGCGTTGGTCTTTTTGAACTATATCATAATCTAACTGATTTTTTAGACTCTTAACCTCATCAAATAAACGATTGCCTTTGTAGAAAAGATAGCGGCTTTGCGTATTGGCTAGATGCTCGGTAAGATTGAGAAGCATTTGGGTATTGGTAACGGCTCGTGAGGTGATGAGTTCAAAAGGTTCATGCACCAAATCCTCTACACGTTTGGCAACGACGGTGACATTATCAAGCCCCAAAGTGGCATATTTCAAAAACGCCACCCGTTTGTGTAGCGGTTCGCACAATATTACTTGAGTTTGTTCTAGCACAATAGCCAAAAGCAAGGCAGGAAATCCAGCACCGCTACCAACATCAAGCAGTGTCTGGGGAGTCTCTATGAAAGTAATTGGATAGAGCGAATCGAGGATATTTTTATAGATTGTTTCTATATCTTTGGCTCCTGTGAGATTGTGAATGCGGTTCCACTCATGGAGCGTTTGGGCAAAGGTTTCAAGCTTTTGGATTTGGGCATCATGAAGCTCTATTTGGTTGGATTGAAGCAGTTGTGAGAGTCTCATAGCAGGTGTCCCATGAAGCTTTTTTTGACCCAAAGGTAGTTTTGGTTGAAAGGATTGGCATCAATTTTGATCTCCAAACGCTCTACTATCTCTACCGATTGAAGCGAGTTGATTTTGGTAGGATTGTTGGTCAAAAGATTGATGCGTTTGATGTCAAAATAATTCAAAATAAACTCAACAATATCATAAGTACGCTCATCGGCTTCAAATCCCAATTGGTGATTGGCTTGTATCGTATCGAGTCCGTTATCTTGCAAAGCATAGGCATTGACTTTGTTAAAAAGTCCGATATTTCGTCCCTCTTGGCGGTGATAGATGAGCATACCGCCGTGTTGGCTGATGTATTTAAGGGCATAATGCAACTGCTCCCCGCAATCGCACTTAAGCGAACCTAAAACATCGCCCGTAAGGCATTCGGAGTGGATACGCACATTGGGCGTGGTGGGTAACTCTTGGGTAAAGACGACTAGATGTTCACGTCTATCATGGAGGAGTTGCTCTTTAAACGATTGTATCTTAAAATTGCCGTATTGTGTTGGCAAATTGGCTATGTTGGAAATCTCTATATTTTTCATTTGGCAATTATAGCAAAGGATGCTAAATAGTAGCTCACATTCGAGAAGAGTTGAATTGAAAAGTGGGTATAATATTTCTCAGAAAGACTAGAGGTTATTTACGATGTTTAAACGATTATCAACGCAAACCAAAACCTTTATTTTTGTTACCGTCGTAGTTTTCTCATTTACGGCTATTTTAATTAGAAGCTTTGATGTTTTTTTAGAGCATCAACATCGCTTTATGCATACAAGAAGCTATCAGCATATTAATATTTTTTATAATTATGTGTTAAATGAGTATCAGCTCTCCACAGAACGCATGGTGCGTCGTCTTCAAAGTCCCGATACACTTGAAGCATTCGCTACGCATAATCGACATAGACTCTATGAGCTAACCTTTCCTATTTGGGATAGTTTCAAGCAAGACGAACACCACTCCAATGTCATTCATTATCATCTGCCCAATGGTAACTCCTTTTTGCGTATGCATGAACCCGATAAATACGATGATAATATCTCCGCCCTAAGAGTCGCATTGCGTCATATTCATCAGCATCAAGAACCTATTGTGGGGTTTGAAAAAGGGGTTTACGCTCTAGCCTATCGCACTTTTACTCCTCTTTTTTATGATAATCGCTATATCGGCGCTGTTGAGTTTGGCACACGTCCCGATTATATTTTGGATCGCTTTCAAAAATCCTACGATTTGCAAGGTATGATTTTTGTTCAAAAAAATGCACTAAATCTCTACCAAGAACAAGATATTGCTCCCCTCTCTATTGGAAACTATACTTTACAATTTAGCAATTTAAGCAAACACGACGATTTGATTCATCAGCTTCAAACTATTCATTATGGCTTTGATAATATTTACGGTTTAGAAATCAAAGATAAAATATACAATCTCTACAGTTTTGATATGAAAGATTTTCAAAATGTTGCTATTGCCAAAATAATTATCATAGAAGATGTAACCATGATCTATAACAACATTGATGAACACCTCCAATTGATGCACTTTGTTATCAATCTTATGAGAATTTTGATTTTGGTTATTGTCTATTTTGGTTTTAGACGCATGATGAGAGAACTTAAAAAACACAAACAACCATTACAATAGCATCATAGCCAATTATTTGTATCTGTAAAATTCAAAATTGAGAAGTTAAGTATTTTTTGGATAAAATCTTATCTTTAATAGAGAGGGAGTTTGTATGTTTGATACCTTAACGGATAGTTTTAAAAATGCCATAAGTAAAATTCGTTTTCAAGATGATGAAAAAGCCTTGAAAAAGGCTCTAGGTGAGCTAAAAAAATCGTTGCTCAAGGCCGATGTACATCATAAAATCGTCAAAGATTTGCTCAGTGTTGTAGAGATTGAAACCAAAAAAGTTGGGATTGGCAAAGATCAATTCCTCAAAGCATTGCACAATGAGCTAGTCGATATTCTCACCGTGCATGGCAATCAAGGATTTGTTTTTGCCCCTCAACCCCCAACGGTTGTGCTTATGATTGGTTTGCAAGGGAGTGGAAAGACGACAACTACGGGAAAACTTGCCTACTTTCTCAAAGAGCAAAAGAAAAAAAAGGTACTCGTTGTCGCCGCCGACCTTCAAAGACTCGCAGCCGTTGAACAGTTGCGTCAAATCACTGCTCAAATCGATGTCGCACTCGTAGCCGATGAAGCCAAAAAACCCCAAGAGCTTATCAAAGAGGCGCTCCAAAAAGCCCAAAAAGAGCTTTACGATGTCGTACTTATCGATACTGCAGGACGTTTGGCAATCGATGATGCCCTTATGCGTGAACTAGCCTCTATCAAAGCAATTGCCGCACCCCATGAACTCTTCTACGTCGCCGATGCCATGACGGGGCAAGATGCTATTCGTACCGCTACGAGCTTCAAAGAGCAAATTGGTATTACAGGGGTAGTATTGAGTAAATTTGATGGCGATAGCAAAGGGGGCGTGGCTCTAGGACTTGCCAAACAAGTGGGTGTGCCTTTGCGTTTTATTGGTTCGGGCGAAAAGATGCCCGATTTGGATCAGTTTCTACCCGATAGAATCGTCAAACGACTCATGGGTGCGGGAGATATTGAATCACTTGCCGAAAAGACCGCTGCGATTATCGACGAAAAAGAGGCGAAAAAGATTACCGCAAAGATTAAAAAAGGGGAGTTTAACTTCAATGACTTCCTCAATCAAATGGAGCAGATGAAAAAGATAGGCTCTATGAAATCGATGCTTAGCATGATACCAGGCATGAGTGGTATTGCCAAACAGCTAGGCGATATGGATTTTGACACCTCCTCTGAAGTCAAAGCTATCAAAGCGATGATATCCTCTATGACTCCCAAAGAGCGTGAAAATCCCGATTTGCTCAACAACTCTCGCAAACGCCGTATCGCTACAGGAGCGGGACTAGGACAAGTGCAAGTCAATCGCATTATGAAACAGTTTAAAAACGCTTCCAAAATGGCAAAAAAACTCTCAGGCAAAAACGGTATGCGACAAATGCAAGATATTATGGCTCAAATGCAAGGTGCTAAATTTCCACGCTAAGCATTGATGGGGTTGGCTCTATTGAGAGTTGCTTTACCTTTTTTGTTTTGTTTGATTTTTTGGTAAATGGTTGGATTTTGGTTGCGTTTGTGGGCTATTTTTTGGACAATAGAGAGGTTGGTATAGGGTTGTGTGAGCGATTGCCAGTAGATTTTTCGCTTTCTAATGATGGTTTGATGCAAATTGATACGGTTGGCTCTTCGTTGGAGTATGGCTTGATGGCTTGATTTGATTTGCGTATTGGTAAGTTTGCGAATTTTACGCTGTATTTTACGCACCAAAATAGCCAAAAGGTGCTTGATGGGTAGGTGCAAAAATCGCTCCAAAACGCTCTCAAGTACCCTAAATACCACCAAAAATATATCGTAAATTTTGGCAAACCAACGCTTAAAAGTAGGGATTTTTTCAAGCAACTCAATAAGCCATGAGAAGATAAGGATTTCTATCAATGGGGCGATGAAGCTATTCCATAGATAGTCGTTAAAAAAGTACGCCGTAGTCGCCCCGATTTTGAGAAATACCGCCAACAAAAAGCTCCACATTCGTGCTAGTAGTACTTTAAACGCCAAAAAAAGACCCATAAATTTGGTCACGACACTAAGCGAAGCGATAAAGGCAAAGAGGGCAATGACTTTTTGCATGATAGGAGAGCGTTTGAAAAGATGGATAAAATAGGCTTTAATGATGGTCATTTCATCTTTGAGATGACGCAAAAAGTGTTTTTTGAAATTGTAAATAATAATCTTTTCAGTGATATAGCGTTTGCCAAGTCCTATGGTGGTAAGTAGGGCAATTTTTTTCATAAATGCCAATAGGATAAATTTGCCATTGATAAGAAAAAAAGAGACGATAAACGAGACAATATGCGTTTCGACAAAGAAAAAAGAGCGTATTACCAAAGCAACCACAAACGTACGACTTTGCTCAAAAAGCAGAGGAATAGCAAGAAGTACCGCTACCCCAAAGATGATATAGAGGGCTTTGTTACTCTTTGGTTTGAGTCGGGTTCGTCTCATGGTCGCTCTTTGGTTGGGGTTTGTTTAGGCTATTTTTGATAGCATGGTAGAGGTGCTTAAATCGCTCCATAAAACCGCTCTTTTGGGAAAAAAAACGCTCCTTGAAAGCTTTGAACTCTTTTTTGAGCCACTCTTTGGTTTTTTTGAGTGTTTCGATAAGCTCTTGATAGGTTTGAAGCGATTTGACCCACTTCATCAAAGCGGTGATACGTTTGTACGCCCCCGCCATAAAACCAAATGAGAGCATCTTAAATTTGGTCACTTTAAATATCCAAAAGGTAAAAGCAGCCAGTGGAATTTTGGCAATGTAGAGAAATCCGCCCACAAGCAATTGCCCATTGACAAACAAAATCCCCGAGACAATCCCAGCAGCTTCAACAATCATAAGCAACACCACAAAGATAAACAACGCCACATAAGCGTTTACTTTGGCAAGATGACCCTCAAGGCGTTGCACGAGATTGAGCGCATGAAAATAGTTGTAGATAGGTTGTGCAATGCCTTCCCACATAATCTCTTCAAAGATGATAAAAAGCAAAATCAAAACCAGTTGCAACGCATAGAGTATTTTATTGAAAAATTGACGAACAAAGTACATAATTATCCTAATGTGTTCTATGATTGAAATTTTATCGAAAGTTATTTATAGATAGGATGTGAAGTGGTAAGATTTTGTAATGGTTTGGAGTACTTTACGAGGTAAACCCTCATAAAGCGAAGACTATTTTCTTCGTAACTCTTTGATTCTCGCTGCTTTACCTTTGAGATCTCGAAGATAGAAGAGTTTGGCACGTCTTACACGTCCTCTTCTAAGTACCTCGATAAATTGAATACTATCGGAGTAGATAGGGAAAATTCTCTCAACGCCTACACCGTTAGCACCTACTTTTCGTACCATAAAGGTTTTGCCTGTACCTTCGCCTCGAAGAGAGATACAAAGCCCCTCAAAGTTTTGAATCCTTTGCTTATCACCCTCTTTGATCATTACACCTACTCTAAGTGTATCACCTGCTCTAAACTCTGGAATATTTTTGCTCTCCATTTGAGCGTTTTCAAAGTTTTCAATATATTTATTTCTCATCGTTTGCCTTTTGTTTGACTATATTGTATAGGTCGGGACGAAAATATTGCGTTTTTGCCCTAGATAGTCGATTTTTTAAGTCTATAATTTTACTATGATTTCCCTTAGAATATTCTAAAATACTAGAGTAGTTCTCATAAATAAGAGGTTTTGTGAAGGCAGGTGCTTCCAAAAGCCCCTCTTCGTAGCTCTCAATCGCCAAAGAGTCGCTATTACCCAATACTCCCTCGACGTTGCGACTGATAGCATCGCACAGCACCATACTCGCCAACTCTCCGCCCGTAAGAATATAATCTCCAATCGAAAATATCTCATCGGCATACTTCTCAATCACCCGCTCATCAATCCCCTCATAACGACCGCTTACGAGTACAATATGCTCTTTTTTCGCCAAACGTTTGGCATCGTGCTGCCTAAAAGGTTTGCCAACAGGGGAGCAAAAGATAATATGGGCATGAGGCCAGAGTGATAAGATGTGATCAAAAGTATCAAAAAGCGGCTGAGGAGCCATAAGCATCCCCGCTCCTCCCCCCACCATGTGTGCATCAACCCGATGATGTTTGTCGGTAGTCACATCACGAGGATTATAAAAATCTATCGAAATCTGCCCACCCTCAACCGCACGAGCCAAAATCGAATCACCAAAGTAGCCCTCAATAATATTTTGAAAAAGTGTTACAAAACTAAAACGCATCGCTAAACCTTTGAAAATGTGTGATTATAGCGAAAATTGGGCAAAAATATTTTTTGATACTGGATGAATATATAAACTAGACTTGATATTATGTTGGTAACTTTGTGGTTTGGTTATAAAGATACATTATAATTATTATACAAATCTCCATAACTTACATCAAAGAGCGACTAAGGAATAAACTCTTTTTTATTTTGAGCATTTAAAATTTGAACTTTAATCTCTTTGGCGATAGCCTCTACCATGGGTACAACGATGGAATTTCCAATGCGATTGTAGAGATTGGCTTTTGAGCCAATGAGTTTAAAATCATCCCCAAAACCCATCAATCTAAAGCACTCCATCATCGTTAATTTTCTAACTCTGCCCTCATGATAGATAAAATACCTTCCTGCGGACTCTTGAGAGGCGATTGTCGGGTGCGTTCCATTGGCATCATAGATTCTATTGGGTTGTTTGTGTACCCTTGAGAGGTGTTGTGTATTTTCTCTTGTACCTTTAGTGCGAATATTTTTATTGCGATAGCCACAAAAAATAAGCCCAGATGGTTGTCTCTTTGGATTTTCTATCAAGGTATATTCGCCCTCTTCTAAATAGTCAAACTTTCCATCTTTTTCCAAAATATCTACAATACGCACGGGTGATTTTTTTTCAAGTTTATTAAAATCAAATTTTACGCCATTGAGTGAACCTACGATAATCGTCCTTTCTCTATTTTGAGGCACACCAAAATCTTTTGCATTTAAAACTTCCCAATTTGTGGCGTAGCCCAATTCATTAAGCGTATCCAAAATAACCCTTAATGTTTTTCCTCCATCATGATTTTTAAAATGCTTGACATTTTCCAAAACGACAACTTTTGGCTCTTTGGCTTTCAGTATTCTAGCTATATCAAAAAATAGCGTTCCTCTCGTATCTTCAAATCCTTTTTTCTCCCCTGCAATACTAAAAGGCTGACATGGAAAACCTGCCAATAAAATATCGTGATTTGAGATTTGATTTTCATCTATTTGAGTAATATCACCCAATGGTAATTCACCAAAATTTTCACAGTACATTTGCCTAGCATGAATATCTATCTCGCTACTAAATAGACACTCGCACCCCAAAGCCTCAAACCCTTGCCTAAAACCACCAATCCCAGCAAAGAGGTCAATAAATTTATAGTTCATGGCTTAGCTCTTTCAAAAGTTCATTCCATTTTTGCTTATGAATAGATTTTAGTTCATTATCATTTTGTGTCAATATTTTCGATTGCTTCATTGTAAATTTCTATTAATTGTTGCTTATAACTCATAAATTTTACCTTTTGTTTATCTAAAATGCATCCGCTAGACCTTTGAAAATGTCTTATTATGGCGAAAATTGGCTATTGACATAGTGACCAAAGAGTTATATAAATAGATAAAAGGCTTATAAATGAACATTACAGCAACCCAACTCAAACAACAAACGCATATTCTTTCACATCTAAATGCAGAGGATATTATTGTCACCAAAAGAGATAAACCTTTTGCAGTCATTATAGCGTATGATAAATACCAAGAGATGCTAACTCAAAACCAACAACAAGCTATTGAGAAAAAAATTCAAGCCCTCCAATTGATTGAAGCTATTAATTTAGGTGGCAAAGATTATCAAAGTATCAAAAGCGAAATGGCATAACCGATGCAAAAGCTTTTTTTGGATGCCAATATCATTTTAGACCTTATTGATATTAAAAGAGATAGAGTTGCCATCACCAAAGAGCGGCTCACCACCCATTTGGCTAACGGTGATAGGCTCTATGCAAGTTGCGATATTTTTACTACGATCTATTATGTAGCAGCTAAACACAATGAATTTAGTAAAGTTATTGCTCAACTTGAAGCTATTACAAGCTTTGTTGAGATTATCCCTATTGATGCTAATATTATCCATGAAGCTATCAGGGTTGGCAAAGCCAGTGAGCATAAAGATTTAGAAGATATACTTCAATATATCTGTGCCAAAGAGATGGTATGTGATTTGATTTTGAGCAACGACAAAGGATTTTATGCCCCTGATATTGAGCTTCAAAGGGTAGTTTGAAAAGGCATAGAGTAATAAGATAGTAGATAAGTAATGAGGCTATTCCTATCAAAAGTTGATTGTGAGGCTACTTTAACTCGCTTCTAATATATCTTTGGTATCTTGTGTCACTATTTTTTTTGCATCTTTATCGACACTAAGAATATAGCGTGGAATGTAGGGGACTAAAAAACTTTTGGCAAAACCTGCTTCAATTAGTGTAGTATCGGTATCAATTTGGAGGTAGTCGATGTTTAAGATTCGTTGAATGTCGCTTACTTTGCCCAAAAGTTCTTCATGGTCATAGAGAAGCAAACCGATAATATCAAACCAAAAGTACTGCCCCTCTTGAAGGTCACAGCTCTTTTGGGTCTCTTCGAGTGAAGTGTAAATCTTGGTATTGGTAAGGCGTTTAGCAGTGTCAATATCGCCGTATCCTACAAAACCAATCAATCCCTTATCCAAATCAATACGAGCCACTTGAAGTTTGCCCCTATCGCTCTCAAACGATTTACCTATTTGAAATTGCTCTGGGAAGTCGGTATGAAAGTGGATTTTGAGATCACCCCAAAGTCCGTGCGTTTTGCCTATTTGGGCGATAAAAAATTGATGGCTTGTTGTTGAAAGCATCTAAAGAGGCTTCACGTTGATGCGGTAGTTTTTGCCACCTTTTGCTTTGCATCCTGAGATAAAGGTTTTGATAGAATTTATCATTCGCCCCTCTTTGCCAATGAGCTTACCAATATCTTCACTTGATGCATAAATGGTAATCTCATCAAGAGCATTATCAATATTTTCGACATCTACACGGATACTTTGAGGGCTACTGACGAGTAACCTTGCATAGGAGGCGATCAACTCTTCTACCATAGGGACTCTTATTTATTGGCTAGTCGTGAAACGGTTGGACTCATCTTTGCACCTACACCCGTCCAGTATGTTAGTCTCTCTCTATCGATGACAAGATCTTTTTGGGCTGAAATGGGGTTGTAGTATCCAATAGCTTCAATCCAACCGCTATCTCGTCTCTTTCGGCTATCGGTTACGACGATTCTGTAAAAGGGCTTCTTTTTGCGTCCCATTCGTGTTAATCTAATGACTGTCATTGTTTTTTCCTTTGTGTAAATATGCTAAAGTATTCACAACTCATTTCATCCCTCAAAGGGAGTTGTCAATACTTTAGGGAAGGGAATTATAGCAAAATAATATTAAATAAACCTGAAGGATGTCTTTTAGTAGCTTATTTTTGTGCATAAAATCTGCATTGAAAAATCTCACACATCAATACACCTCTTTTCTATGTGCTATTCTAATCAGTGTGATAAGCAAGAGACTATTTTCTTTGAGATAAATAATCCTATAATCTCCAACCCGTTTGCGAAACTTCCCTTTATGTTTTCCTTTGAGTGATTTATCGGTTGCAAAATTTCCATTTTTCAAATCCAAAATTTTTACAGCAATTAAATTTTGTGCTTGAGTATCTAGCTTTAAAAACTCTTTTTGTGCTTCAGGGTCGAAAGCTACATCAAACATTGAGTCCAACCGATTTAAAAACTTCTTCAAGTGATACAGCTTTGGTCTTACCACTTTTGAGGTCGTCAATCCTTTTGTCAGCAATCATTTCATCTAGCTTATCAAAGTACAATTCGATAGCTTTTTCAATTAAATGTGTCCTTGTTGTGTTTAGCTCCAAAGCATATTCATCAAGGTTTTGAACAATCTCCTTTTCGAGTCGTATATTGATAGCTTGTTTCATTTTTGACCCTATTCATTTTATTTTGTAGATACAATTGTAGTGCGAAATAGGTTCTTTGTCAAATGTATAAATTTCGATTATATAAACAATAGCCAATTGTTTGATTTTGGGATACAATAACGCTATGGAATAAGCATCAAGAAGTTATAATATATATTTATGATTAAAATAGGATAGGGTAGTGAATAGGAAATTTTATTTTATTGCATTGATGCATGTAGCGCTCTTTTTGTTGTGTGTTTTAAACGCTTTCTACCATGCTCACTACGCTATTGGATTGTTGATTGCGATACTTTGGATAGTTTTGAGTGCATTTTTCTATCGATGGCTCAAGCACTATCATAAAACCATCACACTCAATCAAATCCTTGATAAAAAAGTCAAAGCCCAAACGCAAAAGCTTGATCATCTCAACGGTGAACTCCAACGCTACAACAAAAAGCTCTCCAATGTCATTGATGGTTCCAATGTGGGCTATTGGGATTGGGAGCTTGGAACCGATAAGTATTACGTCAATGAGCGTTGGTTGGAGATGTTAAAATTGCAACGAAGCAGTGTCACTAATACCATCAAAGATTTGCTCAATCGCCTCCATCCTATCGACAAATCACACATTATGCCTAAAATCACACAAGCAATTGACGAAGATGTGCATTTTAACGTAGAGTATCGTTTGATGGACAAAAACGGAGAGTATGTTTGGATTGAGGCATCGGGAGCGGTGATTGGACGGGACAAAGAGGGTAATGCCTTGCGTCTATCGGGAACGCATCAAGATATTAGCAAACGAAAAAGCTTGGAGCGTATTCGCAATAAAAACAGAGAGTATCTCAATATTCTCTTTGATAACAATCCCAATATTATTGTAGTAAGCAACGCCCATGAGATATTAAGCACAAATCATCAATTTTTTAGATATTTTCCTGAATTTAGCTCTATCAAGGAGTTCAAAAAACACTATCGTTGTATTTGTGATCTCTTTGAGTTTGTGAAGGATAGCCATTTTTTACACTCCTCAAAAGCCAACAATTGGATTAGCGAAGCCATTGCCAATCCCGATAGTAAGGTATTGATTCGATACAAAGAGAACCAATATTACTTCAAGGTGATTGCTAGTTTGGTTAAATTTGACGGAGAGTTGCTCTATATTGTCACCTTTACCGACATTACCCAGCAACAACTCTTGCAAAAAAAGCTTGAGGAGATCTCTACCATCGATGAACTTACCGCTATTTATAATCGTCGCCATTTTAATACAATATTTAAAGAAGAGTATGCCAAAGCCAAAGAGATGCAGACGAGTTTAAGTTTTGTGATGATGGATTTGGACAATTTCAAACTCTACAATGACAACTACGGACACGACAAAGGCGATATCGTCCTCCAAAGCGTAGCCAAAGCGTTCAAAGCCTCCTTGAAACGTTCAGGCGATTATGTTTTTCGATTGGGAGGTGAGGAGTTTGGTTTGCTCTTTAGAAACATCGATTACGCTCATTCTATCGAATATGCCAACAGTATGCGTCACAATGTAGCCCAATTAAATTTGGAGCATCTTCTTAATAAGCCTTATGACACAGTAACACTCTCTTTGGGGCTTTGTTATGTCGATTTTGCCAGTGATGAGGTGGAGCTTAAAGATATTTATCACTACGCCGACCAAGCCCTCTACGAATCCAAAAGCAATGGCAGAAATGTAGTCTCTTCATGGAGATTGGATTAACTAATACATAAGGATAAACAATGAACGTTACCAAATACAGTGCCAATGGCAACGATTTTATACTCTATCACGCGCAAGAGAGAAAGGATAGAAGCAGTGAGGCAAAAAAGCTTTGCCATCGACAAAACGGCGTAGGAGCCGATGGGTTGGTGGTGTTGCTTCCTCATTCTCAGTATGATTTTGAGTGGGATTTTTACAACTCCGATGGAAGCTACGCTTCAATGTGCGGCAATGCCTCACGAGCAGCAGCACACTACGCTTACGAAAAGGGAATATCCAAAGATAATGTTGCCCAATTTCTCACAGGTGCAGGGGTAATTAACGCTACGATTAATGGAATGTACGTCGTAAGTCAAATGACCGACCCAAAAATTCTGGATGAGAGTATCGAGGAGTATGGACAAGTGTGGTGGCTTATCGATACGGGTGTGCCGCATCTTATTAGTATCCAAGACTCTATTGAAAGCTTTGATACGGTCATGGCAAAAGAGTTGCGTTACAAATACAACGCCAATGTCAATATCGCCAAAATTACTGGGAACGATATCCGTGTACGCACCTACGAGCGAGGCGTAGAGGATGAGACGTTGGCGTGTGGCACAGGAATGGTGAGTGCGTTTATAAGAGCCAAAAAAGAGGGTTTAGTAGGTGATAGTATCCGAGCTTTGCCCAAAAGCGGCGATGAGCTTTATGTCAAATATGAAGAGGGTAAATACCACTTTGGTGGCGAGGTTAAAAAAACCTTTGTAGCGGAGCTTTTTGATATTTAGCCCAGCTATTTGGACTCTTTGTCCTTGCTTGTGCTTTTGTCACCATTTTTTTCATCGTTTTGGGTATCGGCTTCAAGAGAGTCTAAAATATCCTTTTCGATACTGTCAATTTTCTCCATTTCGGTATTGGGCTTAGTGGTATCTGTGGCGTTGTTTTCGGCATAGAGAGTGCTTAGAGTAGCAAGTAAAATAAATGGCAATAAACGTTTCATAGGTTATCCTTTGCTTCAAGTTGTTTTAGTTCAAAATAGTTTTTTTGCAATCGTTTGTTTTCTTGCCTAAGTTTATAAACCTCTTGTTGGAGTGAATGTTTTTTGTCTCTTAGTTCTACTAGGGTGTAGATTGAGTTTTTGCCAAAAAATACACTAGCAATATAAATCCCTAGTAGAATGGTGATAACAAATGATAACGCAATGTATTGAATAGATATTCCTGCTCTATACTCTAGCTGTTTTATCGAATCTATGAGCAAGTATCTAATCCCATGTTAAAATAGTTCACTACCCAAATACTCATTTTGACCCAATTGAGTCTCAATCTCTAGCAATCGGTTGTATTTTGCGGTTCGTTCACCTCGTGCTGTTGAGCCTGTTTTGATTTGACCTGTATTGAGTGCTACGGCAAAATCAGCGATAAAGGCATCTTCGCTCTCTCCGCTTCGGTGACTCATGACGCAGGTGTAGTTGTTTCGTTGAGCCAAACGAATCGTTTGCATGGTTTCGCTTACGCTTCCAATTTGGTTGGGTTTGATAAGGATAGAGTTGGCAACGCCTTTGTTGATACCCTCTGATAAAATTTTGGCGTTGGTTACAAAGAGGTCATCACCTACAAGTTGTACCTTATCTCCCAATGTTTGAGTGAGCAGTTTCCATCCTTCCCAATCATCTTCACTCAAACCATCTTCGATGGATGCAATGGGGTATTTTTCGCATAAATCTTTGTAGTACTCTACCATTTGAGCCGAGGTTAGCTCTCTATCTTCAGAAGCCAAAACATAGTTCCCGTTTTCATTGACAAGCTCACTGGCAGCTACATCCAAAGCAATGACAATTTGTTCACCTGCTTTGTATCCTGCTTTTTCAATGGCTTCCAAAATGACTTGAATGGGTTCTTCATTGGAGCTTAAATTAGGTGCAAAACCACCTTCATCGCCCACAGCGGTTGATTCTCCCATTTGGTTGATAATTTTTTTGAGATTGTGATAGACTTCAGAAGCGGCTCTTAGGCTCTCATGAAAACTCTCAAAACCTATTGGCATAACCATATACTCTTGAAAATCAACCGAGTTGTTGGCGTGTTCTCCGCCGTTGATGATATTAAACATCGGAACAGGCAATGTTACAGCATTAGCTCCGCCCAAATAGCGATAGAGCGGTAGCCCCAAACTTTGTGCAGCGGCGCGTGCTACCGCCATAGAGACACCCAATACCGCATTAGCACCCAAATTGGAGTAGTTCTCTGTCCCATCAAGCTCTTTCATAATCAAATCAACCTCAGCTTGATTGAAAGGTGAAATACCTAAAAGCTCATTAGCAATATGCTCATTGACATTATTGACCGCTTTTTGTACCCCTTTGCCCATGTATCTTTCATCACCATCTCTTAGTTCCAAAGCTTCTCGTTTGCCTGTACTCGCTCCGCTTGGTACAATAGCACTTGCGACTGTGCCGTCACTTAAACTCACTGTTGCTTTGACGGTAGGATTGCCTCTACTGTCCATCACTTCACTTGCTACGATGTCTTCGATAAATACCATATTGATTCCCTTTTGATAAAATAAGATAAATATACCATAAAGAAGCTAAAAGCTCAATATTGCAACAACACTTTTGTACTATTCATCTATCACCATTTCGCCACCATCCATCATAAGCATTCCGCCAATGCCCAATGACTCTTTGACTTTGGTTTGTATCTCTTTGGCTACTTGGGGGTTCTCTTTGAGGAAAACTTTAACATTCTCTTTGCCTTGTCCCAGTTTGGTAGCCCCGTAGCTAAACCATGCACCGCTTTTGTCGATAATATCCATCTTGACACCGTAATCGACCAATTCACCCTCTTTGGAGATTCCCTCACCAAACATAATATCAAATTCGGCTTGTCTAAAAGGCGGAGCGACTTTGTTTTTGACCACTTTGGCTTTGACCCTGTTTCCAATAGAAGATTCACCGCTTTTGAGCGTAGCAATACGACGCACATCGATACGCACCGAGGCGTAAAACTTCAACGCATTTCCTCCTGTGGTTGTCTCAGGTGAACCGTATCCCATCATACCAATCTTCATACGAATTTGATTGATAAAGATGACGGTGGTGTTGAGTTTGTGTAGTATTCCCGTGAGTTTTCGCAGAGCTTTACTCATAAGTCGTGCTTGTACACCCACTTGCTGGTCGCCCATCTCTCCATCGATTTCGGATTTGGGCGTAAGCGCTGCTACAGAGTCGATAACAATCAAATCCACCGCCCCACTGCGCGCAATCGTCTCCAAAATATCCAAAGCCTGTTCACCAAAATCGGGTTGAGAGACAAGGAGATTTTCGACATCCACTCCCAAATTTTTGGCGTACATCACATCCAAAGCGTGTTCGGCATCGATAAAAGCACACACTTTGCCCTCATCTTGAGCCGAAGCGATGGTTTGAAGTGCTAGAGTCGTTTTACCTGAACTTTCTGGCCCGTAAATCTCTACTACACGCCCTATAGGAATACCCCCAATACCCAGTGCCATATCAAGTCCTAACGAACCTGTACTAATGGCCTCAATGGGTTCAATCTCTTTGTCTCCTAGTCGTATCAATGCCCCCTTCCCAAAGGTTTTATCAATCTGTTTCATCGCCATCTCTAAGGCTTTGCGTTTGTTCTCATCCATCGTTTATACCTTAATTATGTTTTTGGCATTATATAGCAACTTTTCTAAAAGGGAGTAAAAGATGTCAAATTGATAGGGTATTTAGTTAAGTTGGGTTATAATCTTGCTAAAAATTAGGAAAACCGTGTGAAAACTCTCTTCTTAGCCCACTCTCCCGATGCCGATGATATTTTTATGTATTATGCTATCAAATTTGGTTGGGTTAATACCAAAGATTACGCTATACACAATGAGGCTTTGGATATCGAAACGCTCAATATTGAAGCCTTAAAAGGCAGTTACGATATAAGTGCTATTAGCTTTGGGGCTTATCCCTATATCAAAAATGACTACGCTTTGTTGCGTACGGCGGTGAGCTTTGGCGATGGATACGGTCCTAAACTCATCAAACCAAAGGATAAAAAACTCAAACGCAACTTCAAAGTAGCCCTTAGTGGCAAATACACCACCAACGCTTTGCTTTTTAAGCTCTACTACCCCCATGCTCGTATTAGCTATCGAAACTTTTTGGAGATCGAACAAGCCGTGCTGAGCGGTGAGGTCGATGCGGGAGTGCTTATCCATGAATCAATTTTGGATTTTGATGAGAGTCTCGAAGTAGAAAAAGAGATATGGGATATTTGGGTGGAACTTGCAGGGGAAAATCTTCCTCTTCCACTAGGAGGCATGGTCATTAGACGAAGTCTGCCACTCAATCGTGCCTTAGAACTTGAAGATATTTTGATAGAGGGAGTCAAGGTAGCCAACGACAAAAAAGAGGAGCTGTGTCAAAGATTACAAGAGGAGAAGCTGGTGCGTATTGGTGATAGTATGCTTGAAAAATATCTCGATATGTACGCCTCGGATGAGTCAATAGAGCTAAGTAAGCTACAACTCAAAGCACTTGATAGGCTCTACGCCATTGGGTTTGAGCAGGGTTATTTTGATATGCCGCTCAAAACACACAACTATCTACTGCCTAGAGAGTATTTGATCAATAGACATTAGATTGCGTTGGACAGATTAACACCTTAGACAAAATTTATCATCCAGAGTCGCTATGGATTAATAAAAA